>NZ_CP046508.1:4905000-5219000 GCF_017161115.1 Variovorax sp. RKNM96 | reverse complement strand
TGCCACCGAGAACTCGCCGTTCGCATTGGTCAGTGCGGTGGCCAGGCCGGTGTACGTCTTGCCTTCGCTTGCGACCAGCGCGCCGCCCACCCGCTCGCCGGCCGCGTTCTGCACGCAGCCGTTGATGCGCACGGTGTCGTAGATCCGGTCCGCGTTCCAGGTCGTGAAGTGCGTGACCGTGCCCTCGTAGTACTGCGAAGGTGCCGTGCCCTGCAGCGTGGCCGTGCCTTCCTGCACCCACAGGCCGGTGGTGGTGTTGTAGTGGAAGAGCGGCACGCTCGCGGGCAGCGCATCGGCGCGCGACGAGGGCGCGATGCGCACCGTGGCGTCCGTGCCGGCTGCGAGGTTCAGCGGCGCGCCGTCTGCATCGACGAAGCTGGCATCGAGGGCGCCGAAGCTCTCGATCGGTGCGCTGCCGCCGTCCGTGCCCGCGAGGTAGTTGCCGGGCATCACGTTGAGATCGCTGGCGGGCGCGATGGGCGTGACCCGCGCGGTCGCAGGGCCCGTGGGCGCGCTGCCATCGGCGCGGCGCAGCGAGTTCGCGCGCAGTCGCACCATGGCGGTGGAACCGGGCACGACGACGTCGTAAGCCGCCGTTGGATCGAAGTTCACCGTGACCGCCACCGGCAGCATCGGGATGTTGATGACGGTCGAGGAGCCCGACGCCGACAGCGCGGCGGTGGCGCGGCTCTGAGGCACCATGCCGGCCTTGGTGAAGCTCAGCAGCACCGATGCGGCGGGCGTGATGTCGGTGAGGGTGTAGCTGCCATCGTCGGCGGTGACGGCCGAGGACGAGCCGTTGCTGACCGTGACCTGGGCCACGCCCTGGCCACTGAGCGCGTTGGTGACGCGGCCGGTGACCTTGGCTTTCTGTTGCACAGGCGGCGGCGGTGGTGGCGGATTCTGATCCGGCGGCGGAAGGATGATCGGATAGTGCACGTCGCCTCCGCCGCCGCCGCCGCAGGCTACGACGGCCAGGACGGCTGCAGTGGCCGCCCAGAGTTTGAATTTCATGATGATCCCCTCTCTTCGATGAACGATTTGTTGAGCCATGTCGCAGGCTCGAATCGCCAGCCGGCAGGGCTGCCCGATGGTGCGGAACACGGGGGCGTCCTGCCAGTGCCGAAGGACACGTGCCAAAAGACACATGCCGAAAGTCACTTCGAATGAGAGAGGAGATCCGCAGCCTGTGACAACAGGCCGATGGAACGGGGTTTCAGGCCAGCAGGCTGAAGAGCGAACGCAGCACGCTCACGGTGGCCAGTGCGATCAGCAGGTTCAGCACATGCTTCCTGAACTGCTCGGGCGACACGCCCTTGAACGAGCGCTGTCCCCACCAGATGCCCGCCAGCATCGCAGGCGCGAGCCACACCGCCCACTTGAGCGTGGCGGGCCCGAGCAGGTTGCCCGATGCATGCGCGGAAGACGGCATGAGCGCGGCGGCAATCAGCGACACCACATCGCTGAAGAGCAGCAGCGCGATCAGCGTGGCGCGCAGCGCGGCCGGCGCCATCTTCGCCGTGCTCAACAGCACCGCGATGGCGATGCCGCCGATGGCGGCCACGCCGTTGATGAAGCCCGAGGCCAGCCCCGCCGCGAGCCGCATGCCGCGCGTAGGCACGAGCGTGACGTGAGCGCCGCCGCGCAGCAGCAACGCAGCGGCCATCAGCAGCGCGCCGATCAAGAGGCGCAGCGGCGTCTCGGGCAGCCAGGCGAGCAGCGCCACGCCGAGGGGGATGCAGACCAGGTTGCCCACCATCAGCCAGCTGAGCCAGGGCATGTCGACATCGCGCGCGATGCCGCGCAACTGGCTCAGGCTCGCGAGGATCTCGAGCATGAAGATCGCCGGCACCACCAGCGCGGGCGACACCACCAGCGACATGCCCGCCACCGTGATGGCAGAGAAGCCGAAGCCCGCGAAGCCGCGCACGATGCCGGCCGCGAACACCACGCAGAGGCTGTAGGCGAGCAGTGCCGGCGCGAGTGGCGGAACCAGCAGTTCGGCCGCCGTCATGCCTCGAAGAGCGGCAGCAGCTTCAGGCGCTGCACCTTGCCCGAAGGCCCGCGCGGCAGGTCGACGACGAAGCGATAGTGGCCCGGCGTCTTGTAGCGACCGAGCGCGGTGGCGCTGAAGGCGCGCAGCTCGTCCTCGGTGCAGGCGCAGCCTTCGCGCAGCACGATGCACACGCCGATCTCCTGGCCGTAGTGGCGGTCGGGTACGCCCACCGCCGCAGCCTCGAGCACGGCGGGGTGCTGCAGCAGCGCCTCGTCGATCTCGCGCGGCGCGATGTTCTCGCCGCCCTTGATGATCAGCTCCTTGATGCGGCCGGTGACGAAGAAGAAGCCGTCCTCGTCGCGGTGGCCGAGGTCGCCGGTGCGCAGCCACCCGTCGGGCGTCAAGCTCGCGCGAGTAGCCTCTTCGTTCTTGTAGTAGCCGAGCATCACGTTCGGCCCTCGGATCACGAGCTCGCCGGTCGTGCCGTCGGGCACGGCCGCGAGCGCGGCATCGACCACGCCGGCCATGCAGCCCGAGGCGCGGCCCACCGAACCGAGCTTGCGCGCGGCCGGGTCCATCGGGTTGGAGAACGAGGGTGCCGCGGTCTCGGTGAGCCCCATGGTCTCGACGATGCCGATGCCGAACATCTGCTCGAACGCGCGGTGGTGCTCGGGCGGCAGCGCCGCCGAGGCCGAGCGGCAGAAGCGGATCGCCAGCGTCTGCGCGAGCGGCGGCTTCGGGCCTTCGAGCAGGTACGAGATCATCGTGGGCACCACGTTGATCCAGCTGCACTGCGTTTGCGTGGCCTGTTCCCAGAAGCGGCCGGCCGAAAACTTCGGCGGCATCGCGAGGCTGCCGCCGTGCGCGAGCGGCGCGAGCATCGTCACGGCGAAGGCGTTGATGTGATAGAGCGGCAGCACCGCGAGCACACGGTCCGCGGGCTGCAGCGCATGCTCGGCGCTGATGGCATGCGCATTGGCCGCGAGGTTGCGCTGCGAGAGCATCACGCCCTTGGGCATGCCGGTGGTGCCGGAGGTGTACATCAGCAGCGCGACGGCATCGGGTGAGGGCATTGGCGCATCGACTGCTGCTTCGGCTTCGTCCGGCAACGCCTCGGCTTCGGGATCGACCACGATCATCGTCACCGGCCGGTCGAAGGCCTGCACCATCTCGCGCACACGCGCTTCCCACTCGGGCGCCACGCAGACCACGCGGCAGTCGGAGTGCGAGAGCACATAGCGCATCTGCTCGGGCTGCGACAGCAGGTTGACCGGGTTCACGCAGTAGCCCGCGTGCATTGCGCCCAGCAGCAGGCGCAGCGTCTGCAGGCCGTTGGGCATGACCACGGAGATCGTCTCGCCGGGCTTGGCATGCCGGGCCAGCACGCCTGCCACGCGACGGCAGCCGCGTGCGAGTTCGCCGTAGGTGATGTGGCGATCGCTCTCGGTAGCGCGCGCATACACCGCGTGCGGCTGGCGCGCCGCCTGGCGCTCGATCAGCGCATGGACTGTGCCGCCTGCCGCGCTGCTCATTTCGCGCCGTGCCTGGCGAAGTACGCGCCGAAGATTTCGTCCTCGCTCGGCACCTTCTCCGGAATCGGCCGCGACACGCGCGTGATGTTCAGGTAATGCCGGTAGTTCATGTTGTCGGAAAAATTGTTCTTGCCCCAGGTGCCGCAGCCCATCGAGAGCGAGAACGGCAGGCCGTTGTCGAAGCTGCCGCCGGTGGCGATGCAGTGCGCCTGGTCGACGATCACGCGCGACACCGGGAGCGTGAGGCCCAGTGCCGTCGCGCGTTCGGGCACGGCGCTGTGCAGGCCGACCGAGTGGCCGGCGCCCTCGTAGGCGTAGATGCGTTCGACCGTGGCCGCGGCTTCGTCGAAATCTCTCGCGGCGTAGATGGCGAGCACGGGGCTCAGCTTCTCGCCCGAGAACGGATGGTCGTGGCCCACGCCGTCTTCGGCCACCATGAGGATGCGCGGGTCGGTGGCGGCAATGGCGAGCCAGCCTTCGCGATTGGCGCCGTCGACCTCTGCCGCGCGCTCCGCGATCGTGCGGGCCGACTGGCCGATGACGGCGGCCGAGAGCTTGCCCTCGGGCCACATCAGCGATTGCAGCGTGGCCTTCTGCGCGGCGGCGAGCATGACGGCGCCGCGGTCCTTGAGCGCGGCAAGCATCGAGGCGCGCACCGCATCGACGATCACCAGGCTGTTCTCCGACGAGCAGCTGGTCGCGTTGTCGAAGGTCTTGGAGCGCACAATGCGCTCGGCCGCCGCGTTCACGTCGGCCGTTTCATCGACGATGCCCGCCACATTGCCCGCGCCCACGCCGAAGGCCGGCGTGCCGCTCGCATACGCGGCGCGCACATTGGCCTGCGAGCCGGTCGCCACCACCAGGTCGCAGAGGCGCATCAGCTCGGCCGTCGCCTGCTTGTTGATCGGCAGCGGCAGCAGCTGCACCAGGTCGCGCGGTGCGCCGATGCGGTCGAACTCCGCGTGAATGAATGCGATGAGCCGCGCCGCCGTCGACCAGCCCTTGGGCGAGGGCGCGACGATGACCGCATTGCGGCCCTTGAGCGCATTGATGATCTTGTTGGCCGGCGTCGCGCCCGGGTTGGTCGAGGGCGTGACGGCGCAGACCACGCCCACGGGCCGCGCGATCTCCACGATGCCGCGCGCCGGGTCTTCGCCGATCACGCCGACCGAGCGCGCGCCGTGCAGGTCGCGCAGCAGGCCGAAGGTCTTGCGATGGTTCTTGCGAACCTTGTCCTCGACGTTGCCCACGCCGGTGTCGGCCACGGCCAGCTCGGCCAGTTCGCGGTTGCGCGCCGGCTCGATGATGGCCCAGCCGGCCGCGACCACGGCGGTGTCGACCTGTTCCTGCGACCAGGTTTCGTAGATGCGCTGCGCGGCGCGGGCACGCCCCACGAGTTCGGCGATGGGGGAAGTGGGGGTTGAATGTTCCATGGGTCTGTCTGTGTCGATCAATCGACTTTGATGCTGGCTTCCTTGGCGAGCTTCTGCCAGCGCACGAGCTCGGTCGTCACGACCTTGCCGAGTTGTTCGGGCGTGCCGCCCACGCCTTCGCTGCCTTGCGCCAGCAGCTTCTCGCGAATCTCGGGCTCCTTCACCACGGTGTTGATCACGCGGTTGAGCTTGTCGATGACGGGTTGCGGCGTCTTCGCGGGCACGAAGACGGCATACCACGAGTCCACGTCGAAGTCGGGAATGCCGGCCTCCTGCATCGTCGGCACGTCGGGGAAGGCCGCGCTGCGCTTGGTGGTCGACACCGCCAGCGCCTTGAGCTTGCCGGCCTTCACGAACTGCGCCGCCGCGGGAATCGACACCCACAGCAGCGGCACCTGCCCGCCCATCACGTCGGTCACGGCCGGGCCGCCGCCGCGGTAGGGAATGTGGGTCATGTGCGTGCCGGTGCGCAGCTTGAGCAGCTCGCCCGCCAGGTGCCCGGGCGAGCCGTTGCCCACCGAGGCGAAGGAGATGCTGTCGGGCTTGGCCTTGGCCAGCGCGACGAGCTCGGCCACGGTGTTCGGTGCAAATTGGTTGTTGGCCACCAGGATCTGTGGCAGCGAGGCGACCAGGCCGACCGGCGCGAAGTCTTTCGCGGTGTCGAAGCTCAGCTTGGTGTAGATGGCCGGGTTGATGGTGTGCGAGGAGAGCGTGAAGAGCACCGTGTCGCCATCGTGCGGCGACTTGGCGACCACCTCGGTGCCGATGGAGCCGGCCGCGCCGCCGCGGTTGTCGATCAGCACCTGCTGGCCGAGCAGGGTCGAGAAGCGCTCCTGCACGATGCGCGCGATCACGTCGGTGCCGCCGCCGGGCGGATAGGGCACGATCAGCCGGATCGGCTTGGTCGGGTAGTCGCTGCCGTTTTGCGCCTGCGCGGCGAAGGGTGCTGCCAAGGCTGTGACGGCCAACAGGCCCGCGCGCAGCCAGGGGGCGAGGAACAGGTTCATTCGGATCTCCTTCTCTTTATGGTGGATGTCGGCAGCGCGGTCGCGCGGTAGCCCAGCGTCACGCTCGCGTCGCGCGCGCAGGCCAGGAGGTGGTCGGCGAGGCCACGCGCCTGGGTCCGCGCGAAGCGGATCGAGGGCACGCTCATGCCAACGGCCGCGATCGCTTCGCCGCGTGCGTTGAACACCGGCACGCCCAGGCCGCAGACGCCCAGGCGCCATTCCTCGCGGTTTTCCGCGTAGCCGCGCGTGCGGGTGCGTTCGAGTTCGAGAAGGAGTGCATCGAAGTCGGTGATGCTGTTCTTCGTGTGGGCGACCAGCGTGCCGAGGCGCTCGTGCAGCGCGGGCACTGTGGGCGCCGCCGCGGCCAGCAGCGCCTTGCCCGATGCCACGCAGTAGGCCGCGGCCCGGCCGCCGATGCGCGAGTAGGCCGCCACGGGCAAGGGGCTGTCGAACTTGTCGAGGTAGACGATCTCGGCGCCGTCGAGCACCGCGAGGTGGATGGTCTCGCCGGTCTGGTGCGCGAGCGATGCCAGGTGCGGCCGCAGCAGCGCGCCAACGTCGGCCGCATCGCCGACCAGCGCGCCCAGTTCGAACAGGCGCAGGCTCGGCCGGTAGGTGCTGGTGTCCGGGTCCTGCACGGCCCAGCCGCATTCGACCAGCGTCTGCAGCGTGCGGTGCGCATTGCTGCGCGCCATGCCGAAGGCCTGCGCCAAGTCGGTGACGCGGCAGGGGCGCTGCTGGCGCGTCATCCATTCGATGGCCGCAAGACCTTTGGCGAGCGTGGAATCCATGAGGCTTTCAGAAGTGTTCCAAATATCGGAACGCTGTTCCCGGATGTGAAACGCAATGTAAGAACCATGGGTGCCCTTTGTCAATCGGGGACTTGGATGTAATCCAAAACGCCTCAGCCTTTGCCTGGCTCAACGGCGGTGGCGGCCTGCCATCAAGTCGATCACCTCGCGAAAGATCGTGTTGCCGGTGGATGTGGCCAGGTCGAGCACGTGGCTGCGGCTGTAGTACGGGCTCAGGTCGAGCCCGACGCCGATGCCCGCGATCTCGATGTCGCCGCGCTGCTCCTGGCGTGCGACCACGTCGCGCAGGTGGTGGTCGAGGTAGTGCGCGTCGTTCGCGAGGTGGGTGGCGCTGTCCATCGGGGAGCCATCGGAAATCACCAGCAGCAGCTTGCGTGCCTCGGGGCGCTGGCGCAGGCGCATGCAGGCCCAGTCGACCGCCTCGCCGTCGATGCCTTCACGGAACAGGTCGGCCTTCACCAGCGCGGCCATCGCGGGGCGCGCGCGGCGCCATGGTGTGGCCGCGGCCTTGAAGACGAGGTGGCTGCGCTCGTTGAGGCGCCCTGGGTGTTCCGGCCTGCCGGCGCGCACCCACTCGCGCTGCGGGCGGCCGCCGGTCCATGCGCCCGTGGTGAAGCCCAGCACTTCGCTGGTCACGCCCGCCTGCTCGAGCGCACGCGCGAACACATCGACCATCATCGCGACCGATTCGGCGTGCTCCTTCATCGAGCCCGAGCAGTCGATGAGAAAGCTCACCATGCAGTCGGCCACGGGCTCCATGCGTTCGGTGCGGAACAGGCGGCGCTCTGTCGGTGAGGCGACGAGCTGTGCGAGCCGGCGGCCGTCGATCAGGCCTTCCTCCTGCCCGCCGTCCCATCCGTCGCGCGTGGGGTCGGCCAGCAGTGCGCGCAGTTCGCGCGCGAGGCGTGCGATGTTCACGCCCTGGCCAGCGATGCGGCGGTCGAGCTTTTCGCGGTGGTCGGCGAGCACTTCCTTGCGCGCGAGCGTGGCGGCGTCGTGCTCGCGGTCGTAGGCGGTGGTGAAGACGCGGTAGGCACCACCTGCCTCTTCGATCACCACGCTGCGGCCCGACTCGGCGGTGGTGAAGCGCTCGATGATCTCGCGGTCCATGTCGGCGACGAGCATGAACACGCTGCGCTTGTCGTCCACATGCGGGTCGCGCGCGTCGGGGCTTTCTTCGCCAGCCTCGTGCAGCATCGCGGCGACGGTGCGCGCGATGGCGAGCGCATGCACGGCGTAGGCGGCCTGGTTTGCGCGGTCGCGACGCAGGCCCGCAAGGGCGTGGCCGATCAGCGGCGCCAGATGAAAGCGCGTGGCCTCGAGCATGTCTTCGGTTTCTTCCACCACCTGCTGGCCGCTGACGCGGGCGCGGCAGATCTGCGCGACCGCATAGAGCAGCAGCCCGCGCGCGGTATCGGTCAGGCCCGAATGGTGGAAGGCGAGCGACCACTGTTCGTGGCGGTGCCGCAGGTTGTGGCGCATGCCGGCCATGACCTCGGGCGCGAGCGCTTCGACGCGGAACTGCTCGAGCATTTCGAACAGCATGCGTTCGACGGGCTCTTCGGGCCGAAGGCTTTCATGCAATGCCGCATCGGACACGGTGAGCCGCAGCGCGAGCCCATCGGCCACGCCGCGGAACGAGGCGAAATCGTCGGTGTCTGCCGAGGGATGCAGGTGCGGCGCGAACCACGGCAGCGCCACGCGCCCACGGTGCAGGCGCTTGCCGCGAAAGTGCAGGTCGCGCTCGCCGCTGAAGGCCCGCACCACGCCTGCGCAGAGTTCGGCGACCTGTTCCTCCTGCCGCACGCGGCGCTGCATCGCGCTCGCAGACGTGTCGGTCATTCGCCTGAACCCGACGACAGCTGGTGCGACTCCTTCAGTTCCTGGTCGAAGCAGCGCTGGAAGTACTCGGCCACGAGCGGGCGCTCGGCGTCGTCGCACTTGTTGACGAACGAGAGCCGGAACGCGAGCGCCGGGTCCTTGAAGATCTCGACGTTCTCTGCCCAAGTGATGACGGTGCGCGGCGACATCAGCGTGGAGAGGTCGCCCGCCGCGAAGCCCTTGCGCGTGAGATCGGCCACGGCCACCATCGCCGCGACGAGCTTGCGGCCCGCATCGTCGGCCAGCGAAGGCACGCGCGCCTGCACGATCGCGATCTCTTCATCGGCCGGCAGGTAGTTGAGCGAGGCGACGATGTTCCAGCGGTCGATCTGCGCGTGGTTGAGTCGCTGTGCGCCGTGGTAGAGGCCGTTGAGGTTGCCCAGCCCCACCGTGTTGGCGGTGGCGAACAGGCGAAAGAAAGGATGCGGCCGCAGCACCTTGTTCTGGTCCATCAGCGTGAACTTGCCGTCGCGTTCCAGGATGCGCTGGATGACGAACATCACGTCGGGCCGGCCCGCGTCGTACTCGTCGAAGATCAATGCCACGGGCCGCTGCAGCGACCACGGCACGATGCCTTCCTGGAACTCGGTGACCTGCTTTCCTTCGCGCAGCACCACCGCATCTTTGCCCACGAGGTCCAGGCGGCTGATGTGGCCGTCGAGGTTCAGGCGCACGCAGGGCCAGTTCAGGCGCGCGGCCACCTGCTCGATGTGGGTCGACTTGCCGGTACCGTGCAGGCCCTGCACCATCACCCGCCGGTCGCGCGTGAAACCCGCGAGGATCGCGAGCGTCACGTCGGGGTTGAAGCGGTAGACCGCATCGACCTCGGGCACGTGGTCGTCGCGTTCGGTGAAAGCGGGCACCTGCAGGTCGGTGTCGATGCCGAACACCTCGCGCACGCTGAGCATCCGGTCGGGTCGCAAGTCGGCGGTATCGGTCACGGTGGGCTTTCGAAAAGAACTGGGGATCAGGCCGTTGCGCGGTCGCTGCCCGCATCGGCATCGATGCGGCTCAACGCAAGCGCGGCGCGTTGCAGCGCGGGCAGCAGCGTCTTCGCCCTCGCCGCGTCGAGCCGCATGATCGGCGCCTGCACCGCGATGCAGAGGTTGGATGGCGCCTCGTCGCCCGAAGGCACCAGCGCGGCGATGCACAGCAGGCCGGGCAGGAATTCTTCGTTGTCGATCGCAAAGCCGTCCTTGCGCACGCGCTGCACTTCTTTCTCCAACGCTTCGGCATCGGTCAGCGTCTTGGGCGTGTAGGTTTCGAGCGGTGCGTTGGAGAGCAGCCGGCGCCGCTGCGCCGCGCTCATCTGCGAGAGAAAGATCTTGCCGCTCGCCGAGCAATGCACCGGCACGCGCGAGCCCGGATGCAGGTAGAAGCGCAGCGGCGCGGCGGTTTCCACGCGGTCGAGGTACACGACCTCGCTGCCCGAGAGCGAGGTGAGGTTGCAGCTCTCGCCGATCTCTTCGACCAGTTGGCGCAGCACCGTGTGGCGCGCGCCGTGCAGGCTGTCGTTGAAGAGCAGGTTCTCCGACAGCCGCCGCAGTCGTGTTCCGATGCCGTAGTGGCGCCCATCGCCTTCGCGCTGCAGGAGCCCCGCGCCTTCGAGCTGCTGCAGCATGCGGTGCAGCGTGGGCTTGGGCAGGCCGGTCTCTTCGACCAGGCCCTGCAGCGAATAGCGCTGGTCTTTGGCGGCCATGACTTCGAGCAGGCCGAAGAGGCGCATGGTGGGCGTGTCGCCCGCCGGTTCGGCGGCTTCAGGTGTGAGGCCTTTGACGATCTTCATGCGGCGGATCATAGTTGTTTTACAAAAAACAAGACAAGGCGTACCGATTTTTGTAAATTGTTTGACGTCATGGGCTTGCCGGCCTATATTCCGCCGGAAAGAAATTCGGAACAAGTGGTTCCGACTTTCGAGTTGCAGCATCCAGACCGATCCCGCCTCATTCCCATCAGGAGACGCCTTCCATGAGCCAGAAGAAACCAGCAGCACCCGCCCGCGAAGCCGTCACCGGCGTGCAGAAGATGACGCCCTCCGAGGCCTTCGTCGAGACCATGGTCGCCAACGGCGTGACCGACATCTTCGGCATCATGGGCTCGGCCTTCATGGATGCGATGGACATCTTCGCGCCCGCCGGCATCCGCCTGATTCCGGTGGTGCACGAGCAGGGCGGCGCCCACATGGCCGACGGCTATGCGCGCGTGTCGGGCCGCCACGGCCTCGTGATCGGGCAGAACGGCCCCGGCATCAGCAACTGCGTGACGGCGATTGCGGCCGCCTACTGGGCGCACAGCCCGGTCGTGATGATCACGCCCGAGACCGGCACGATGGGCATGGGCCTGGGCGGCTTTCAGGAGGCCAACCAGCTGCCGATGTTCCAGGAGTTCACCAAGTACCAGGGCCATGTGAACAACCCCAAGCGCATGGCCGAGTACACGGCGCGCTGCTTCGACCGCGCCATCTCCGAGATGGGCCCGACGCAGCTGAACATTCCGCGCGACTACTTCTACGGCGAGATCACGGTCGAGATCCCGAAGCCGATGCGCGTGGAGCGTGGCGCGGGTGGCGAGAACAGCCTGAACGCGGCGGTCGAACTGCTGGCCTCGGCCAAGTTCCCGGTGATCCTCTCGGGCGGCGGTGTCGTGATGGGCGACGCGGTCGAAGAGTGCAAGGCCCTGGCCGAACGCCTTGGCGCACCGGTCGCCAACGGCTATCTGCGCAACGATTCCTTCCCCGCGAGCCATCCGCTGTCGGCCGGCCCGCTCGGCTATCAAGGCTCGAAGGCCGCGATGAAGCTGATCGCGCAGGCCGACGTGGTGCTCGCGCTCGGCTCGCGCATGGGCCCCTTCGGCACGCTGCCGCAGCACGGCATGGACTACTGGCCGAAGGACGCGAAGATCATCCAGGTCGAGGCGGACCACACCAACCTCGGGCTGGTGAAGAAGATCACCGTCGGCATCCACGGCGACGCCAAGGCCACCGCCAAGGAACTGCTCAAGCGCCTGCAGGGCAAGACGCTGGCCTGCGACGCCACCAAGGCCGAGCGCGCCGACAAGATCAAGGCCGAGAAGGCCGCGTGGGAAAAAGAGCTCGACGAGTGGACCCACGAGCGCGACCAGTACAGCCTCGATGCCATCGAGGAAGCCAAGGGCGAGAAGACGCCGACGGGCGGCAGCTACCTGCACCCGCGCCAGGTGCTGCGCGAACTGGAAAAGGCCATGCCGCCGCGCGTGATGGTCTCCACCGACATCGGCAACATCAACGCGATTGCCAACAGCTACCTGCGCTTCGAGGAGCCGCGCAGCTTCTTCGCGCCGATGAGCTTCGGCAACTGCGGCTACTCGCTGCCCACCATGATCGGTGCCAAGTGCGCCGCACCCGACCGCCCGGCCGTGGCCTATGCCGGCGACGGCGCCTGGGGCATGAGCATGAGCGAAATCATGACGGCCGTGCGCCACGACATTCCGGTGACCGCCGTGGTCTTCCACAACCGCCAGTGGGGCGCGGAGAAGAAGAACCAGGTCGACTTCTACAATCGCCGCTTCGTCGCGGGCGAGCTCGAGAGCGAGAGCTTCGCGGGCATCGCCAAGGCGATGGGCGCCGAGGGCATCGTGGTCGACAAGCTCGAAGACGTGGGCCCGGCGCTCAAGAAGGCCATCGACATGCAGATGAACGAAGGCAAGACCTGCGTGATCGAGATCATGTGCACCCGCGAGCTGGGCGACCCGTTCCGCCGCGATGCGCTGTCGAAGCCGGTGCGCTTCCTGGACAAGTACAAGGACTACGTCTGACCGAATCGCTGCTCACGCTGAACGCCGGGTCGTCGTCGATCAAGGTCGCGTTGTTCGCGGCCGCTGGTGACGGCGATGCGCTGCCGAGCGCACGCTGGTCGGGGCAGGCCGACGGGCTCGGCGCGGGGCTGAAGGCGCGGCTGCGCATTCGCGATGCGGAAGGTCGGACGCTGCACGACGCCACGCTCGATGGCGAGCATCGTTCGCACCAGGGCGCGCTCGCAGCGTTGCTCGAATGGCATGCACAGCAGGGCGGCGACGACCGCATCGCGGCAGTCAGCCATCGCATCGTGCACGGCGGCGTGAACTTCGTGGCGCCGGTGCGCATCGACGACGCGGTGCTCGCCGAGCTGGCCGCGCTCGAGCCGCTGGCGCCGCTGCACCAGCCGCACAACCTCGCGGGCGTTCGTGCCGCGATGAAGGCCTTCGACGGCGTGCCGCAGGTGGCGTGCTTCGACACCGCTTTTCATTCGACGCAGACCGAGGTGAATCGCCGCTTCGCACTGCCGCGTGCGTTGCATGACGCGGGCGTGCGGCGGTATGGGTTCCACGGGCTTTCCTACGAATCGATCGTTGCGCAGTTCACGCGCCTTGCGCCCGAACTGGCGGACAAGCGCGTGATCGTCGCGCACTTGGGCAATGGCGCCTCGATGTGCGCGATGGCGCAGGGTCGTTCGGTTGCGACGACGATGAGCTTTTCGCCGCTCGATGGCCTGACGATGGGCACGCGCTGCGGGCACCTCGATGCGGCCGTCGTGTTGTACCTCATGCGCTCGCAGGGCATGTCGGCCGAGCAGGTCGAGACGCTGCTGTTTCGCGAATCGGGGTTGCTGGGTCTGTCGGGTGTGTCGAGCGACATGCGCGAGCTCGAAGCATCCGCCGCGCCGGAAGCCGCCGAAGCCATCGCGCATTTCGTCGAGCAGGTCGTGCAGCACATGGGCAGCCTCGCCGCTGCGCTGCGTGGCGTAGATGCGGTGATCTTCACCGGCGGCATCGGTGAGAACGCGAGCGCGCTGCGCGAGCGCATCCTCGAAGAATGCGACTGGCTCGGCGTGCATGTCGACGCGGCTGCCAACGGCGCGGGCCATGCGCGGCTCACGACACCGGAGAGTCCCGTCAGCGCCTGGGTGCTGCGCACGGACGAAGAGGCGGTCATCGCCCGCCACACCGCACAGGTGCTGCGCGGCTGAGCGCTAGCTCGGCTGGATATCGGCCGCCTTGATGACGTGCGCCCAGCGCGCGATCTCCTCGGTGAGGAAAGGCGCGAAGCGCTCCGGCCCGCGCGCATCGATCACGAAGCCCTGCTGGCGCATGCGCTCCTCCAGGCCGGGCTGCGCGAGGATCTTCACCACCTCCGCGCCGAGCTTCTGCACCGCGGCATCGGGCATGCCGGCCGGCGCCATCATTCCCGTCCAGTTCTCCACCTGCAGCGTGGGCATGCCGGCCTCGGCCGTCGTCGGCACGTCGGGCAAGAGCGAATAGCGTGCCTTGCTCGCGATGGCGAGCGCGCGCAGCTTGCCGCCCTTCACGTGCGGGATCGATTCGGGGATGTTGGAGAACACCACGTCGAGCTGCCCGCCGATCAGGTCGGTCATGCAGGGCGCGCCGCCCTTGTAGGGCACGTGCTGGATGGCGGACTTGTTCAGGTCGTTGAAGAGCGCGAGCGTCAGGTGCGGCGGCGTGCCGCTGCCGCTGGAGCCGGCGTTGAGCTTGCGCTCCTTCGCGGCCGCGATCAGGCCCTTCAGGTCCTGGATCGGGCTGGCCACCGGCACCACGATCAACATGGGGCTGCCCGCGATCAGCGCGACCGGGCGCAGATCCTTCTGGAAGTTGAAGGGCGACTTCGGGAACAGCGTCACGTTGGCCGCGTGCGTGAGCGTGATCGCCAGCAGCGTGTTGCCGTCCGGTGGCGACTTGGCCACGAGGTCGGCGCCGATCTGGCCGTTGCCGCCGGGGCGGTTGTCCACCAGCACGCTGACCTTCCAGCGTTCGCCCAGCTGCTGCCCGATCTGGCGCGCCATCACGTCCGTAAGGCCGCCCGCCGGAAAGGGCACCACGTAGCGCAGCGTGGCATCCGGCTTCGGGTAATCGCCGCCTTGCGCCCGTGCCAGCGCCGGCATGAGCGCACCGAGCGATCCCGTTGCCGCCAGGGCCGCGGTCCCTTGCATCCATTCACGTCGTTTCATCGTGTTGTCTCCTGTTGTTGTGTTTGGGGGAATGACGCTCTGCGGCGCTTACCGGTTCTACCGTCGCCACTGCGCGAGCAGCGCCTCGGGCACCTCGATGCCCTCGGCTTCCGCGCGCCTTCGCAGGTCTTCGCGCCGCGCACCGGGGAGGCGCACGCCGTCGTCGCGCAGCATCTCGGCCACCAGCACCTCGACGCGGTCGAGGTAGCTCGCCGATCCCGCCAACGCGCCGGGGTCGATGACGATGAAAGCCTGGCCGATGCGCGGCCGGTTGCCCGCATCCTCGAAGAAGCTCGAGGCCTCGAAGCCGAACTGCGCGCCGATGAGCGCGGTGACCAGCAGCTCGACCACCAGCGCCAGCATCGCGCCCTTGGGGCTGCTCGCGGCGCCGATGGGCAGCATCGAGCCTTCGAGCGCGGCCTGCGCGTCGGTGGTGGGCTGCCCGTCGCGGTCCACGGCCCAGCCGGGCGGGATCGGCCTGCCTTGCTTTGCTGCCACCATCACCTTGCCGCGCGCCACTTCGGAAAGGCTCAGGTCGATCATCAACGGCAGCGCGCCGCGGCGCGGAAACACCGCCGCCACCGGGTTGGTGCCGAAGATGGGATGCCGCCCGCCCGCCGCCGGCATCGCGGCCGGCGAGTTCGCAAAGCCCAGGCCGACCATGCCCGCATCGGCCACCGCGCGCAGGTGATCGACCACCACGCCGCAGTGGTGGCTCTCGGTCACGCCCGCGATGGCGATGCCGAAATCGCGCCCGCGGGCGATGGCTTCGGCCACCGCCATCTCGCAGGCGGCGAAGGCAAGACCCTCCTGCGCGTCGATCAGCGCGGCGGCGCCTTTCTCGCGGCGCAGCGTGGGCACCGCATTGCCGTTGACGCGACCGTTGCGAAGGTGCGTGGCGTACTGGGCCACGCGGCCGAGGCCGTGCGAGCCCAGGCCTTGCGCTTCGGCCAGCACCAGCGCGCGTGCGGTGGCCGAGGCCATGGCTTCGTTGGCGCCGGCTGCGCGCAGGGTCTCGGCCACGACCTGCCGCGCTTCCTGCAGGTTCAACATCGTCATGGTTCGAGTGCCTCCAGCACCTTCTGCGCGATCAGGCTGCTCACGCGCTCGTTCGATTCGGTCGTCACGCCCGCGATGTGCGGCGTCAGCAGCAGGTTGGGGCAGCCCTCGAAGTGCGCGCTGGCCGCGAGCGGCTCGGCGTCGAACACATCGAGCGCCGCACCGCCGAGCCGGCCTTCGCGCAGCGCGAGCGCCACTGCGGACTCGTTGACGATGCCGCCGCGCGAGGTGTTGATCAACACCGCGCCGCCCTTCATCGCTGCGATGCGCTCGGTGCCGAACAGGTTGCGGGTGCCGTCGACCAGCGGCACATGCAGGCTCACCACATCCGCTTGCGCCACCAGTTCATCGAGGCCGAGCGGTTGCGTGTCGTTCTCCGCAAACGCCCGATGGCCCGCATCCATCATCGCGTCGAAGGCCACCGTGCGCATGCCCAGCGCCTTCGCGAGCCGCGCCGTCAATTGCCCGATCGCGCCGAAGCCGACCAGCCCCAGCGTCTTGCCCGACAGCTCGCGCCCGTTGGAAAGCGCATTGCGCGGCCATCGGCCCGCGGCGACATCGGCCGTCGAGGCGTAGGCGCCGCGCAGCAGCATCATTGCGCTCGCGATCACGTACTCCGCCACGCTCAGCGCATTCGCGCCCGCGGCCGGAATCACGCGGATGCCGCGCGCCTCGCAGCCCGCCACGTCGATGTTGTCCAGGCCCACGCCCAGGCGTCCCACCACCGTGCACTGAGCGAGCGCGTCGAGCATTTCGCCGCGCACCTGCGTGCGGTTGCGCACGATGAGGGCGTTGGCCCACTTCGCTTCGCGGTACAGGCGGGCGCCGTCGTCCACCAGGGCCAGGTCGTAGAGAACGTCGTGCCGCGCGCGCAGTTGCGCGACGGCGGCGGCGTCCATGAACTCCGCAATGACGATGCGTTTCATGGTGTCGTGTCGTTCGTGCACTCAGGCCGATTCGTACAGGCGCGTCATCACGAACTCGCGGTGGCCCAGCGCCTCGGCCGCGGTGAGCCGGCCGTTGGCGGTGCGCAGCATGCATTCGAGCAGCTGGTCGCCGGCCTGGTCGAGCGTCATCTCGCGCTGCAAGAGGCCCGAAGTGTCGACGTCGACGTGCTCGCTCATGAGCCGCACGGTGCGCGGATTGGCGCAGATCTTGATGACCGGGAGGATCGGGTTGCCGATCACGTTGCCCTGGCCCGTGGGGAAGAAGTGCACCGCATAGCCCGAGGCGGCGCACAGCGTCACCATCTCGGCCGCGGCGCTGGAGGAATCCATGAACCACAGGCCCGGGCCGGTGGGCACCTCGGCCTTGTCGAGCACGCCGTCGACCAGGCACTTCTTGCCGATCTTCTGGATGTTGCCAAGCGCCTTTTCCTCGATGGTCGTGAGGCCGCCCGCGATGTTGCCCTTGGTGGGCTGCGAGTCGGAGAGGTCGCTGGTCTTGTGGCGGTTGATCATGTCCTGGTAGCGGTTGAACATGAACATGAAGCGCTCCTTCACGTCGGGCGTGCGGCAACGGTCGGCCACGATGCGCTCACCGCCGGTGATCTCGGAGGTTTCACCGAACACCAGCGTGTTGCCGGTCTCGTAGAGCTTGTCGAAGGCGTTGCCCACCGTGGGATTGGAACCGCAGCCCGAGGTGGTGTCGCTCTCGCCGCACTTGGTGGACACCCACAGCTCGTGGATGCCGCAGGGCTCGCGGCGCTTCTCGCTCGCGTTCTGCACGAACTCGCGCGCCACCTTGCTCGCGCGCAGGATGGTGTCGTGGTCGCCGTGGCCCTCGATGCCGAAGCCGGCCACCGGCTTGCCCGTGGCGGCGATGCCGTCGACCACCTTCTGCGTCCAGCTGTCCTCGATGCCGATGACGACGACGGCCGCCACGTTGGGGTTGCAGCCCGCGCCGATCAGGGTGCGGAAGTGCAGTTCCAGGTCGGCACCGAACTGCAGGCGCCCGTAGGGGTGCGGAATGGCGAGTGCGCCTTTGATGTTGTGGGCCACCGCTTCGGCGGCGGCGTTGGAAAGGTCGTCCAGCGGCAGGATGATGACGTGGTTGCGCACGCCGACGCGGCCGTTTTCGCGGCGGTAGCCGAGGAAGGTGGTGTCTTTGGAAATGATGGACATGCTGTGCTTTCGGATTCGTGGGTGATGGGAGCTTGCGAAGCGGGGCGTGGGCTTACCAGCGCTTGGTCTTGATGTTCTGGACGTGCGCGTGCTCGCCGGCCTTGATCGGCGCGACCACCTTGCCCATGTCGATGCCGTACTTCCACACCGTGTCGCCGGTGGCCATGTCCTTGAGCGCGACCTTGTGGCCGATCGGGATGTCCTGGCGTGCGTCGACGCTGGTCATCCGGTCCTCGTCCATGATCCAGCCGGTGAGCGACATGCCGGCCTTGACGCCTTCCACCACCACGACCGCGACCGTGTCCTTGGCGTCGTGCAGAACGAAATGAATCATCGTTGTCTCCTGTTGTGACTCGCTGAGAATTTGCAGCCAGGCCAGTGTCCGAGTGCGTGTCTCCGGGTGTCAAACAGGTCATATGAATGACTTGAATGAATCGCGACGCGGCCGAACAATCGCGCCATGCCGCGACCGACCGACCCTTCCGTGTTCGAACCGATTCCCGCCGATGCCGCGGGCGCGCCGCTCTACCGGCTGGTCAAGCGCTCGCTGCTGCGCGCCATCGAGTCGGGGCGCTGTGCGGCGGGCAGCACGCTGCCGAGCGAAAGCGAATTGGCGTCGGCGCTGGGCGTGTCGATCGGCACGCTGCGCCATGCGACCGATGACCTCGTGGCCGAGCACATCCTCGTGCGGCGGCAGGGGCGCGGCACCTTCGTTGCGGTGCACAACGCGGACCGCTTCATGTTCCAGTTCTTCCACGTCGAGCGCAGCGATGGCCTCAGGCAGGCGCCGCAGGTCGAGTTCGTCGCCTTCGAGCGCGTGCGCATGGAGGAGGAGCCCGCGCAGGCGCTGGGCCTTCGCACTGGCGAGCCGGCCATCCAGATCGACAACCGCCTGCTGCTGCAGGGCAGGGCGGTGATCCACGACCGGCTCACGCTGCCGGCGCTGCTCTTCAAGGGCTTGACCGAGAAGCGCTTTCGCGAGCGGCCGAGCACCATCTACCACCTCTACCAGACCGAGTTCGGCATCACCGTGACGCTGGCGCGCGAACGCGCTCGCGCGATGACGGCCGACCGCAGCGTGGTGCGCATCCTCGGCGTGGCGCCGGGCGCGCCGGTGATGGAGGTGAAGCGCACCGCGCTGACCTTCGGCGACAAGCCGGTCGAGTACCGCGTATCGACCATCAACACGGCGCAGTACGAGTACGTGCACCTGCTGTCGCGGCCGGCTTGACCGCGCCGGTGCGGGCTAGCGGGCGGGCGACATGCGCGGCACGGTCGCCCCGCAGTGCCGCAGGAAATCGGCCGTCGCGCGACCCAGCAGCTTGTCGCGGTGCATCACCGTCGCGAGCCGCCGTGTGCCAGCAGGCAGCCGTGTGCGCAGCTCGATCAGGTGCCCGTCTTCCAGCGCCTGCGCCACCGTGTAGCGCGAGAGGCAGGCCAGCCCCGTGCCCGACGCCACCACGCGCTTGATCGCCTCGGTGCTGCCGAGCTCGAAGCCCACGCGCACCTGTTCGAGGTTCTGGATCAGCCACGCATCGGTGACCTGCCGCGTGCCCGAGCCGTGTTCGCGCAGCACCCAGGTGGCCTGCGAGAGCTGGCGGTGCGTCGCGATGCGGTCCGCGAGTGCATGGCCCGGCGCGGCGACGATGACCAGCTCGTCTTCGCGCCAAGCGCGCACCACGAGGTCGGGGTGCGTCTGCGGCCCTTCGATGAAGCCTACGTCCACGTCGAAGCCGGCCACCGCCTCGATCACGTCGCGCGTGTTCGCGATGTGCAGGTGCACCTGGCTCTGCGGATGCAGCGCGGTCCATTGCGACACGCGCTCGGGCAGCAGGTATTCGCCGATGGTGAAGCTCGCCGCCACCCGCAGCGGCGCCGCATGCTCGCCGCTGAAGAGCGCCTGAACCTCGCTCGCCTGGTCGAGCAGCGCCTGCGCCTTGGGCAACAGCGCGCGGCCGTTCTCGTTGAGCACCAGACGGCGGCCGATGCGGTCGAACAGCAGTGCGCCGACAGATGCCTCCAGGTCGGCCAGCGCACTGCTGGCCGCTGATTGCGAGCGCGCCACGCGATCGGCCGCCGCCCGTGTGCTGCCTCCGCGCGCGGTGGCCACGAACACTTCGAGCTGGCGCAGGTTCAGGCGCAGGCGCTGGGTGAGTTGTTGATCTGATTTTCCGGTCATGGTGAGCGATATTCTCCGCTTTTCCGATTGATGGAGGCTCCCTAACATCGGCGCTGCCCCGCTTGAAAACAAAGGACCGCCAGTGTTCAGTTTCCTGTCCCAAGAGCCCGTGCACGATCCGCTCAAAGCGCCGACGCCCACGGCGGACACCGAGGTCAAGACCACCACCTGCTACATGTGCGCGTGCCGCTGCGGCATCCGCGTGCACCTGCGCGAAGGGGAAAAAGGTCCCGAGGTGCGCTACATCGACGGCAACCCGAACCATCCGCTGAACCAGGGCGTGATCTGCGCCAAGGGCTCCTCGGGGATCATGAAGCAGGTATCGCCCGCGCGCATCACGCAGCCGCTGCTGCGCAAGGCCGGCAGCGAGCGCGGGGCGGGGGAGTTCGAGCCCATCAGCTGGGAGCGCGCCTACGACATGCTGACCGAGCGGCTCGGCAAGATCCGCGCGACCGATCCGAAGAAGTTCGCGCTGTTCACGGGGCGCGACCAGATGCAGGCGCTCACCGGTCTCTTCGCGCGGCAGTTCGGCACGCCCAACTACGCGGCGCACGGCGGCTTCTGCTCGGTCAACATGGCCGCGGGAATGATCTACACCATCGGCGGCAGCTTCTGGGAGTTCGGCGGGCCCGACCTGGAACGCGCCAAGCTGTTCGTGATGATCGGCACCGCCGAAGACCACCACAGCAATCCGATGAAGATCGCGATCAGCAAGTTCAAGCGCGCGGGTGGGCGCTTCATCTCGATCAACCCGGTGCGCACCGGCTATTCGGCGATTGCGGACGAGTGGATTCCGATCAAGCCCGGCACCGATGGCGCGTTGTTCATGGCGCTGCTGCACGAGCTCATCGGCAACGAGCTGGTGGACCATGCGTTCCTCAAGCGCTTCACCAATGCGCCGCAGCTCGTGGTGCTGGACGACTGCGAGCGCGAAGGGCTGTTCGCGTTCGACCCCGAGCGCGGGCCGCCCGGCGATGGGCGCAGTCCGCACAACAAGCTCGTGTGGGACAAGGCGAGCGGCAGCGTGAAGCCTGCGTACCCCGAAGGCATCGCCGATGGCTGCGACCCGGCGCTCGAAGGGCACTACACGCTGGCCGACGGCACGCGCGTCGCGCCTTCTTTCCAGTTGCTGCGCGAGCGCGTGGCGCTCTGCACGCCCGAGTGGGCAGAGGGCATCACCGGCATCGACGCGGCGCGCATCCGAAAGCTCGCGCGCGAGATGGGTGAGACCGCGCTGCAGCAGGCCTTCGAACTGCCGATTCCGTGGACCGATGCGTGGGGCAAGCAGCACCCGACCACGCAGGCGCGGCCCGTGGCCTTCCATGCGATGCGCGGTCTCGCCGCGCACTCCAACGGCTTCCAGACCGTGCGCGCGCTCGCGGTGCTGATGAGCGTGCTGGGCACCATCGATGCCCCCGGGGGCTTCAGGCACAAGGCGCCGTATCCGCGTCACATCGTGCCCAACTACCGGGCCTTCAACGACCCGGGCATGATCCAGTCCAACACGCCGCTCAACGCCGCGCCGCTGGGCTTTCCGGCGAACCCGGAAGAGCTGGCGATCAACCCCGATGGTTCGCCGATCCGCATCGACCATGCGTTCTCGTGGGAGCACCCGCTGTCGGCGCACGGGCTCATGCACAACGTGATCACCAACGCGGTCAAGGGCGACCCCTACCGCATCGACACGCTGCTGATCTTCATGGCCAACATGGCGTGGAACTCCAGCATGAACACCATGGGCGTGCGCGAGATGCTCAACCGCAAGGACGAGAAGGGCGAGCACATGATTCCCTTCCTCGTGGTGTGCGACGCCTTCCAGAGCGAGACCGTGGCCTTCGCCGACCTGGTGCTGCCCGACACCACGTACCTGGAGCGGCACGACGTGATGGGCATGCTCGACCGGCCGATCTCGGAGTTCGACGGACCGGTCGACTCGGTGCGCGTGCCCGTGGTGCCGCCGACCGGGGAGTGCAAGCCCTTCCAGGAGGTGCTGATCGAGCTGGCCTCGCGCCTGAAGTTTCCGGCCTTCACCACGCCCGAGGGCGGGCGCAAGTTCACGGGCTACCCGGACTTCGTCGTCAACTTCGAGCCGCAGCCGGGCATCGGCTTTCTGATGGGCTGGCGCGGCAAGGACGGCACCGAGCACCTGCGCGGCGCGCCGAACCCGAAGCAGTGGGAAGCCTATGCAGAGAACAACTGCGTGTTCCAGTACCACATGCCCGAGACCATGCACTACATGCGCAACTGGAACCGGGAGTACCTCGATTTCGCGAAGGACAAGGGCTGGCGCCAGCGCAACGACCCGGTGCAGCTGGCGCTGTACTCCGACACGCTGCAGAGCTTTCGGCTCGCGGCGCAGGGCAAGAGCCCGGGGCGGCAACCACCCGAGGCGCTGCGCGAGCGCATCGAGAAATATTTCGATCCGCTGCCGTTCTGGTATCCGCCGCTCGAGGAGGCCGCGACCGACCTCGAGGCCTATCCGCTCAACGCGTTGACGCAGCGGCCGATGGCGATGTACCACTCGTGGGATTCGCAGAACGCGTGGCTCAGGCAGATCCACAGCCACAACTACCTGCATGTGAACCCGCTCACCGCCGAGGCCGCGGGCATCGCGGATGGCGGCTGGTGCTGGGTCGAGAGCCAGTGGGGCAAGGTGCGCTGCATGCTGCGCTACAGCGAGGCGGTGGAGCCCGGCACGGTGTGGACGTGGAATGCGATCGGCAAGGCCGATGGCGCATGGCAGCTTGCACCGGGTTCGGACGAGGCACGCAAGGGTTTCCTGCTCAATCACCTGATCAGCGAGGAACTGCCGTGCGAAGGCACGGCGAGTGGGCGCATCAGCAATTCCGATCCGATCACCGGGCAGGCGGGTTGGTACGACGTGCGGGTGCGCATACGGCCGGCCGAGCCGGGCGAGCCCGAAGAGAGCTTTCCGCAGATGGCGAGCATGCCGAGTCCGCCGGGAGTGCTCGGCAAGGCGGCGAGTGTGTTGACGTACTTTGCGGGGAGGGGCAAGAAATGATGCAGTGGCTGAAAGACCTGATGGGCCCGGCTTCCCTCCCTCCCCTTCCGGGGGAGGGTTGGGGTGGGGGCACGGCGGCCTTCATCGAAGCGCAGCATCCAGTAGAAGCGCCGCTGCCCCCACCCCAACCCTCCCCCGGAAGGGGAGGGAGCAATACCTCCAAGCGCGCGGAGCAGGGCGAGACGCTCGCCAAGCAACTGGCCCTCGTCATCGACCTCAATGTCTGCGTTGGCTGCCATGCCTGCGTGACCTCGTGCAAGCAGTGGAACACCTCCGGCAGCGCCGGCCCGCTGGCCGACGAGCGCCCCTACGCCGCCAACCCGACCGGTACCTTCTTCAACCGCGTACAGACCTACGAGGCCGGCGCCTTCCCGGCCACCGAGACGGTGCACCTCCCCAAGAGCTGCCTGCACTGCGAAGACCCACCCTGTGTCCCCGTGTGTCCCACGGGCGCGAGCTACAAGCGCAAGGAAGACGGCATCGTGCTTGTCGACTACGACAAGTGCATCGGCTGCAAGTACTGCGCGTGGGCCTGCCCCTACGGCGCGCGCGAGCTCGATGAAGAACGCCAGGTCATGACCAAGTGCACGCTCTGCGTCGACCGCATCTACGACGAGCTGCTGCCCAAGGAAGACCGCAAGCCCGCCTGCGTGAAGGCCTGCCCCACGGGCGCGCGCCTCTTCGGCGACGTGAAGGACCCGGACTCCGAGGTGTCGAAGGCGATTCGCGAACGCGGCGGCTACCAGCTGATGCCGGAGTGGGAAACCAGCCCGGCGAACCAGTACCTGCCACGCCGCATCACGCAGTCGACCGACGCGCAGGGATAACGGCATGCATCCCGCGTTCTCGATTCTTTTCTTCACCACGCTGGCCGGCGCGGCGCAGGGCCTGGTCTTCACGCTGGCGCTCGGTGCATTGCTTGGCCTGGAGATGGCGCCGGGCTTCCTGACGTTGGCATTGGGCGTGGCCGAGGTGCTGCTCGTGGCCGGTCTTGCGGCATCGTTCATGCACCTGGGCCGCAAGACGCGCGCATGGCGCGCGGTGCTGATGTGGCGCACCTCTTGGATGTCGCGCGAGGTGATCGTGCTGCCGGGCTTCATTGCGCTCGTGGCGATATGGTGGCTGTCGCTGCGCTTCGGTATGGGCGCACCGTGGTCGTGGTTGCTGCCGGTGCTGGTGCTCTTCGGCGCAGTGGCGCTCTGGTACTGCACCGCGATGATCTATGCATGCCTTCGCTTCATCGAAGAGTGGGCGCATCCGCTCACCATCGTCAACTTCACGCTGATCGGGTTGTCGTCGGGGCTGGTGCTGGCGTGCGCGATGGCGGCGTTGGCCGGCGAGGGGCGCTTCGTGCAGGTCTTCGGGCCGTGTGCGCTCGTGGCCACGCTGGCGGCGTGGGCCGCGCGCGGGCAGGCACTGCGGCGCAACGCGGGCATCCGCCACAAGTCGACGCTGCAGTCGGCCACCGGCATCCGTACCGAGAAGCTGGTGCAGAAGTCGATGGGCATGTCTGCCGGCTCGTTCAACACGCGCGAGTTTTTCCATGGCGCATCGCTGGCGGCGCTGAAGAACATCAAGCTCGCCTTCCTGCTGCTGGCCTTTGCATTGCCCGCGCTGCTGCTGGCGTGGGGCCTCGCGAGCGCGGCGGTCCTGCCGTGGCTGCTCGCGGTGCTGGTGCAGGCGCCGGGTCTGCTGGCCGAACGCTGGTTCTTCTTCGCGCAGGCCAGGCACCCGCAGAACCTGTACTACCAGGTCGTGTCCTGAGCCTCGCTGAAGACTGCCGGCGCGGGTTTGCATTGACCCCTTGGCCGCGTGCCCGTGGCACGATCCCCGGCCATGAACTTCCGTCAATTGCGCTACTTCTGCGAGGTGGCCGACAGCGGCACCCTCGCGCGCGCCGCCGAGCGCCTGTTCGTCGCGCCCACGGCCATCAGCATGCAGATCGCGCTGCTCGAAGGAGGGTTGGGAGGAGCGCTGTTCGATCGAACCGCCAAGCCCATGAAGCTCACCCCGCTGGGGTTGTTCTTCCTGCCGCGGGCGCGCGAGCTGCTGGCAAACGGCCAGCGGCTGGAAGAAGATACCCGCGACGTGGCCAGCGGAAAGAGCGGCTGGCTCGGCATCGGTTTCGTCCGCTCGCTGCTCAACTCCGTGCTGACGGACGCAGTGCGCGCCTTCCGGCAGAGACATCCCGACGTCAAGCTCGATCTGGTCGAACTGCTGTCCGAACACCAGCCGGCGCAGTTGCGCAGCGGTCGCATCCACATCGGCCTGTCGCGCTTCGCCGGGCCACAGGAGCCGCCCTCCGACCTGCGGCATGAACTGCTCTTCGAAGACCCGTTCGTCGTCGCGCTTCCTGCAGACCATCGCGCGGCGAAGCGAGGCAGGGTCTCGCTGGCCGAGCTCTCGGGGCTGCCGCTCATCAGCTATCCGAAAGATCCGCAGAGTTCTTTTGCGCAGCACGTCATCGGGCAGCTCCATGCGTTGGGCCTGCAACCCCGCGTGGGGCACGAGGCCATCGAGATCCACACCGCGCTCGGGCTCGTCGCGGCGGGGCTGGGCTATGCGGTTGTCGGTGCTTCGGTGGCCCAGCGCGCGCAGAGCGACGTGGCCTTCGTCAGGCTGCCTGCGCTCAAGGCGCTCACCACGGTCGTGGCAGTGACACGCGCCGACGAGGAAGGGCCGCTGGTGGCCTCCATGCTCGGGACGCTGGCAGCCGTGCGGCAGGCCACGCAGAAGCTCTGAATATCTGAAGTTATCTCCAGAAATCGACGCTGTTGTTCAGGAGTTCATCGGGTGATCATCCGCACCCATGAACCAACAACTGCAGAACGAGGCGCTTGAAAGCCTGCGCCAACTGGGCGCCGCCACCGTGTACGAAGCGCAGGGCGCTTGTGGCGCACTCGACAGCGGCCTGAAACCGCTCGATCCGGCCAGCCGCCTTGTGGGGCCGGCGCTCACCGTGGACATGCGGCCCGCGGACAACCTCATGCTGCACTACGCGCTGCTCAAGGCGAAGCCTGGCGACGTGCTGGTGGTCGATGCCAAGGGCTTCATGGAAGCCGGCCCCTGGGGCGACGTGTTGACCGAAGCCGCCATGGCGCGCGGCGTGGCGGGGCTGGTGCTCCACGGCGCGGTGCGCGATGCCGAGGCCATCGTGCGGATGAGCTTTCCCGTGTTCTGCCGCGGGCTGTCGATCAAGGGCACCGGCAAGCACCAGCCAGGACGCCTCAACGTGCCCGTGTGCATTGGTGACGCGGTGGTCCGGCCCGGAGACATCGTCGTCGGCGACCGAGACGGCCTCGTGATGGTCGAAGCCGATGCGGTCGAACGCGTGCTGGCGAGCGCGCAGGCCCGCGAGGCAAAGGAAGCCGGCTTTCGCCGTGCGATTGCGAACGGAAGCTCCACGGTGGAACTGCTCGAGCTCGGCGAGACGCTGCACCGGCTGGGCCTGCATTGAACGCGGCCACGAGGCCGCCCGAACAACAAACATCCAAGAAGAGACAAGACCCATGAACAAGCAGAAGCGAATCTTCCTCGGGCTCTGCGCATCCACCGTCGCGCTGGCTGCCACCTTGTCGGCGCCCGCTGCGTTGGCGCAGGCCTATCCGAACAAGCCGATCCGCCTGATCGTGCCGTGGCCCGCGGGCGGCGCGACAGACTCGGTGGGGCGAGCGGTGGCAGAGGCCCTGCGGGTGCAACTGGGGCAATCCGTCATCGTCGACAACATCGCCGGTGCGGGCGGCAACATCGGCACGCAGCAGTTCATTCGCCAGCCGCACGACGGCTACACGCTGCTGTTGGCCACGAGTTCGACCAACTCCGCCAATCCCTATCTCTACAAGCGCACCGGCTTCGATCCGGTCAAGGACTTCGCGCCGGTGGCGTCGCTGGCCATCATTCCGAGTGTGATGGTGGTGGCGGCCGCCTCGCCCTACAAGACGCCCGCCGACATCGTGAACGCTGCCAGGGCCAAGCCCGGCGCGCTCTCGTATGGCTCGGGCGGTGTGGGCAATTCGGCGCACCTGGCGGGTGAGCTCTTCAAGTCGGTGGCGCGCATCGACACGATCCATGTGCCCTACAAGGGCAGTTCGCCGGCGCTGACCGATGTGATGGCGGGGCAACTCGACTACATGCTCGACACCGGGGCGTATGGGCAGATCAAGGGCGGAAAGATCCGGGCCATCGCTGTCGCGTCCGACAAGCGCCATCCCATGCTGCCGGGCGTGCCGACCTTCGACGAACTCGGGATCAAGGGCATGCAAATGAACGCCTGGTATGGCCTGGCCGCACCGGCGGGTACGTCACCCGCCGTGGTCGAGCGGCTCAACGCGGCGGTGCAGACGGCTTTCAAGAGCGGTGACCTGAGCAAGCGGCTGTCCGACATCGGCGCCGAAGTGCGACCCGGCGATGCCGCGAGCTTCGCCGCCTTCTGGAAGTCCGAGCTCGAGCGCTACGCTGGCCTTGTGAAGCTCACTGGCGCATCATTGGATTGATGCACACAGGCAGGAGACAAAACAGATGAGCACCTCCGCATTCGTTGCCGCAAGATGCCTGGGCGTCGTGCTGGCCTGCGCGGTTGCCGGGACTCTCACAGCCGGCTGCGCGGCACCCGGCAACAGCATCGCTGGCTCCGGCACACCGTCGTTCCACGTCGATGTTTCGTGGCCCAGGCCATTGCCCAACAACTGGATCCTCGGCCAGGTCAGCGGCGTGGCCGTCGATGCGGAAGACCACATCTGGGTCTTGCAGCGTCCGCGCAGCCTTTCCGAAGACGAGGCCGGTGCAGCGGCAAAACCGCCGCAGTCCAAATGCTGCCTGCCCGCGCCACCGGTGCTCGAGTTCGATGCCGCGGGCAGGCTGCTGCGTTCGTGGGGCGGCCCTGGTGCCGGCTACGACTGGCCGGGCAATGAGCATGGCATTCACGTCGATGCCAAGGGCTTCGTCTGGATCACGGGCAACGGCGACAACGACGGCCAGGTGCTCAAGTTCACGCGCGACGGCAAGTTCGTCCTGCAGATCGGCAAGGTCGGGCCGCAGACCGGCAGCGCCGACACCACGCGCCTGGGCAAGGCTGCAGGCGTGGAAGTCGATGGCGAGGCCAACGAGGTGTACGTGGCCGACGGCTACCAGAACCGCCGCGTCATCGTGTTCGACGCAGAGACCGGTGCCTACAAACGCCACTGGGGTGCCTACGGACGTCCGCCCAGCGATGCCGAGAAGCCGCAGGCGCGCCGCACGCTGCCGCCCACGCAGGACCAGCTCCAGCAGTTCGGCACGCCGGTGCACTGCGTGCGCGGTGCGCGCGACGGGCTGGTCTATGTGTGCGACCGCCTCAACAACCGCGTGCAGGTCTTCCGCAAGGACGGCAGCTTCGTCAAGGAATTCATGGTCGAGCCCGCCACGGCCGGCAACGGCTCGGTGTGGGACATGGTGCTCTCGCGCGACCCGCAACAGAAGTGGCTCTTCATGGCAGACGGGCGCAACAACCAGGTGCTGACGCTCGACCGCAGCACCGGGGCGGTGGCCGGCACGCTGGGGCGGCCGGGCCGGTATGCGGGCGAGTTCCACTGGGTGCACGACCTCGCGATCGATTCGCACGGCAACCTCTACGCAGGCGAGGTCGACAACGGCAAGCGTGTGCAGCGGTTCACGCGCGATTGACGGATTCGTTCACACCTTCTCAGGCCTCGAAGTTCAGTGCGAGGCCGGGCGTCGGCCAGTCGTCGATGGCAATCAGTCGGCCGCTGCCGGAGAGCGTGACGTAGGCCGTGCGCCGGTCGCGCCCTCCGAAGCAGATGTTGGTGGTGTAGCGGTCGGGCAGGGGCACGTGCTCGACGGTGCTGCCATCGGGCGCGACGATGCTGATGCCGCCGTGCAGCAGCGTGGCCACGCAGAGGTTGCCGAGCGCATCGACGGCCATCGAGTCGAAGCGCTGGTAGTGCCCGCCGGGCGAGGCGCAGAGCATGCGGCCGCCATGCGGCGAGGGCCAGCCGTCCTTGCGCACGCGGCCCGGCGCGGTGATGTCGAAGGCCCAGACGCGTGCGCCTTCGGTTTCTGCGTAGTAGAGCGTGTTGCCGTCGGGCGAGAGCGCGATGCCGTTGGGCGTCATCACCGGACGCGCGATCACGCGTGCGGCGCTGCCGTCGCTGTGGCCGTAGAAGAGGCCACCGCGGTCCATGTCGCGCTCGCGGGTCTTGCCCAGGTCGGTGAAGTAGAAGCCGCCGTGGGTGTCGAAGACGATGTCGTTGGGGCCGCAGAGCGCGCCGTGCTCGACCGTGTCGTACAGCCGATCGACGCTGCCGGTCGCGAGGTTCACGCGTTCGATACGCCCGCCCGAATAGTCCTCGGCCTGGCCGACGGGACGGTGACATCCGTCGGCTTCGGTGTGCCATTTGAAGCCGCCGTTGTTGCACACGTAGACCGCGCCGTCCGGTCCGATGGCTGCGCCGTTCGGACCGCCGCCCAGGTCAGCCACCACCTGCACCAGCCCGTCGTGCCGCACGCGCGTGAGCGTGCCGCGCGCGATCTCGACCAGCAGCACCGAACCATCGTCCATGGCGATCGGACCTTCGGGGAATTGCAGGCCGGTGGCGAGTTCGCGGATTTGCATCGGGGTCTCCATGCTGGCGTGTGCGTGGGTGGCGAGTTTGCGACTTCCCGGCGCGCTTTGCACGTTTCATCGACACGTCATGAATGCGTCACCGCGTCTTTATAGATTGCCGCCTTCGCTTCAACATAACGAGGAGGGCATTCATGACCCGAGGATTCATCGATTCGATCTGGCAGCGCCGACTGATGGCGGTTGCCGCCTGCAGCGTGATAGCCGCATGTGGTGGCGGTGGAGATGGCGGTGGTTTTCCATTCGTGGGACTGCCGCCGGCACCCGCGCCGGCACCACCGGCTCCGCCTCCGGCACCACCCGCGCAAGAAGGCGCCGGGTTGCCGCACCAGCTGACCGGCTGGGCTTCGCTGTCCGACACCGCGCGCTGGCCCGGTCCGCCCACGGGGCAGTTCATCACCGCCGCGCTCGGCGTCACGCCGCCCTTCGTCGACGGCCAGCCGATTCCCGGCTTCTCCGCGCTGCTGAAGAACGACGACGGCACCTGGACCGCCATGGCGGACAACGGCTACGGCAGCAAGGGCAACTCGGCCGACTTCGTGATCGGCATTTACAACATCGGCATCGACTTCCGCACGGCGGCCAATGGCACCAGCGTGCCGGGTGCGATCAAGCTGGACAGCCGCATCGACTTCAACGATGCGAAGGGCTTCCTGAAAGACGGCAAGGGCGTCGACCTGAAGATCACCGCCGACTTCGCCAACTACCAGACCGTCTCGGGCAACAACCTGGTCGACAGCGGCAAGCCGGTGGATGCGCGCATCCGCAGTGGCCGGTTGTTGACGGGCTTCGACCTGGACGTCGAATCGATTGCGCGCGCCAGCGACGGCACCTACTTCGTGGGTGAGGAGTTCGGCCCCTACATCCTGCATTTCGACAAGGACGGCACGCTGATGAGCGACCCCGTGCCGCATCCGTTCCTGCGCAGCCCCTCGAACCCCGAGGTGATGAACAACGGCGCGAGCGTCACTTCGCTGGCGAGCCGCGGCTTCGAGAGCCTCGCGTTCAACGGCGACCGCAGCCGGCTCTATGCGGTGCCCGAAGCCGCACCGTCGCTGGCGTCGCTGCGGCCGGTGGCCGACGACGAGCGCTACCTGAACATCTTCGAGTTCGATCCGGCGGCGATGCTCTATACCGGCAAGAACCTGGTCTACAAGAAGGACGGCCCGGCCAAGGACAACCAGATCGTGATCGGCGACATGACGCATGTGGGCGGCAGCCGCTTCGTCTTGATCGAGCGCGACAGCCTGTTCGGCGCCAAGGCGGTGGTCAAGCGCCTGTACATGATCGACCTGAACGTGAAGGACACCGATGGCGCGCTCAAGAAGACGCTGCTGGTGGACCTCTTGAACATCTCCGATCCGAAGGACATCGGCGGACCGCTGGCCGGCGTGGCCGATGGCAAGTTCAGCATGCCCTTCGATTCGATCGAGAGCGTCGAGGTGGTGGACGAGCACACGCTGGCGGTGGCCATCGACTCGAACTTCCCGACCGAGGACGGGCGCGTGCCGGGCAACCCCGACGACACCGAAGTGATCACGCTGCGCTTCGACCAGGCGTTGTTCAACCGCAAGGCGCCGTAGTTCGGTGTTGAAATTAATCGACGGAAGTTGTTGACGGCTGCGTAAAGACTATTTACAGTCCAACCCACTCGCGGTTCAGGCCGCAAAGTTTTCTTCAGCAACACACAGCGGCATCGACCAGGAACCATCGTGAAAGCAGCAGCCATCCGCATCCACAGCATTCGACCCGCATCGGGCCGTTCGCTCGTGTGCGTCGCGCTGTGCGATGGCCTCGGCATGCTGCCGCAGCAGTTGTCGCTGCTCAATCAATACCCGAATTCCATTCAAGCGCCGCAGGCCAATCTGTGGGATTGCGCTTATGAGGATCGGGTGTCACCGGGTGGAGGAAGCGCTTGAGCGCGTAACTCCCAAGCTCTCTTGCACAGAGGCCCGGACACCGAGAGGTTCCGGGCCTTTTTGTTTTTCAACGTTCAATAAACAACACACACACAGTGATCGCACTGCATGGCACCGAGCCTTGGCGTTGGTGATCGTTCATTAAAAGTTCGCGGCGCATTCATTCATCCATCCATCCATCCATCCATTGCCCCGGTGACGGAACCGGCATACGTGTCCGCCTTAGAAGCGGAATTCTGGGAGTTCGAATCTCCCCTGGGGCACCATTTTTTATTGTTCGATTTTTCTCTGGGTGTAGTGTCAATCTGGTAGACGGCCTGCCTTGGAAGCAGGAGGCTGCAGGTTCAAATCCTGCCACTCAGACCATTCTTTTTTCATTCACGCGTGTGTAGCTCAACTGGCAGAGCACTGGACTCCAAACCCAGCGGTTGAAGGTTCGACTCCTTCCGTGCGCGCCATCTTTTGATTCGACGTCTCGTTCGTCTAGCGGTCAGGACCCCGGGCTTTCATCCCGGTGATCGTGGGTTCGAATCCCACACGAGGCTCCAGCGTTCGATGGCCCTTCGCCTAGAGGCCCAAGGCACCGGGTTTTGATCCCGGCATCCAAGGTTCGAATCCTTGAGGGCCTGCCATCTTTTTTCTTTCTCTTCGTTCCGCTAACTCAGTGGCCAGAGTGCCTCCCTGTCTCGGAGGAAGCCAGGGGTTCGACTCCCCTGCGGAACGCCATTCATCCGGATCGTGAGCAGCACTGGCGACTGCAGCGGGCTGTAACCCCGCCTCTTCGGAATACTTCGTTCGACTCGAAGACGATCCACCACTCATTGATTCATTCACTGAATCCTCGGCGCGGTAGCAAAGTGGCCATGCCAGCGGATTGCAAATCCGCAGACCCCGGTTCGAATCCGGGCCGCGCCTCCATCCAACTCTGAGTCGGACTTCCCGCATGTGTTTTGTGTGCCACGGCCTACAGGTATTTTTCACAGCGGCATCGTCGTGGGTAATCTGAAAGTATCAATGTCTTGCCATTGGGCCGTCATCGTGCTGCCTTTGTCCTTGTTCGCAAGAATGTGCGAGATATCATTTGCAAAGTGCACGCGACCTGCGGTCGCGCACGGCGCATCCAGACAATAAATACAGCAGATCGGCCTGAGCTTCATTCGCCAAAAAGGCCGACTGAAAGAAGAGACAAGTTGCGCTGCAGGATCACGGCGACGTCGCGGCATGCGGCGGATCGAGAGTCAAAGGGAGCGAGAACAACGTGTCGAATTTCAACTCTGCCTCGCTGGGCGCGCAGCTGCGTGCGGGCACGACGCAGCGTGACCGCCTGCTGGTGCTGCACACGCCGCTGGGCGACAACAAGCTGCTGGCCGAACGCCTCGACGGTGTGGAGTCCCTGGACGATGGCGGCTTCCGCTTCGAAATCACAGCGTTGAGCGACGACGCGCACATCGAACTCAAGACCCTGATGGGCCAGGGCGTACGCCTGGACCTGCAGACCGCGCAAAGCCGCACTGACCTCCGCCCCTTCCACGGCCATGTGACCGAGGCCGAGTGCGTCTCGAGCAACGGTGGCATGGCCCGCTACCGCATCGTCATCGAACCCTGGCTCGCATTCCTGCGCCATCGCCAGGACAGTTGCCTGTTCCAGCACCAGAGCGTGTTCGACATCGTCGATGCCGTGTTCGCGCGCTACCAAAGCCAGGGCAAGCTGGCGGTGCAATGGCGCTGGGAGATCGCCCAGCGCGACATCTATCCGGTGCGCGGCATCACCACCCAGTACCACGAGAGCGACTTCGATTTTGTTTCGCGCCTCCTGGCCGAAGAAGGCCTGTGCTACTGGGTCGAACACGCCATCGGCAAGGACGGCAACCTGGGCAGCCACACCCTCGTCATCGCCGACCACAACGGCGCCTTCCGCGCCAACACCCAAGCCACCATCCGCTTCCACCGCGCCGACGCCAGCGAGCGCGAAGACACCATCCAGCAATGGCGAGGCAGCCGCCAGTTGCAGACCAACAGCCTCGCGCAGCAGAGCTGGGACTACAAGAGCGTGAGCGCCCGGCCCGTGCAGCAGCAAAGCCGTGCCACGGGCCAGCGCACCCTGCAGTGGAGCGATGACCCCGGTGCCTACGGCTGGGAGACCTCGGCCCAGGGAGAACGGCTGTTGTCCAACGCCCTGCAGGCGCTGGAGCTGCGCAACAAGCGCTTCGAAGGCCAGAGCGCCGTGCGCACCCTGGCACCCGCCACCACCTTCACCCTGAGCGGCCACGAGCAGCACGACAAGGACAGCGAAGAGGACCGCCGCTTCGCCGTACTGGCCGTGCGCCACATCGCACGCAACAACTTTGACGAAGACCTCAAGGCCGGTGTTGGCGAACGTCTCGGCCTGCCGGACATCGCCACCGTGTTCGATGCGAGTGACGCCGACAACGGGCAAGACAGCGGCAATGCCGCAGCCAAACCCGACACCGTCACCCACTACCGCAACGACTTCGCCACCGTGCGCGCGGCCATTCCTTATCGGCCGCTGAGCGTGGACGGCCACGGCCAGCGCATCCACCCCAAGCCCAGCGTGCATGGCAGCCAGAGCGCCATCGTCATCGGCGTGGGTGAGAACGTTCCCGTGCACACCGATCGCGACCACCGCATCAAGGTGCAGTTCCACTGGCAGCGCGGCAGCGGCGCCAGCGCAAGACAGCCCCGCGCCGATGGCCAGGACAACGCCCCTGCCTCTGACCGCTTGGGCGCCTGGGTGCGCGTGGCGGCCGGCGCTGCGGGCGACAACTGGGGCCAGGTCACCCTGCCGCGCGTGGGGCAGGAAGTGCTGGTGGAGTTCCACCACGGCGACATTGACCGCCCGGTGGTCGTTGCTGCGCTCTACAACGGCGCGGGCCAGACCGACGCCCAGCACAACGAGAAGTCCGCAGGTGCGGCCCAATCCACCGGCAACGCCCCGGCCTGGTTCGCCGGTGAAGGCAAGGAGGCCAAGGAGCACGCGCACAACGCCGTCTTCTCCGGCATCAAGACCCAGGAGCTGAGCGCGAGCCAAAGCGGCGATGGGGGCTACAACCAGCTCGTCTTCGACGACACCCCCGGACAGGGCAGCACGAGCCTGGCGACCACCCAGGCCAGCAGCCGGTTGCACCTGGGACACCACAAGCAGCAGGACGACAACGCGCGCGGCAAGGCGCGGGGCCATGGGGCCGAACTGGCCACCACCGCACAGGGGGCCATCCGCGCCGGATCGGGCCTGCTCGTGAGTGCGCATGCGCAGCCGAACGCCAAGGGTGCGTTCATGGCGAGCAAGGAGGCACAGCAGCAGACCAAGCAGGCCGAGGAGCTCGCGACTTCGCTGGCCAAGAGTGCGCAGACGCAGAAGGCGAAGCTCAAGGATGAAGGTGCACCTGAACAACTCCCCGCCATCGAGGCGCTCAAGCATGTGGCCGAGGTGCTGGGGGCGACGCAGGAGGGCAGCGCGGCGCAATCAGGCGGTGCAAACGGCGGTGGTGAGATCAAGACCACCGAAGGCGGCCAGGGCAGCGTCACCGCGTACAGCGAGCCGCACCTGCAGTTCAGCGCGCCGATGGGCATCGGCTTCGTCACGCCGAAGGAGGCAATTGCCGTCAGTGGCAAGAACACCACCATCGTCGCCAATCAGGACATCGACCTGCCCGCGCAGGGGCAGATCGCGATGAGCGTGGCCAAGGGGGTGAGCCTGTACACGCTAGGCGCCAAGGCGGCAGAAGGCGGCGAGCCCAACCAGGAGCGCGGCATCGCGCTGCATGCGGCCAGCGGCAGCGTGACGCTGCAGAGCCAGAAGGGCGCGACCAAGATCGCGGCCGACAAGAGGGTGACGATCGCCAGCACGACGAAGAACATCGATGTGGAAGCGCCCACGCATGTGCTGCTGACCAGCGCCGGGGCGTACATCAAGCTGGAAGGCGCGAGCATCAAGATCCATGCGCCGGGGAAGGTGACGTTCAGGGGAATGCACAACTTCGTCGGGCCGCAGGGGGACAGCAGCACCAATGCAGCGGGCAAGGGGACACTGTCGCTGTGCGACTTCAAGATGAAAAGCGCCGATGCGGGCGGCGACGCACTTGTGTCGGTACAGGCCTAACGAGCGTCATGGACCACCGGTTCCTCTTCTCGCACGACTACGCACTCATTAATCCCTTGCAGGTCGAGACGTCCGCATGGGAAACCTGGCCTGTCAAGCCGATTGCCGTGCCCGAACTGGGTACGCAGTCCCTCGTATTGCCGCGCTTGTTGAATCTGCGAGTGCTGTCGGATGCCGAATCCACAACGCTGTACGGGCGGGTTCTCCAGTGGGAGCAAACCAACCCGGACCATCCTTTCTTCACCGCGCTGTTTGGCACCGATTTGTCTGAGGATCGAGTGCTGAATCGCCTGGGAAGCCGGTTTCTGTATCGTCGTTCGGCGCAAGAGCATGTGCTGCTGCGGTGGTATGACCCCCGTGTCTTTTGCCACCTCTTGTGGCTGCTCGACGAGGGGCAGTTGGCTCAGCTTCTCGGGCCAGTGCGCGTCTGGTCATGGCGCGACGCTGCGGGCGTCTGGCACCAATACGAACGTGCGGCGGTTCCTGCGACCTTCGCTCCCTTCAGGCCGAGCCCTGCGCAATGGGCGACGCTGGGTCGCCTCGGTGTGTTGAACCGCATCCTGGTTTATCTGGCAAGCGAACACCCAAGCCTGCAGGTGAAGCCCGCACAGGCAGAGCAATTTCTGGCGCAAGCCTACGAGACCTGGGACATGGAGGACGAGTCCGACTGCCGCCTCTTCGTCGAGCAAGCACTGTGCATTCATCCGGACATCCATCAACACCCTGCAATGCGCGAGCGTTTGCAGCAGGTGCGAAGACGCGAATGCAGCTACGTCGGTGCCTGTGTCGATCTTGACCCGAGCGATCTGCAACACATGGCATCGCGATGCCACGGTTCGCTCTGATGAAACTCAAAACTTGACGGAGTGCAAATGGCCTGCGACCCCTCTAAAAAATGTCCGATCTGCGACCAGCAGGGCTTGGTCTTCTTGCCGGTGCGCTACAACCTGGCGCGCACAGACGGCGTGCTGGAAAGAGCAAGTGCGCCGAGCTTGCAGTCTCCGTTTGCCGCCTCGAGCGTCAAGATTCCTGGGTCAAGCGCCGAGTTACCCATCGAGGGCATCGAACTGCCCGCAAGCCATGCCAAATACACCTTGCGACTCTTGCGAGAGGGCTATCTGTATCTCTACAACGAGAAGCGCAGGGAGTGGAAAGGCTACGTCGTCTCCGATGACGCTCATCTGGTCGAGTACGACATGCACTCGGCGCCGCCGAAGCTCGCTGGAGCCGAACCCTGCGCGCGAATGGCCACCCAGCAGACGGGTCGCTATCTTGTGATTCCCGATGCCCATCGTCCTGACCTGCTGGGAAATATCTGGCTGGCTTTCTCGCCTATTCCGTGGACCAAGAGCACGTGGGACAAGCACAAGTTGCAGACGCATCGGGAAAAACACATGCGCCGCATCGACGCGAAAGCATGGGCGAAAAGCGCAACGGCGCAGCCGCATCTGGACGCGCTGTACGGCGCCAAGGAGCAGGTGGCGGAATTTCACCTTGCCCATGGCTATCAAACCATCTCCCGCAGCGAAGGACGTCTTTCTACGCCGGCGACGGTTACCGTCTATGCCGGCAATCAGCCGTTCGATCACGGCCTGTCGGAATGGGCGCCGCTGACTCGCATGCAGGTGGATGCGATGGTCGCGTCGGCTCGAAACGCCGCGGGCCAGATCAATCCTGAAGACAAGCGTCCGCCGCCGGGTCTGGTGGCCTTGGATGACCCCATCGGCATGGCGGCCGACCTCAACCAGCTGATCATCCAGCAAGGGCTGGACTGGGTCGCCGAGCCGGAGCGCAAGGAGAAATTCGAAAGTGCGCAAAGTGTCATGGCTCTGCGCGAGGCCATCAAGAACGGCGCAGTGATTTCCGAGGAAGCCTCCCGCAAGGATGCCGCCCTGATGGGCCGCGCAGTCGTGGGCACTCTTTTCGGCAGCGCCCACACCCGCCAATTCATTCGACCCGTGCAGGAATGGGATGACGCATGGTTCAAGGTGGAAGACGAAAGCGAGGTGCGACGGTTGGGGCACGAGGCGTGGGAAAAGTACCAGAAGCATCTCAAGGGCAGGAACGCCTATGAAACCTATCTCGACACGACCTATCCCGGCGAACTGAAAAAGCTCACCGACACTGTGCTGCGCCCCTTGGACGCCGCATTCATCGCCTGGCTCGACAGTGCGATCCTCAAGCAGCACATGATCTGCAACTTCGATCCGAAGAGTGTCAAGGACGGCATGCGATACCAGGAAGCAGCAGCCGCCATCTTGACTGACGCGCTCGGGCGAACTGCCGTGTTCGAGCACATGGGAAAGCTGTTGCAGCAAGACCCCGAAAAATCGGAATCGCTTTTCGTGCGCGCCTTCGTCTGGAACTTGGACGATGCCATCAAGCAATGGAAGGCGGCCACTGAAATGGCGGCTGAGCCTGCCGACTGGAAGGGCATGTGCGGGACCCTCTACAACGGGCTCAAGGATGCGATTGAGAAGGGGGCGGCCGGCGAACTCGAAGGCGCCATGAGCGGTGCCGCCAAGTACATCTACAAGCTGGCGGGTCCTGTCACCCGCATGATGGGCCAGGTGGTGGACAGCCTTGCGGGCAAGGCGGCCATGCAGATGCCCCACAAGCTTCAGTTGGCGCTCCTGGGGGCGGTGGCCAGGTCTGGCAACCCCAAGATGGACCTCATCGACTTGAGCGGCTACACCCACCCCAAGCAAGCCACGCGCGCGTTGGCCGGGCAACTGGCCGTAAAGGCCGGCATGTCGTCGTCGCAGAGCCTGCGCAGCGCCGCGCGCGCAGGCCTGGAGCCCGGCGTAAGCACGGATCGCATTACCGGCGGCAAGCTGTTCAAGTTCAATGCGATCGTGCTGATGGATACCGAAGCGCTGGATCGCATGAAATCCATGGTGCGACCTCTGAACCTGGAATCCCGGGTCATGCGCAACGTCCGTGCCGATGTAGCGATTCGGGCAGTGCGGGTAGAGGATTTCGATCAACTGCTCTACCACAGCGTGGGCAAACTGGGCGGATTGGAATTCAAGACCGGTGTGGTGGCAGTCATTCTTGCCGGGGCCAGCTTGCCCAAGCTCATTGACGATCAAGCCAACGCTGCGCCCGATGCGAAGATCGCCAAGACTACGGCGCTCATTGCAGGGGTCACGGCCTTGCTGGGCAATGGCATCGAAGTAGTCGGCACACTGTCGAAAAATCTCCCTTGGGGCTCGCAGAAACTGGCTCTGCCCATGGGCCGGTTGATGCTGAACGCCTCCACGCGTGCGGAGATGGTCGTGGCTGGCGGGAAATGGCTGGGCGCCATTGGCGCATTTGTTGCGGGAGCGCTGATGACGAAGGAAGGTATCGATGACTACAGTCTAAACAAGTCGTACGGAATTGTTGTGGGCTTACTGGGGGTGACGACAATGGGTTTGGCGCTTGCCGTGCTGTTCGGGATTGCCGTTCCCTTCTCGATCATCGCCTTCGTTGTCATTGCCATCGTTACCGTGGTAGTGGGTTTCTTCAAGCCGGACGACATGGAGCGCTGGCTCGACAAGACACTGCATTGGGGGAAAAACGCCAATGGAAAATTCTCGTCCATGCTCGAACAAGGCAATGCCATCAAGACGCTGCGAGAAGCGGCTCAAAAAGCCGCGCGTGAAGCGGCAAAGGCGGGCTGACTGATGTTGACAGGCTGGATTCCTCAATTCTCGAAAAACCGCCCCCTGACCGCGCAAGAGGAGCTGACTCACTTGCCGTTCGGCAGCAAGCAAGATGTCATACCCGAAGACGGAGTGGGACTGACGCACTTCAATTCGACATGCATGGAATTCGTGGACCGGGGGTTCAAGATCAAGGGAATGTCGGCAACGCTCGCATTCGGGCTGTTCTCGCTGCTTTGCATTGGCATCTACGGCTACCTGGTCCATCTGTTCTTCCAGCAGCGCGGTGAGGATTCCCTGGGGGAGGGCATCTTCGTGAATATTCTCCAGCTGGGTTTCTTGCTGTTCCCGCTGGGCATCTGGAAGTACTTTCTTCGTTTTGACCTGTTCGCGTACACCCACAATCCAGTCCGCTTCAATCGCAAGACCGGCAAGGTTCACGTCTTTCGCCACAACGGCCCCGGCGGCGTGCTGACCGTGCCATGGGGTGACCCCAGCCTGTATTTCCACATCGGCCACGGTGCGCAGAACAAGGCATTGCGCGACCTGCGCTGCAACGTGCTCGATTCGAGCCGGACGGTTCTGGACACCTTCACCGTGGGCCACAGCACCGACGAAGACCTCCGCATCCGGGAGCAATGGGAATTTATCCGCCGCTACATGGAGCAGGGGCCCGCCCACGTGGTGGACGATCCGCTCGACGGCGTGATCACCCTCTCGCTCAAGCCCAGCTGGAAGAACTGCTACATGTGGGTGTGTTTTTCCATGGGGCAGAGCCTGTTTCCGATGCGGCATGTGCTGTTTCCGCTGTACGGCGCGCTCACCCTGACACGTTGGCTGAGCTTCAAGACCTGCAAAGAGCCCGTGTGGCCCACTGACATCCAGGCTGAAGGCGCCATGGAACCCGGTGATCCGCATCATTGGCCCGAGCCCGAGTTCATGGGCGCTTTTGCCGAAGACGATGCGATCTACCAGCGCGCCATGCGCAGGAACGAACTGCGCAAGCAACGGATGTAAGCGAATGGCCGAGTAAAGGTCCGTTCTCGCCAGAGGCGCAGGCGAGAGCGGTCACCCGTGTCGTGGTGACTTCAATCTCAAGACCCACTCCGATCCCGCGACGCCACAGCCGTCCGCACCTTCGGCACAGCCACCGCCGCCGGCGCAGCAGCCTGCGTCAGCAACTGCTCCGCCACATCCTTCTCCCCCTCCTTCAACGCCAACGCCCGATACGGCGTGATCTGCGCATTCACCTGCATGTTCGCCGACACGCTCGCGATGTTCCCCATCGCATCCACGGCCCGCGCCTCGATGCTCGCGTAGCCCGCCGCACCGGGCGTCCAGTTGCACGTATACGGCGCAGCCTTCACCGTGCACAGCGTCTTCCCATCCACGATGAACTGAAGCTCCGCAATTCCTGAATTCGCCTGCGCTGCAGCGGAAAGCGTCGTCGTTCGGCTGACCCCCGTCGCCGCAGGCACCGCAACGGACACCACGGGCGGCGCCACATCCGCAGGCGCATTCACCATCACATTCGCAGTAGCCATCGCCGAGTTCCCCGCCGCATCCACGCCGATCACGCGAATCGTCTGCATGCCCGGCGTCATCGGCGTCCACGTGCAGGTGAAGGGCGGCGCTTCAAAAGTGCAGATCGGAATCCCATCCGCCCCCGCCACCTTCACGCCCCACACGCCCACGTTGTCGACCACGGCCGGCGCAATGGTCACCGGCTGCCCCAGTGTGGCCATCGCAGGGGCCGACACCGACACCGTCGGCGGCACGTTGTCCACGCCGCCCAGCGACATGTCGATGGTGAACGTCGACTGCCCCTTCACCGCCTTCTGCTCGAACGCATCAAAAATCGTGAACCAGCTTGCCGTCGGCGAACGCCCCGGTGCCGAGGCCTTCACCAGCAGCGTCGACTTCGCACTGTTGAAGCAGGTGAAGCCGCATGCCCAGTCGAACGCGAAGCGGCCGGCGTCATCCACCACGCCCTGTGCCAGCAACACCATCGGCTGCTCCGTCGACGTGCCGGCATTGCGCCACACAGACACCTGCGCGCCGGGCAATGCAGCACCCGTTGCGCGATCGGTGATGCGCACCTGCGTTGCCGTCGTGCCCGCCATGAACTTCGAGGTGCCGTACTTCGGCCAATCGCTCCAGTCGGTGTTGATGTTCGCCTTGGTGCCCGCCGTGAAGCGGATCATGTCCAGCGTGATGACGCGGTTCGTCGCCGGGTCGCGGCGTTGCTCGAACACCGTGCCCAGCAGCGGGTCGAGCCGCCAGCTCTGGCGCGTCCACCAGTAGCGGTCGGTGTCGCTCATCAGTGCCAGGTCGGCTTGCGGTGCGGTGCCGGTGGTGTCTTTCACCGCCGAGGCGTTGTAGTACTCGCCCGCGCCGGCGCCGAACACGTGTTCCAGCTCGTGCAGCAGCGTCTTGAGCTGGCGGCCCAGGTAGTCTTTTTCGGTGGACTCGGGCGCGGCCTTGGTGATGGCGCGCGAGAGGCGCAGCGGGTCGTGAATCGCGATCCAGTTCAGGTTCCAGGCCACGCCCTTCTGCGGAAAGGTCCAGCTCGCGGCGAGGCCGCCGTGGCTGTAGCCCTTGGTCGACTTCGAGATGCACACCACGATCTCGCCGTTGACCAGCCCGCTGTGGCTGCATTGCGGTGCCCCGGCGGGGGCAATCAGCTGCAGGTCGTTGACCGGGTCGAACACGAAGCTGCGCACCGTCTCGCGCGTGAACACCGTGTTGACGTCGGCCACGTACTGCGCAAGGCGCCGGCCCACTTCGGCGGCGCCGATGTCGTCGGCCAGTTGCGGATCAACAAAAAGCTTCAGCCGGTGAACGCTGGGCGGCGCCTTGCCGACTTCGTTCAGGGCAGCCCAGGCGTTCGAGCCGAGGAACATGGCGCAACAGCAAAGCGCCACACCGAGGTGACGCGCACTTGCATGCAGCGAGAGAAGGGCGCGCATCGATCACGTAAAGTTGTTTCAAAAGTGTAAGTTTAGTGTGATAAATGCCTTCAAAACACTTGTTACTTACATTGCAGAAACACATTTCGTATGTTTTTTGCATCATCGACACGAACCTGTATCGATGCACAGCGCTTCTCGCGAAGCGCCTTTCAGGCCTTGGCGGCGGGTGCAAAGTCCGCAATTCGCTCCCGCACCAAGGCGGCCACCGAGCGCGGCGCCTGCGACGTCAGCGCCATCACACCAGCGGTCGGCGTGGCATAGACATTCGTGCGGGCGAGGTGGTCCAGGCCCAGCAGCACGTCGATGGAGAGCGGCGGCAGCCCGATCGCCGCGTAGAACGCCCGTTGCTCCTCTGCGCTGCGCCGGATGTACGTCACAGGCCGGCCCAAGCCTTCTGCGAGCAGCGCCGCAACATCGTCCATCGACACCGGCGCGGGCCCCGTCAGCTCGTAGATCCTGTGGCCATGGCGCTCGGCGCCTTCGAGCAGAACCACGGCCGCGCAAGCCGCCACGTCGCGCGTGTCGATCGCGCTGACCAGGCCATCTTCCGCCGCACCGCCCCACACGCCCTTGGGCACGAAGTTGGAGGCCAGGCGAACCAGCGTGTCCGAAAAAGTGGTGGGCCGCAGCAGCGTCCAGTCCACGTTCTTGCTGGCCAGGTGCGCATCGATTTCCGTGTGCCACTCGAGCACGTTGCTGGCAATGCGCCCGCCCGCGCCGCCCACCGAAAGACCGACCAGGTAAGGCACGCCGGCATCGACCGCAGCGTCGATCAGCGCCTTCTCGTCGCGCACCTGGTGCGCGCTTGTCGCGGTGCTCAGAAACGCCTTGCCCGCTCCCTCGAAGGCCTGCTGCAACGACTTCGCGTCGTCGAAGTCGACGCCCACCACATTGACACCCGCGCCGAACAGGGCGCGTGCCTTGTCAGGGTTGCGCGACAGCACGCGAACACGCGCGCCGCTCTCGACGAGCTGCCGCGTGAGCTTCGAACCCACCGTGCCGGTTCCTCCGGCGATTGCAATGATCGACATGAAAGTTCTTCCTTTTTCGCCAGCGACATGCCGACCGTTGCCGAACTTTAGAAAAGCACCTCGATGTCTACAATGTCTTATATGCAACCTTTCAGGCCATAGGAGCACACCCATGCACCGCATCGCCTACACGGTCGTTCCGGACTTCCAGGTCATGGTCTTCGCGGGCATGACCGTCTTCGAGCTGGCCAACCGCATCGCCCCCGAGCCGTACTACGACGTGCACCTGCTATCGGCAGAGGGCGGCCCGGTGCAGACCTCCATGGGCATCCCGATGCCGACCGAGGTTGCGGGACGCAAGTCGTTCGACACGGTGATTGCCGCCGGCGCACTCGACATCGAACCGGCCCCCAAAAAACTCCTCGCCTTCCTGCGCCGCGCCATGACGTCATCGCGCCGCATCGCCTCCGTCTGCACCGGTGCCTTCGTGCTCGCCGAGGCCGGCGTGCTCGACGGCCGGCGTGCGACCACGCACTGGAGCTACGCCCGCGAACTGCAGGCCAGCTATCCGCAAGTGAAGGTCGAGGAAGACCGTATCTTCGTCGTCGACGGCCCGGTGTGGACCTCCGCCGGCATGACCGCCAGCATCGACTTGGCGCTCGGCATGGTCGAGAGCGACCTGGGCACCGAGCACGCGCGCACGGTTGCCAAGCGCCTCGTGGTCTACCACCGCCGCGGCGGCGGGCAGATGCAGCACTCGGCGTTGCTCGACCTCGATGCGAAGACCGACCGCATACAGAGCGCGCTCGCATTCGCGCGGCGCAATCTGCACAAACCCCTCGCGGTCGAGCATCTTGCAGAGGCGGCGCACCTGAGCCCGCGCCAGTTCAGTCGGGCCTTCCGCGCCGAGACCGGCCAGTCGCCCGCCAAGGCCATCGAGACCCTGCGCGTCGAGGCCGCGAGGGTGATGATGGAACAGAGCCGCCACCCCATCGAAGTCGTCGCCAGCGAGACCGGTTTTGCGGACAGGGAGCGCATGCGGCGTGCATTCCTGCGGGCGTTCGGGCAGCCGCCACAGGCGATGCGCCGGAACGCGAAGATCGGCGCGGCCACCTGAACCGGCCCGCCAACACGACTACCTCCCATGAACTAGGGAGGCCGCGGGTATACCCATCACCGCGATGACGCCAAGAGGATCACATTGGGCCCGCGTCGATATGACGCGAGGAGACTCACATGAAAACTCTCAGACTGTTTGCCCTGGCCGCGCTCGCGTTCGCCTCCGTTGTCCCGGCATTTGCGCGTTGCGACAACCCTGACGACCGTGCCGCCGACGGCTCTCGCTGCGGTGGCCGTTCTTCCACGTCTCGTCCCGGAGGCCGGTGAATCATGAGAACCCATTGGATGATCTTCTGCGCTGCGCTGGTGCTGTCGACCGGGGCCATCGCCAAGGGAGGCCATGGCGGGTCGCACAGTGGCAGCAGTCACGCGAGCGGCCATACGAATTCAAGCAGCCACTCTGTCAGCGGCCACACGCGCAGCAACGGCACCTACGTCGCCCCGTCGCACGCGACGAACCCCAACAGCACCCGATCGGACAACTACTCGACCAAAGGCAACGTCAATCCATACACGGGCAAGCCTGGAACCAAGGACTGACGATCGGTCGCGTTGCGATCGCTCAGGTCGCCATCCTGCGCCGCGTGTCGTCATCGAGCAGTTCGCGCAGCGCGCTGAAAAGCGGCGCAGTGCCCGTGTGCTTGCGCCCATACCCGAGGTTGAACGCGTAGTCGAAGTCATCAGGGTTCGCACCCTGGCTGTGCTGCAGGATCGTCTCCAGCTTGTCGAGCGCCTTCACCGCCTTGGCCTCGGGCGAGGCGGCGGCTTCGTACTCGTCCCACAGCGCGAGCAGCTCGCCGCGCAGCTTGGCATCGAGCGGGGCCATCAGCGTCAACAGGTCGTTGCGTTCGCGCTCGCTCTTGTCGGGATGGGCGTGCTGGCTGATGGCCGGAATGTCGCCGTGAATCGCCTCGCCCAGGTCGTGCACCACGCACAGCTTCAGCACGCGCAGCAGATCGAGCCCCGCCAGCTCTTCCTCGAACGCCATCGCCATGAGGCACAGGCGCCAGCTGTGCTCGGCCGTGCTCTCCGCGCGGCCGGAGGAGGTGTGGCCGCTGCGCAGCACGTCCTTGAGTTTTTCCGCCTCGCGCAGGAAGGCGAGCTTGCCCTTGAGTTGCTCGATGTTCATCGGCGGGGATCGTAGGCAGGCGGGGCTGCGGTGTCCACGCATGAGATATGCGTGTGGTGCGCCTCACTGAGGTTTGCGCGATGAATTTCTTGTGCTGAGTTCGTGACGACGGTCACGTTTCTACAACTGTAGAATATACGCCAGTGGCGTACGCTTCCGGCGATGCTTACCGTTGTTGAAACCCCAACCTTCCAGAAGCTATGGCCGAACTATTGGACAGAAGAAGAGCGAGGTGAGTTTGCCGCCTATATCTCCGAGAACCCAGATGCCGGAGACCTCGTCCAGAAGTCGGGCGGTGTACGCAAGGTGCGCTGGGGCCGCGCCGGTTCGGGCAAGAGCGGCGGCGTGCGAGTCGTGTACTTCAACCGCAAGAAGCCCGGTGAAGTTGTCCTGTTGTTGATTTATGCCAAGGCGAACCTCGATTCGATCTCCGGCGAAACCTTGAAGGAGTTGCGAGATGCCGCAGAAAAAGCCAATGAGTGATGCCGAGCTGGCTGCTTTCGAAGCGAGCCAGGACTTCGAGGCTCTGCTTGTGCAGTCGGCGCGCGAAATGAGTGCGGGAAAAACGCGCAAGGTCTACACGCCCGTTGTGGCCGCGCGTGAGAACGCGGGCCTCTCGCAAGCTGGCTTTGCTGCGTTGCTCGGCGTGTCGGTGCGCACGCTGCAGCAGTGGGAGCAAGGCCGTCGCGAACCGACGGGCGCTGCGAAGACGCTGATTGCCATTGCCGAGAAGATGCCAGAAGCGCTCAAAGCCGCCGACCCCGACTACAAGACACCGCGACGTGCACCCAGTCGCGCAAAGGCCAAGCAGATCAAGGCCTGAGCCGATACGTCCTCTCACCCCACCGCCTTGATCAACCGATCCTTCCCCGCCTTCACCAACATCGACGCCACCGCACACGACGCCAGCCGCGCCGATTCCGAATCTGCGCGGCTCGTCAGGATCACCGGCACCTTCGTGCCGAGCACGATGCCCGCCGCATAGGCGCCGCCCAGGAAGGTGAGGCTCTTGGCGAGCATGTTGCCCGCGTCCAGGTCGGGCACGATCAGCACGTTGGCGCGGCCGGCCACCGGCGAGACGATGCCCTTGATGCGTGCGGCCTCGGCGTCGATGGCGTTGTCCATGGCCAGCGGGCCGTCGAGCTGCGCGCCGGTGATCTGGCCGCGGTCGGCCATCTTGCAGAGCACGGCGGCGTCGAGCGTGGAGGGCACCTTGGCGTTCACCGTTTCGGTGGCCGAGAGAATCGCCACCCGCACGGCCGGCATGTGCAGCGCATGTGCGAGGTCGATGGCGTTCTGCACGATGTCGACCTTCTCCTCGAGCGTGGGCGCGATGTTGATCGCCGCGTCGGAAATGATCAGCGGCTGCGCGTGGCCCGGAACGTCCATCACGAAGCAGTGGCTGATGCGCCGCGAAGTTCGAAGGCCTCCCTCGCGCCGCACCACCGCGCCCATCAGCTCGTCGGTGTGCAGGCTGCCTTTCATCAACGCATCGACCTCGCCGCGCAAGGCCATGGCCACGGCGGCGTCGGCCGCGGCGTGGCTGTACGGCGCATCGACGATGGTGAGGTGCGAGATGTCGGCGCTGGCCTCGCGTGCCGCGGCCTCGATCTTTGCGCGCGGGCCGACCAGCGTCGGCGCGATGAGGCCCAGCGCGGCGGAGGCGAGCGCCGCTTCGAGCGACACCGCGTTGACCGGGTGCACGACCGCGACGCGCAGCGGGGGGAGGCCGCGGGCGGCGGCGATCAGGCGGTCGTAGTGGGGGTGCGGGGCAGCGAGAGGAGATGATGATGAAGAAGACGCCATGCGGGCTCCGGAAGATGGGTGATGGGCAGACGGGGCGGATGAGGTCGCTGGAGAGAGGAGTTTGCAGCATCCCCATGAAGGGCCGGGCGCTCGCGGCCCGCCCCTCCAGGCGGTGCCGCCGTCATCTTCATCGTCAGCAAAGCGTTTCAACCAGCCGCGCCGACGTGCCATCGGACAGCGTGAGCCGCGTCCACCGGCAAAGGCTCTGCGCAATGGGCACGAGCTGCGAACTGTTGGCGCCCGTCGTGAACTCCAGCGAGGGCGGCGCGAGCGCATCGCGCCAGCCGATGCCGTCGAGCATCGCCTCCTTGCCCGCGATTTCCGGCGTGGCATAGCGCCAGAGCGAGCGGCCCAGCAGCAGCGAGAGCGGCGCGCCGAACTCGGCGGCCCTGCGCGCGGACGAGGCCAGCAGGCGATGCGTGATGTCGCACACCAGATGCACCGGCCGCGGGCTCTCGTTGACGAGCCTGGCGAGCGCGTGGTCGGCGGCTGCATCGAGCCGGGCAGACAACAGCGCTTCAGCGCGTGCGCGCTCGGCGGGCTCCATCGCCTGCGTGCCGGACTCCCAGCGCGAGATGGTCGATTGATTGACGTTGAAGAGCTCGGCCGCGTGCGATTGCTTCACGCGATGCAGCAGGCGCCAGCGCTTGAGCGCTGTGCCCAATGCGGGATGAGTGGCGGGGGTGATGAGCGGGGCTTGCATGTCGATCGATTCATTGCCGGTTTATTGCCGCGACAGAAGGCATTTTGTTTTGGTTTGCCGATGTGGGCAAAGTTGGCGCGATGCGCAATTTGCTCGGTGCCCGGGCGCTTTGTTGAAGCGCTTCTGTTCTTATATTTGTCGACCGCCGCGCCTCACGGCGGGACATCGAAATGCACACCGCAGCGATGTCGATGTGAGGCAGAAAAGGCGACGGCCAAGGTGCGCTAACACCATGGCCGTCTGACCAAGTGACGTGCAAATCTTTGGAAAGGCAGCACACCAAATGGCTGAAGAGATTATGGCCGGCGCCCCCGCGCCCTCCGCGTTCATCCCGCCCACCGCGCCGGATGCATTTGATCTTCTCGAGAACAAGTTGTCCCAGTTGCATGCGCTGCTGAGCAGTTGCTATGGCATGGAGAGCGACTGGTTCGAGGAGATAGGCCCGAGGCGGCGCGACATGATGATGTGGATCGCCTCGGACCTCACGCGCGACGCCGAAGACCTGCTGCAGGAGGTGGCACCTCAGGTCCTGCGCGGGGCCGGCACGCTCAGCAGCCCAGGCGCTGCTTGATCTCGCGCAAGCGCAGCGAGTGGGCTGAAAGAAATTCCGGCCCCAAATCCTCTTTCGATGCGCCGCGATAGCTGATCGGCCCGATGTCGTCGTTCGATGCCTGCGGCCCGGTGTTGCAGGCCGGTTAGTAGTAGCGGAGCCGTTGACCTGCCGATTGAGCGCTCGCGCCGTAGGCATCGCTGAGCGACAGCATGCTCACTGGGTGCCGCCAAAAAAAGCACCCCTGTGCGTGTACCTCATGGTCGTCATTCGTTGAATTCACCGACCTTGCCGGTCAAAAGCAATGACGAGGTTCTTGGGCGAGTGGAACTGCGTCCAATCACGCGCTACGGCGAATACCTCGGGTTCTTTTGCGAAGCGTTGAGGGTCAATCAATGCGGGTTGGTGTTGGTCGCGGTGAAGGTCACCCACATCTCATGGAGCAAGAGGCAACACGAGGTTTCCTCGCAAGCTCGGGCCCAATGGGCTTCGAGGAGATGATTGTTAAAGTATATTTCCAAACATTAACGATCTGATCCACGAGCGCCCTTGGCAGAAAGACTTGTCCGTGCCTGAGCCAAGTGCTGTTTTGCCCTCCTTTGAGGTCGGAAGGATCTATGACCGTCGAACAGAGCTCCATGACCTGTTTGGCGGCAGTCGGCAAAGTGGGATCTCTCCTTCGAAGAATTTCCCAGCCGTCTTTCTGTTTACCGGCGAAGGTGGCAGTCGACATGGGTATGTGGACCATCCGCAAGCAGACGGAAGCTACCTCTACACAGGTGAGGGCCAACGTGAAGACATGGTGTTGAAGCGAGGCAATCTCGCAATCCTCAACCATTCGTTGGAGGCCCGAGCGCTGCATCTGTTTCAGTCGCTGGGCAAAGGAAAAGGGCAGCAGTACCTGGGCGAGTTTGTCTATGACAGCCACACGTGGACAGATGCTGACGACACGACGGGCGCGACTCGCAAGGCGATCGTTTTCAAGCTCGTGCCAGTTTCAAGGTTGGAGCATGGCGATCTTGTGGATGGGAATGAACCCATCGCAGTCACATCGCTTGAGGACGCCAGAAAGCGAGCCATCGCCGCGGCGAAGGCCGATGGCTCTCAAGCAAGCAGGTCAGGCAGTCGAACGGTCTACGAGCGAAGTCGCACGGTTCGCGACTACGTTCTTTTGCGCGCCGCAGGGCACTGCGAGCTCTGTGAGCAGCCGGCGCCATTTAAACGCAAGAGTGGGGCTCACTATCTGGAGCCTCATCACACCACCCGTGTTTCAGACGGTGGTCCTGATCACCCTCGATTCGTTGCGGCGCTTTGCCCGACATGCCACCGCGAGGTGCACTACGGTGAGCACGCCAAATTGAAGAACGATGGCCTGGTTGAGAAGCTGCGCACCATCGAGCCTTAGTGGAAGTCTTCGATTGCTTTGTGGGTCTCAGCACTTCAAGTCGAAGAAGCGCTTGCGCGCTTTGTAGAGATCTACTTCCGTTCTAGCCTTTGCTTCCGCGGTCGCGTGGTTTGTGTCGGCCTCTAGTGAGGGTATCTGTCGATCAAGATGGCCGCACTGAGCTTGATCACCTGCAGGAAGGTTCACGCGGCGACGTGCAATGTTCATATCCTCGTGTGAGCGCCCGTGCAAGGGACGCATCGCGCTGTCGAATTGACGATGGAACTCGTCTTGCTGAACTTCCCGGCCCTTGCGGGAACTTCCGCCCATCTTGTCCATGCCTTGGGTCGGCGTTGCGTCGATAACTTTCGCGCCCACACAGGGGGCGTCTGAGTAGGAGACTTTGCCGTTCGCCTCGCATCGGTAGACCTTGGGCTGGGCGTAAGCCGACGAGGCGCCGAGCAGGTGCACGGCGACGACACCGATAAAGAGCCGGCTCTTGGACAGGGCGGAGTGAAACATTCGCGTCATAGGAATCGAGCTACGAGACATGAGGCTGCCAAAAGAAAAAAGCCCCGCTATCTTTTTAATAGCGAGGCTTTTTAGATTGGTGCCGGAGAGATGAATCGAACACCCGACCTTCTCATTACGAATGAGCTGCTCTACCGACTGAGCTACACCGGCGAAGCCTCAGATTATAGCCACTCCATCAGCCCTTTTCGGCGTGGTACTGGGTCAAACGCTCAACTTCGTTACGCGAACCCAACATCACGCTCACCCGCTCGTGCAGCTTGGTGGGCTTCAGGTCCAGGATGCGCTGCTTGCCGTTGGTGGCCGCGCCGCCGGCCTGCTCGACCAGCCAGCTCATCGGGTTGGCCTCGTACATCAGCCGCAGCTTGCCGGCCTTCTCGGGCTCGCGCTTGTCCCACGGGTACATGAACACGCCGCCGCGCATCAGGATGCGGTGCACGTCGGCCACCATGCTGGCAATCCAGCGCATGTTGAAGTCCTTGCCGCGCGGGCCTTCCTTGCCGGCCAGGCACTCGTCGATGTAGCGCTTCATGGGCTCGTCCCAGTGGCGCATGTTGCTCATGTTGATCGCGAATTCCTTGGTGTCCGCCGGAATCTGGATGTCTTCCTGCGTCAGCACGAAGCTGCCTTGCTCGCGGTCGAGCGTGAACATGGCCACGCCGTTGCCCACGGTGAGCACCAGCGTGGTCTGCGGGCCGTAGATGCAGTAGCCCGCGGCCACCTGTTGCGTGCCGGCCTGCAGGAAGTCGGCTTCCTGCACGCCGGGGGTGTCGTCGGGCTTCTTCAGCACGCTGAAGATGGTGCCGATGCTCACGTTCACGTCGATGTTGCTGCTGCCGTCCAGCGGGTCGAACATCAACAGGTATTCGCCCTGCGGGTAGCGGTTGGGCACCACGTGGATGGTTTCCATCTCTTCGCTGGCCATGGCCGCGAGGTGGCCGCCCCATTCGTTGGCCTCGATGAGCACTTCGTTGGCGATGATGTCCAGCTTCTTCTGGATCTCGCCCTGCACGTTCTCGCTCTCGGCCGTGCCGAGCACACCGCCCAGCGCGCCCTTGTTGACGGCCTGGCTGATGCTCTTGCACGCACGGGCCACCACTTCGAGCAGCAGGCGCAGCTGGCCCGGAATGAGGCCGTCGGCGCGCTGTTGTTCGACGAGGTAGCGGGTGAGGGAAATCTTCTGTTGTTGAGCCATGTGCTTTTCGTGTTCCTTGCTTGATAGCTAGCTTGGTGCTTGATCAGTTGCCGGCCAGGGCGCGGGTAACGACTTCGTGGGTGTCCTTGCTCAGGTCCGGCTTGGCGGCCACGCGGGCGATGGCTTCGCGCGCGGCGCTGCGGTACGGCTCGGCCAGCTTGCTCCAGCGGTCGAGCGCGCGCGCCAGGCGTGCGGCCACCTGCGGGTTGATGGCGTCCAGCTCGATCACGCGGTCGCTCCAGAACACATAGCCGGCCGCGTCGGGGCGGTGGAAGGCGCCGGGGTTCGCGCTGCAGTAACTGAAGATCACGCTGCGCGCGCGGTTCGGGTTCTTGAGCGAGAAGTCCGGGTGCTTCATCAACTGCTTGACCAGCGGCAGGATGTCGCCGCCGCGGTCACTGGCACCGGCCTGCAGCGAGAACCACTTGTCGATGACCAGCGCCTCGTCCTTGAAGATGGCGTGGAACCGCGCAAGCGCCTGCGCCGCGAGCGTGTGGCCCGACGACACCAGCGCGTTGAGCGCGTTGAAGCGGTCGGTCATGTTGCCCGCATCTTTGAAGCGCTGCAGCGTCTTGCCGGGCCACACGGTGTCGCCCGAGGCGCGCGCCGCCAGGCACAGGAAGTTGAGCGCCATGCCGGCCAGCGCGCGGCGGCCCGAGGAGGTCGGGTCGGGCGTGTAGGCGCCGGTGTCGTGGTTCTCTTCGTACACCTGTTCCCAATCGGCAAAGAGGGCGGTGGCGAGCTGGGCGCGCATGGCTTCGCGCACCAGGTGCACGCGCTGCGGATCGACCACGTCGAGCTGTTCGGCGATGTAGGTTTCCGACGGCAGCGTGAGCACCAGCTCCTTGAAGGCGGCGTCGAGCTGCGGGTTGCGCAGCACGCTGCGCATGGCGTCGATGTAGGCGTCGTTCAGCACCGGGGTGGTGTCGGTCGCAAGGGCGGCAATGCCGTGCAGCGCGGCGCGCAGGCCCAGGCGCTGGCCGGCTTCCCAGCGGTTGAACGGGTCGGGGTCGTTGGCCAGCAGGGTGAGCAGTTGGGCGTCGGTGTACTCGAAGTCGAGGATCACCGGCGCGCTGAAGCCACGCAGGATCGAAGGCACGGGCTCGGCGTCGAGGCCGACAAAGGTGATCTGCTCGCCGGCACGCGAGAGCACCAGCGTGCGGGTGCCGCGCGTCACGTCGCTTTCGCCTTCGAGTTGCAACGGCAGCTCGCGCCCGTTGGCATCGAGCAGGCCGATGTTCAGCGGAATGACGAAGGGCTCCTTCGTCGGCTGGCCCGGCGTGGGCGGGCAGCTTTGCACCACGCTCAGCGTGTAGCTGCGGTTCTGCGCGTCGTACACGCCGTGCGCCGCAAGGCGGGGCGTGCCGGCCTGGCTGTACCAGCGCTTGAACTGGGGCAGGAGGCGCGACAGTTCCGATTCGGGGTTGGCATCGGCAATGGCCTGCGCAAAGTCGTCGCAGGTCACGGCGTGGCCGTCGTGGCGCTCGAAGTAGAGGGTGATGCCCTTTTCGAAGCCCTTGCGGCCGACCAGCGTCTGCATCATGCGAACGACCTCGGCACCCTTTTCATAGATGGTGACGGTGTAGAAGTTGCTGATCTCGATGTAGCTGTCGGGCCGCACCGGGTGGGCCATGGGGCCGGCGTCTTCGGGGAACTGGGCGGTGCGCAGAACGCGCACGTCCTCGATGCGCTTCACGGCGCGGGCCGAGGCGTCGGCGCACAGGTCCTGGCTGAACTCCTGGTCGCGGAAGACGGTGAGGCCTTCCTTCAGCGAGAGCTGGAACCAGTCGCGGCAGGTCACGCGATCGCCGCTCCAGTTGTGGAAGTACTCGTGGCCGACCACGCTCTCGATGTTGCTGTAGTCGGCATCGGTGGCGGTGGCCTGGTTGGCCAGAACGTACTTCGTGTTGAAGATGTTCAGGCCCTTGTTCTCCATCGCGCCCATGTTGAAGTCGCTGGTGGCAACGATCATGAAGCGGTCCAGGTCGAGCGGCAGGCCGAAGCGGGCCTCGTCCCACAGCACCGAATGGATGAGCGAGTTCATCGCGTGCTCGGTCTTGTCGAGGTCGCCGGCGCGCACATACACCTGCAGCAAGTGCTCCTTGCCGTTGCGCGCGGTGATGCGCTGCTCGCGCGCCACCAGCTTGCCGGCCACCAGGGCGAACAGATAGCTGGGTTTGCGGAATGGGTCGACCCACTTGGCGAAGTGGCGGCCCTCGGGCAGGTCGCCCTGCTCGACGAGGTTGCCGTTCGACAGGAGCACCGGGTACGCGGCCTTGGCGGCGCGCAGCGTCACGGTGTAGGTCGACATCACGTCCGGGCGGTCGAGGAAATAGGTGATGCGGCGAAAGCCCTCGGCCTCGCACTGCGTGAAGAAGGTGTCTTCGCTCACGAACAGGCCCATCAGCTTGGTGTTCTTGATGGGGCAGCAGGTGGTGAAGATCTCGAGCTCGAAGTCGCCTTCTTCCGCGTAGGGCAGGCCGTCGATGACGAGCTGGTCGCCTTCCATGCGGAACGAGGCGCCCTGGCCGTTGACGAGCACGCGCGCGAGGTTGAGCTCGTCGCCATCGAGCCGCAGCGGCTGGATGGGCGCATCGGGGTTGCGGCGCAGCCGCATGCGGTTGAGCACGCGGGTCTTGGCGGGGTCGAGGTCGAAGGTCAGGTCGACGGTGTCGATCCAGTAGCCCGGGGCGGCATAGTCTTCGCGTCGAATGGCAATCGGTTGGCCTTGGCCGTCACGCAGCATCATCGAGGGTCTCCAGAAAATTCGAATGGGCGAGTTCGTTGTAGTCGCGAACCGCGGCAATGACATGGGGGCCGGCAAGCTCGGCGGCGGTATGGGTGCTGCACACGGCCACGGCACGCATGCCGCCGCGGCGGGCGGCCTCGATGCCGAAGGGCGCGTCTTCAAAAACGATGCAGCGCTCGGGCGCCACGCTGATGCGGCGCGCGGCTTCCAGGAAGATCGCAGGCGTGGGCTTGCCGCTGAAGCCTTCGTCCCCGCCGACGATCGCCAGCGGCAGCGGGTCCATCTTCAGGCGCGACATGGCGAACTCGATGTTGCCCTTGTCGCCCGCTGTGCCCACCGCCACCTTCAGTCCGCGCGCAACAGCGGCTTTGGCAAAGACGGTGAAGCCCGCGACTTCGGTGAAGTTGTCGCTGAACATGGCGCGGTAGATCTCTTCCTTCTCGTGCACCAGCACCTGGGCTTCGTCGTCCGAGAGCTTGCGATCGAACAGCTCGCGCATGCACTCGACGCCGGTGCGGCCCGTGGTGCGCGCGAGGATGTCGCTCACATCGAGCTTCAGCCCGTGGCGCGCCACGAACTCCACCCACGAGCGCGCATGCCAGGGCATGGAGTCGATCATGGTGCCGTCCATATCGAAGATGAAGGCTTCGACCTTCCCGTGCGTCAGCGTCATTGGTTTACACGCCTTGCTTCAGTGAGGCTTCGATGAACACATCGAGGTCGCCATCGAGCACCTTCTGCGTGGCCGAGACTTCGACGTTGGTGCGCAGGTCCTTGATGCGGCTGTTGTCCAGCACGTAGCTGCGGATCTGGTGGCCCCAGCCCACGTCGGTCTTGCTGTCTTCCAGCTTCTGCTGCTCTTCCTGGCGCTTGCGCATCTCGTGGTCGTACAGGCGCGAGCGCAGGCGCTTCCACGCCACGTCGCGGTTGCTGTGCTGGCTGCGGCCGTCCTGGCACTGCACGACGATGCCGGTCGGAATGTGCGTCAGGCGCACGGCCGAGTCGGTCTTGTTGATGTGCTGGCCGCCCGCGCCGCTGGCACGGAAGGTGTCGGTGCGCACGTCGGAAGGGTTGATGTCGATCTCGATCGAATCGTCGATTTCCGGGTACACGAAGATGCTGGCGAAGCTGGTGTGGCGGCCGCCCGAAGAGTCGAACGGGGACTTGCGCACCAGGCGGTGCACGCCGGTCTCGGTGCGCAGCAGGCCGAAGGCGTAGTCGCCCTCGACCTTGATGGTCGCGCCCTTGATGCCGGCAGTGTCGCCGGGCGTTTCGTCTTCGATCTGCGTCTTGAAGCCCTTGCGCTCGGCGTACTTCAGGTACTGGCGCAGCAGCATGCTGGCCCAGTCGCAGGCCTCGGTGCCGCCGGCGCCGGCCTGGATGTCGACAAAGGCGTTGAGCGGGTCGGCCGGGTTGTTGAACATCCGGCGGAATTCGAGCTGCTTGATGTCGGCTTCGAGTGCGGTGGCGTCATCGGAGATGGACTGCAAGCCGTCCATGTCGCCTTCTTCCTTCGACATCTCGAAGAGCTCGGAGTTGTCCGAAAGGCCATTGGTGAGCCGGTCGAGCGTGACGACCACGTCGTCGAGCGACTTCTTTTCCCGGCCCAGTTCCTGGGCCTTCTTGGGGTCGTTCCAGACGTTCGGGTCTTCGAGCGATGCGTTGACTGTCCTCAGTCGTTCAGCTTTGGCATCGTAGTCAAAGATACCTCCGTAAATCGACCGTGCGGGCGCTCAGGTCCGCGAGCATTGCGCCGATTTGGTTGATCTGTTCTGCGTCCATGGGGTGTCCTGACTGGGTGAGGTTGGTGTTCGGGGGAACCGGGTATTTTCTCACGCTCGGGAGACCGGTCCTGCAGAGCCCCTGTATTGCTCCTTCCCCCTCTGGGGGAAGGTTGGGATGGGGGCGCGCGGCTTCAATGCCATCAGGGTGTTCGAGGCCGTCGTGCCCCCACCCCGACCCTCCCCCGGGAGGGGCGGGAGCCGGACAAGAAAAAGCCCCCTGGGCGCGTCGCGCGCACACAGGGGGCAAGGGGAAGTCGGTGTTCGGGCGGATCAGAACGCCGGCACGAGCGAGCCCTTGAACTGCGTCTCGATGAAGCTCTTCACCTCCGGCGACTGGTAGGCCGCCACCAGGCGCTTGGCCCAGGGCTTGTCCTTGTCGGCACGGCGCACTGCGATCAGGTTGGCATACGGGCTCTTTGGCGATTCCTTGATCACCGCGTCCTTGTTGAGCGACAGGCCCGCCTTCTCGGCGTAGTCGTTGTTGATGGAAGCGATGGTCAGGTCGTCCAGCGAGCGCGGCAGCTGGGCCGCGTCGAGCGCCACGAGCTTGAGCTTCTTGGGGTTGGTCACCACGTCCAGCGGGGTGGCGTTGTTGTTCTTCACCGCCTCGGGCTTCAGCGTGATGAGGCCGGCCTGTTGCAGCAGCAGCAACGCGCGGTTGCCGTTCGACGGATCGTTCTGGATGCCGACCGAAGCGCCGTCCGGCAATTGGTCGATCGACTTGATCTTGCGCGAGTAGAAGCCCAGCGGCGCGGTGATGGTCAGGCCCACGGGCACGATGTCGAAGCCGCGCGCCTTGTTCTGGTTGTCGAGAAAGGGCTGGTGCTGGAAGGCATTGGCGTCCAGGTCGCCCGAGGCGAGTGCCGCGTTGGGCAACTGGTAGTCGTTGAACACCACGACCTGGATGTTCAGGCCGTCCTTGGCGGCGACCTTCTTGACCACCTCGAAGATCTGCTCGCCGTTGCCGACGGAGACGCCGACCTTGAGCGTGTTCTTGTTGTCCTGCGCGAAGGCGGTGCTGCCGGCGAAAAGGGCGGTGGCCAGTGCGGCAAGGGCCAGGGTGCGGCGGCGGAAATTGCTGTGCATGTTGTTGCGCGAAATCAAAAAAAGAAGGCGCGAATGTGGCATCGCCCGGCGCGTTTGGGAACGAACCAATGCGCATATCGATATGGCGTTGCGATATGGCGTTGGCCGCAGGCGTTTTGAAATGCTTATGCGTTTTCATGCATAAGCAAGCGAGGATTTGTTCGTTCCCTTTTGGCGCCTTTCTTTTCATACTCGGCACCTTTTTGCGAACTCCGCGACCTGCTTTCACGCGGGCCGTGCCTCCTTTCCATGACCAACCATTCGCCTGATACGGCCCGCGGCGACGCGGAGCAGCCGGTCATCCGTCTTCAATCGGTGCAGAAGTCCTTTGCCCTGCCCAGCGGCGAGGTGTTCGACGCCGTGCAGTCGCTCTCGCTCGACATCCACCAGGGCGACGTGTTCGGCCTGATCGGCAAGAGCGGCGCCGGCAAGTCGACCTTGCTGCGCCTCATCAACCTGCTGGAGCGGCCCGACGCGGGCAAGGTGCTCGTCGGCGGGCGCGACCTCACCACGCTCTCGCGCCGCGAGCTGCGCGACACGCGCCAGAACATCGGCATGATCTTCCAGCAGTTCAACCTGCTGCAGAACGCGACGGTGTTCGACAACGTGGCCTTCCCGCTGAAGATCCACGGCCGCCATTCCAAGGCCGAGATCGACACGCGGGTGCGCGAATGCCTCGACCTCGTGGGCCTCGCCGAAAAGATCGATACCTATCCGGCCCAGCTCTCCGGCGGCCAGAAGCAGCGCGTGGCCATCGCCCGCGCGCTGGCACCGCGCCCGCAGGTGCTGCTGTGCGACGAGCCCACCTCGGCGCTCGATACCGAAACCACCCGCGCGCTGCTCGAGACGCTGCGCGACATCAACCAGAAGATCGGCGTGACCATCGTGATCGTGACGCACGAGCTGTCGGTGGTCGAGGTGCTGTGCCGCAACGTGGCCATCCTCGAGAAGGGCCGGCTGGTGGAACAGTTCGCCGTCGATGCGCCGAGCGAAGAGCGCAAGACCGCGCTGGGCCGCGAGATCGACGAGCTGGTGCGCCGCCGCGAGCGCGAGGCGCGCCTGCCGGTCGAGCCGCGGTCCGCATCCGCCGCACGCAATGCAGAGGAGGTGGCCTATGTTTGAGAACATCGCCCCCATCCTCCCCGAGCTCTGGACCGCCACGGGCCAGACTTTCATGATGCTGGCCATCGGCCTCTCGGCCGCGGTGCTGATCGGCGGGCCGCTGGGCATCCTGCTGTTCCTGCTGGGGCCGGGGCAGTCGCTGGAGAACAAGCCGGCGTTCCTGGTGCTGAACTGGATCGTGAACACGGTCCGCTCCTTCCCTTTCATCATCCTGCTGGTGGCGCTGGTGCCGTTCACGCGAATCATCGCGGGCACCTCCATCGGGCCGCTGGCGGCTGCGGTGCCGCTGTCGTTCGCGGCCATTCCGTATTTCGCGCGGCTGGTCGACCAGTGCTTGCGCGAAGTGCCGCGCGGCGTGATCGAGGCGGCGCATGCCATGGGCGCCTCGGAGCTGCAGATCGTCTGGCGCGTGCTGGTGGTCGAGGCGCGCTCGGGCCTGGTGCTTGCGCTCACGGTGCTGGCGGTGAGCTTTCTCTCGTACTCGGCGATCGCCGGCGTGGTGGGCGGCGGCGGCATCGGCGACCTGGCGATCCGCTACGGCTACTACCGCTTCCAGACCGACGTGATGGTGCTCACCGTGGCGCTGCTCGTGGTGCTGGTACAGATCCTGCAATTCGTGGGGAACACCACGGCGCGCAGGCTGGACAAGCGTTGATTTCCTTCTTTTCTCCCTTTCTCTTTCCTGTTGCTCATTCCATGAAAACCGCATTGCTGCGCCGTTCCGTCCTCGCCGTTTCCCTCGTCGCGCTGTCGTTCGGCGGCCTCTCGCTGGCCCAGGCGCAAGACGCCAAGAAGAACCTCGTGATCGGCGGCACCGCCGGCTCGAACATCGACCAACTCAAGGTCGGCATCGTCCCCATCCTCGAGAAGAAGGGCTACAAGGTGAAGCTGGTCGAGTTCAACGACTACGTGCAGCCGAACCTCGCGCTGGCCCAGGGCTCGCTCGACGCCAATTTCTTCCAGCACCAGGTCTACCTGAAGAAGTTCTCGGCCGACCAGAAGCTGGACCTCGCCGAACTGGTGCAGGGCCCGATCGCGCCGCTGGGCGTGTATTCGACCAAGCGCAAGACGCTGGCCGATGTGAAAGAGGGCGACCGTGTGACGCTCCCGAACGACCCGAGCAACCTGGCCCGCGCGCTGGTGCTGCTGGAGCAGAACAAGCTGATCACCATCAAGGCCGGCGTGGACCCGATCCGCGCGTCTGAAAAGGACGTGGCCGAGAACCCGAAGAAGCTCAAGTTCATTCCGCTCGAAGCCGCGCAGCTGCCGCGTTCGCTGGGCGATACCGAGTACGCGATCGTCAACGGCAACTTCGCGATCTCCTCGGGCCTGAAGCTCAACGAGGCGGTGGTGCTGGAGAAGACGCCCGACTACTACCTCAATGTGGTGGCGGTGAAGACCGGCGACAAGAACTCGGCCTGGGCCAAGGACATCGTCGAGGCCTACCACTCGAAGGAATTCAAGGCGGTGGTCGACACCAAGTTCCAGGGCTACGCCAAGCCCAGCTTCCTGCAGTAATCCAACCTCGACAAAGGACGCCCCATGCCCGTGCTCGCCGTATTCGATGCCCAAGCCAACTGGCGCGACACGCACGTGTGCGACGGCTGGATCACCGAGCATCTGGCCGGGCAGGGCGTGAGCTGGGGGCGGGGCAAGGCGAAGAAGGGGCAGCGTGCGCTTGATGGGGCGGGACTGTTCTATCTGCCGACTGCCGACGGCTACCTGGGGCTGCTGTTCGAAGGGGGCGAGTGGGTTTCCATTCCCTCCGACAAGCCGCATTTCTTCGATGCGGGAGAAGCGGAATCTCTCGAAGGGTTGCCTGCTGCGCTGCCGCTCTTCGAGGCTTTTGTCGAAGAGGTGCTGTCCCTTACCGGCAACGACGCCGACGAGGAGTGAAGGGGGCTCGGGCCTCGAAGGCGTCCGCTCATAAGTTCGACGCCGCGGCCTTCCCCCGGCGGGGAAGAGTGAAAGAAAGACCGGGGCCTCGTGCGTCGTGTTGCTCCTTCCCCCTCTGGGGGAAGGCTGGGATGGGGGCAAGCGGCGCTTGCAAAAGCCATGCACATGCAAAGGCCGCGTGCCCCCACCCCGGCCCTCCCCCAGCGGGGGAGGGAGAAACACATCAAGCCGCCAGCCGCTGCGCTGTTCGTCCGCCCGGTCGAGCCAGCCCGAGGTGATCGCGCAGCGTGCGCCCCTCGTACTCGGTGCGGAAGATCCCGCGCTTCTGCAGGATCGGCACCACGCCATCGACAAAGTCCTGCAGCCCGTGCGGCAGCGCATCGGGCATCAGGTTGAACCCGTCCGCCGCGCCACCCTTGAACCAGTGCTCGATGTCGTCGGCGATCTGTTCGGGCGTGCCCACGATCACGCGATGCCCACCGCCGCCCGCGAGTTCGCGGATCAGCTGGCGCACCGTGTAGCCGTGCGTGCGGCCGGCCGCGACCACCGCGTTGAAGAAGGTGTGGTTGCCGTTGCCATTGCCGGGAAGCGGCAGGTTGTCGGGCAGGCGCTCGTCGAGCTTCAGGCGGTCGGGCGTGATGCCCAGCGTGCCGGCGATGCGCGTGAGGCTGTAGTCCCACGGGATCAGGTCGACCAGTTCGTCGCGTCGACGACGCGCCTCGGCTTCGGTGCTGCCGACGATGGTGGTAAGGCCGGCGAGCACCTTCACCGCATCGGGCCCGCGGCCCAGTTCGGCGGCGCGCGTCTTGAGGGCGCGTGCGTAGGCCAGCGATTCTTCGAACGACTGCGAGGCCGAGAACACGGCTTCCGCATGCCGCGATGCGAGCTCGCGCCCATCGGCCGAAGCACCGGCCTGCACCAGCACCGGATGGCCCTGCGGCGCACGCGGCAGGTTCAGCGGACCCTGCACCGCGAAGTGCTCGCCGCGGTGCGCAATCGCATGCACCTTCGTCGCGTCGATGAAGCTGCCGATGGCCTTGTCGCCGATGAAGGCGTCGTCCTCCCAGCTGTCCCATAGCGCCTTCACGATGTCGGCGAATTCCGAGGCGCGGGCGTAGCGCTTCGTGTGGTCGGGCGTGGTGTCGAGGCCGAAGTTGCGGGCCGAGGGCAGGTCGGCCGTGGTCACCATGTTCCAGCCCGCGCGGCCATTGCTCACATGGTCGAGCGTCGAGAAACGGCGCGCGATGTTGTAGGGCTCGTTGTAGCTGGTGGATGCTGTTGCGATCAGCCCGATGTGCGTCGTCGCCGCGGCCACGCAGGCCAGCAGGATGGTGGGCTCCAGCGCGGTGATCGGGCGGAAGTGGATCTGGTCCACGATGGCCGCGTTGTCCGCGAGAAAGATCGCATCGAGCTTCGCCGCCTCGGCGATCTGCGCGGTACGGATGTAGTGCTGGATGTCGGCGAACGCCCACGGGTCGCTCTCCGGCAGGCGCCAGGCCGAGGGCACGAAGCCCGAATGCAGGATGTTGACGTTGAGGTGCAGCTGCCTGCGCGGTGCGGTGCTGTTGTTGCTATTGCTCATTGGTTGAAGTAGTCCGGCAGCCTGTAGCCGGCCCACACCGGGTTGGCCCTGAAGAACTTCTGGAACTCGGGCGACTGGTAGGCGGCCACGATGTCCTTGGCGAACTTCGCGTTCTCGTTGCTGCGCTTGACGGCCACCACGTTCACGTAGGGCAGCGTCATGTCTTCGAGCTTGAGCGCCTCGGTGAGCTTCAGGCCCGAGGCGACGGCGAAGTTGCCCTGCACGGCCGCGAGGTCGGCGTCGGCCAGCGAGCGCGGAGCCTGTGCGGCGTCCAGCGGAACGATCTTCAGGCGCTTGGGGTTGTTGACGATGTCGCGCTCCGACACGCTCAGCGGGCTCACGCCCGGCTTCAACGTCACCCAGCCGACGGCCGCGAGGATGTTGAGCGCGCGCGCCGCGTTCACCGGGTCGGCGGGCAGCGTGACGGTCGCGCCGTCAGGCACCTTGTCGAGCGACTTGTGGCGCTGCGAGTACAGGCCCATCGGCGGCGTCGGCACCTGCACCACGGGCACGAGGTCGAAGCCCTGCTGCTTGTTCGTGGCGTTGAGGTACAGCGTGTGCTGGAAGATGTTCGCGTCGATCTGCCCGCGCTCCACCGCGTCGTTGGGCTGCACGCCCTGGCTGAACTCGACGTACTTGATGGTGTAGCCCAGCTTCTTCAGCTGGGGCTCGATGCCGTTCGTGAAGGCATCGCGGTACGGCCCGGGCATGAAGCCCACGCGCAGGTCGTCGGCGTGGGCGGAAACGTGCAGGAGCAGGCTCAGTGCAAGGCCGCCGAACAGCGGGGCAGAGCGGCGCAGCCACGAGGGCGCGCGCGAAAGGGAAGGCATGACGGCAACTCCGGGAGGCGGCGAAAGGAGTTGGGCACTCTAGGTGGCGGTGCGCGCCGCGCGAACGAAGATTTGCGCGCTTGGATATCCGCTGGCCGGATATCAGGCGGGCGCCTCGCCCTTGAGGAAATCGACGAAGGCGCGCAGCGGCGCCGGCATGTGGGTGCGGCTCGGGTAGTAAAGGAAGGGGCCCGAGAAGCTCTGCCACCAATCTTCGAGCACCGGCAACAGCGCGCCGCTGTCCAGCGAAGGGCGCAGGAACTCGTCGAAGGTGTAGATCACGCCCAGGCCCGATTCGGCCGCATGCAACTCGATATCGATCGTCGAAGCCACCAGCGGCCCGCTCGGCGTGATCTTCACCACCTTGCCCCGGCGCACGAAGCCCCAGGCCGCGAGCACGCCGCTCGAAAAGCGGTGGCCGATGCAGGCGTGCTGCAGCAGGTCGGTCGGGTGTTTGGGCGTGCCGTGCGCCGCAAGGTAGCCCGGCGATGCGGCGGCCACGAAGCGCTGCGTGCGCGGGCCCAGGGGTACGGCGATCATGTCCCGCGCAATGCTCTCGTCATAGCGGATGCCCGCATCGAAGCCGGCTGCGAGCACATCGATGAAGGTGTCGTTGGTTGTCACCTCGAGCGTGATCCCGGGGTGCGCGATCAGGAAACGGCTGGCCAGCGGCGGCAACACGCGCTGCGCGACGATCGTCGGCACGTTGAGCCGCAGGGTGCCGGTGGGGCTGTCGCGAAAGCTGTTGAGCGTGTCGAGCGCACCCGCGATGTCGTCGAGCGACGGGGCGATGCGGTCCAGCAGCCGCTGCCCGGCTTCGGTGGGCGTGACGCTGCGCGTGGTGCGATTCAGGAGGCGCACGCCCAGCTGCGCTTCGAGCCGGCGCATGGCCTCGCTGAGCGAGGAGGGCGACACGCCGCGCAAGCGGCCGCACCGCGAAAGCCGCGGGCGCGCGTGACGGCGACGAAGGCGCCGAGATCCGAGAGGTCGGGGGCGATCATGGCGGGATTGTGCGTTTTATTGCACAGCTCGTGCAGTGGCGGCCGGATTATCGAACGTGTCACTTTCTTCCAGACTAGCGCCATGCCGTTCGCAACCGCGTCCGGACCTCTTGAAAAGGAAGCCGCAATGAACACACGTCAACTCGGGGCCAAGGGCCCGCAGGTCTCCGCACTCGGCCTCGGCTGCATGGGCATGTCGGGCATGTACGGCCCCTCGGACCGCGCCGAAAGCATCGCCACCATCCACGCCGCGATGGACGCGGGCATCACGCTGCTGGACACCGGCGATTTCTATGGCAGCGGCCACAACGAGATACTGATCGGCGAGGCGCTCAAGGGTCTGAAGGGCTCGCAGCGCGACGCGGCGCTGGTGAGCGTGAAGTTCGGCGCGATGCGCGATCCGGCCGGCGGCTGGGTCGGCTACGACGCGCGGCCGCAGGCGGTGAAGAACTTCCTGGTCTATTCGCTGCAACGCCTGGGCGTGGACCACATCGACATCTACCGCCCGGCGCGGCTCGATGCGAGCGTGCCGATCGAGGACACGGTGGGTGCCATCGCCGACATGGTGAAGGCCGGCTACGTGCGGCACATCGGGTTGTCGGAAGTGGGGTCGCACACGATCCGCAAGGCCGCGGCCGTGCACCCGATCGCCGACCTGCAGATCGAGTACTCGCTGATCTCGCGCGGCATCGAGGACGACATCCTGGCAACCTGCCGCGAACTGGGCATCGGCATCACGGCGTACGGCGTGCTCTCGCGCGGGCTCATCAGCGGTCACTGGCAGAAGGGCGGTGCGGGCGCGACGGACTTCCGCACGCACAGCCCGCGCTTCCAGGGCGAGAACGCCGACCGCAACCTCGCGCTGGTCGAGGCGCTGCGCAGGATCGCCGATGCCAAGGGCGTGACGGTCGCGCAGATCGCGATCGCATGGGTGGCGGCGCAGGGCGACGACATCGTGCCGCTGGTGGGCGCGCGGCAGCGCACGCGGCTGGAAGAAGCGCTGGGCTCGTTGGGCGTCGCGCTGACGGCGGACGACCTGGCTGCCATCGAGCGCGCCGTGCCGAAGGGCGCGGCGGCCGGCGACCGCTATGCGGCCGCGCAGATGGCGCACCTGGACAGCGAATCGGATCACGCCTGAGCGATGTCCCAGGACTGGGCATGGCGGCGCGCCTTTTGTAGGATGCCGCCATGACCCAACACATCGGAATCGTCGGCTGCTCCGCCGAAGGCGCATCGCTTTGCTACCAGACCATCTGCGTGGAGGGCGCGAAATTCCTCGGGCCGCACGCGCATCCCGAGGTCTCGATGCATACGCCGTCCCTGTCGGACTACATGGAACACATCTACCGCGACGACTGGCGCGGCGTGGGCGAGGTGATGCTCGCCTCCGCGCACAAGCTCGCGAAGATCGGCGCGGACTTTCTGGTTTGCCCGGACAACACCATCCACCAGGCGCTGCCGTTCATCGAAGGGCGTTCGCCGCTGCCCTGGCTGCACATTGCTGAATGCGTTGCGGAAGAAGCTGTGCAGCGCGGCTTTAGGCGCATCGGCATCACGGGCACGCGCTGGTTGACCGACAGCGAGGTGTATCCCGAGAAGCTTTCGGCCCGCGGCCTGGCATACGTCCGCCCCTCCATCGAAGAGCGCGACGAGATCGCCCGGATCATCATGGAAGAGCTGGTCTGCGGCGTCTTCAAGCCCGAGGCCATTGCGACCTTTCAGCGCGTGATGCAGCGCATGAAGGACGAGGAGGGCTGTGACGCGGTGGTGCTCGGCTGCACCGAGATCCCGCTGATCATGAGCGACGCGAATTCGCCGCTGCCGACGCTGGACTCCACGCGGTTGCTGGCGCGTGCGGCGCTGCGCCGCGCCACGCAAAAAATCTAGGCCAGGAAGTCTTCGATCAGCCGCGCCACGCGCTGCGGCTGGTCGTGGTGCAGCATGTGGCCCGCGTCGTCCAGGCGTTCGATGCGCACCGAGGGCACGGACTTCAGGCGCTCATGGAATTCATCGAGCGTGTAGCGGCTCTTCCACCAGCCCTGCAGGCTGTCGTCGGAGGCCTCGACCATCAGCGTCGGCGCGGTGATGCGCGCATAGAGCGCGAGCGTTTCATCGACGCGGAAGATGTGCGCATTGACGATCTTGTGCGCCGCGTCGCCAAGGATCTGCCAGCGCGTGCTGCCGTCGGGCTGCAGGTGGCCGGCTGACCAGTGGCTCGCGAGCCAATCGGCCTTGTCCTGCGTCAGGCGCGGGTTGGTCTTCATGAGGCGGCGGGCCACCCCGTCCACGGCCGAGTAGCTGGCCAGCGCCTTCTCGTTGCGGTGCAGGCCCTTGAGTTCGTCGATCCACTGGCCGTAGCGTGCGGGCGCTTCATCGGGCTTGCGAAACGGCATGCCGAAGCCTTCGAGGTTGACGAGGCGGCGGATGCGCGCGGGACGCACGCCCGCGTAGTGCATCGCGACGTTGCCGCCCATGCTGTGGCCCACGAGGTCGACCGGCTGTGCGCTGTCGCCCTCGCCGGTGTAGTGGTCGAGCAGCCATTCGAGGTCGGCGAGGTAGTCGGCGAGCCAGTAGTTGTCGACGCCGCCGCCGTCGGTGAGGCCGAAGCCGCGCCAGTCGGGGGCGATGATGAAGCGGTCTTCGGCCAGCGCATCGACGACGAACTGCCACGAGGCCGCGACGTCCATCCATCCGTGCACCAGCACCAGCGGCGGTCGTTCGGTTGAGGGCTGGCCCCAGAGGCGCACGTGGTAGCTGAGGTTGCGCACGGGCACGAATTCGCTGCGCGAGGGACGGAGGGCTTGGTACATGGGCGTCGATGATAAGGAGCGGGCTGAGTTCGCGCAGTCCGGCAGACGACAGCTCGCGCTCGGGCTTTGGCCGCGCGGCCAGCGCGTTGCGGGGGAGGGCGGTAGCATCCCGCGCATGAAAAAGATCCAACTCGGTCAGAGCGACCTGCACGTCACCCCGATCTGCCTCGGCACCATGACTTTCGGTGAGCAGGTGGACGAGCCCACCGCCCACGCCATCCTGAGCCGTTCGCTCGAGCGGGGCGTCGACTTCATCGACACCGCCGAGATGTATTCCGTGCCCACCCGCAAGGAAACCTACAGCGTCACCGAAACCATCATCGGCAACTGGTTCGCCGCCAACCCCGGCGCGCGCCAGAAGCTGGTGCTGGCCACCAAGGTGGCCGGCCCGCTGCGCAACACGCCCTGGGTGCGTGAAGGCGTGGGCATGACGGCCGCGGACATCGTGGCTTCGTGCGACGCGAGCCTGAAGCGCCTGAAGACCGACACCATCGACCTCTACCAGATCCACTGGCCCGAGCGCCACGTGCCGGCCTTCGGCAACATCTACTACGACCCGGCCAAGGAAGTCACGCAGACGCCGATCCACGAGCAACTGGAGACCTTCGGCAAGTTGGTGAAGGCCGGCAAGATCCGCGCGATCGGCCTGTCGAACGAAACGCCCTACGGCGTGCACGAGTTCGTGCGGCTGGCCGAGCAGCACGGCCTGCCGCGCGTGGCGACGGTGCAGAACGTCTACAACCTCGCGAGCCGCGGCGCCGAGAACGGGCTCGACGAGACGATGCACCGGCTGGGCGTGTCGCTGCTGGCCTATTCGCCGCTCGCCTACGGCCTTCTCACCGGCAAGTACGACAAGAGCGGCATCACCGGGCCCGACGCGCCCGAGGAAGCGCGCATCACCCGCTACGAATCCGTGCGCAAGCTCCGCTGGGGCCGCCCCGACGCGCTGAAGGCCGCGCGCCTGTACAACCAGCTCGCGCGCGACAACGGCCTCACGCCGACGCAGCTCGCGCTGGGCTTCTGCTACACCAAGTGGCAGGTGGCGAGCACCATCATCGGCGTGCGGACGTTGGCGCAGCTGGACGAGGACATCGATGCGTACGGCACCACGCTGTCGCCAGAAATCCTGGCCGAGATCGACAGGATCCGCTGGGACATCCGGGACCCGGCGGCGTGAGCGGCAAGAAGGTCCACGTTTCCGAAACGCCCGCGACGCAACTGCTGCGGGCGAACGGGATCGCCTTCACCGAGCATCCGTACGAGTACATGGAGCACGGCGGCGCGCAGCGCGGCGCCGAGATGCTCGGGCTCGATCCGTTCACCGTCATCAAGACGCTGGTGATGCAGGACCAGGACGCCAGGCCGCTCATCGTGCTGATGCACGGCAACCGCACGGTGTCGACCAAGAACCTCGCGCGGCAGATCGGCGTCAAGTCGGTCGAGCCCTGCAAGCCCGAGGTGGCGCAGCGGCACAGCGGCTACATGGTGGGCGGCACCTCGCCGTTCGGCACGCGGCGCGAGATGCCGGTGTACGTCGAATCGACCATCCTCGAACTGCCGAAGATCGTTCTCAACGGTGGGCGGCGCGGCTACCTGATCGGCATCGATCCGCAGGTGTGCGTGGCGCTTCTGGGGGCTGTGCCGGTGCAGTGTGCGCTGGCAGAATAGCCGCGCCATGACGTCATCGCCCCCTGGTTCCCTTCCGCCCCATTGCGCGGCCAACAAAGGCGGCGGGCCGGTTTTCAAGGTCGGCTTCGAGAACGACAAGGCGCAGTGGACCGAGGTCTTCGATCTCTCCGCGCTTCTGCTCGAGGCGCTGACCGCCCGTGGCTTCAAGGCGGTGAGAGAGCAGGAGGGCTGGCTCCTCCTGCCCGATGAAGGGCTCTGGCTGTGGCCGCAGATCGCGAGCTACCACCCCACGGACGATGGCAGCGTACGCACCTCCACCACCATCGAAGTGGCGCATGCCAGCCTGCTGCCGGCCGGCACCTTCGAGTACCAGCATTCGTATGGCGATGACATCGCTTTGTCGTTGACCCGGGGTTTCGATCTCTGGGCACAGGTTGACCTGGTCGTGTTCAAGGACGCGCTGAGCGCCGAGCTGGCCCATTGCACTTCGCTGCAGATGCAATGGGAGCCCAGGAAGGGCCAGGCCCACAGCCGGCAGCGGCGCGTGCTGTTGGGGCCGGTCGCGCACCAGGCCGAGCGCAACGCGACCGAGGAAGAAGAACACCCGTTCTGCCCTTGCTGCCTCTTCACCAACACCTGGGACGCCTACAAGCCGCAGATCGAATCCGATGGCGTCTACGGCCTTCGCCTCTATGCCGCGCGCGATGCGCAAGGCGAGGTGCAGGCCGATTGCCGCGTCAACGGCGAGGACTGGCCCGCGGGTGCGGAGGCTTTGCGCGCCTATGTGGCGCAGTGGCCCGACCGGGGCTTCGAGTTCCGCAAGCAGTACGTTGTGATCCAATCGCCGCCCGAGACCTGAAGACGGCACGCTGTCGTCTTCATCCGATAAAAACAACCGTCCCCGCGGAGCGCCCCCTTGAGCTTTCATTTGCCATCCCTCATCGCCATCGTGGCGTCGTACCTGATCGGCTCGCTGTCGTTCGCGGTCATCGTGAGCAAGTCGCTCGGCATGGCCGATCCGCGCAGCTACGGCAGCGGCAACCCCGGCGCGACCAACGTGCTGCGCTCGGGCAACAAGGGCGCGGCGCTGGCCACGCTGGTGCTCGATGCGGTCAAGGGTTGGCTGCCAGTGTTCTTCATCCGCCACTACGGCGCGCAGTGGGGCCTGGGCGATGGCGTGGCCGCCGTGGCGGGCCTCGCGGCCTTCCTGGGCCACCTGTACCCGGTGTTCTTCGGCTTCCAGGGCGGCAAGGGCGTGGCCACCGCGGCGGGCGTGCTGGTGGGCATCGCGCCCTGGCTGGGGCTTGCGACCGGTGCCACCTGGCTGATCATCGCGGTCTTCTTCCGCTATTCGTCGCTGTCGTCGCTGGTGGCGGCCTTCTTCGCGCCGGCCTACTACCTGCTGGGCGGCAACATTGCATGGCCGCTCGACCGCACAGTGCTGATTGCGATCATCATCATGAGTCTGCTGCTGATCTGGCGGCACCGCGAAAACATCCGCCGGCTCGCGGCCGGCACGGAGTCGAAACTCGGCTCGAAGAAAAAGGCTTGAAGAACATCATGGCAAACATCACCCGCTTTCACGTCGGCCCGCGCCTCTCGGAGACGGCCGTGCACAACGGCACCATCTACCTCGCCGGCCAGGTGCCCGACGACACCTCGCAGGACATCCGCGGCCAGACCGCCCAGGTGCTCGCCATGGTCGACCGCCTGCTGGCCGAGGCCGGCAGCGACAAGTCGCGCATCCTCATGACGCAGATCTTCCTGGCCGACATCACCGACATCACGGCGATGAACGAGGTGTGGGACGCGTGGATTCCGGCCGGCAACACACCGCCGCGCGCGACGGTGCAGGCCAAGATGGCCAATGCGGCCTACAAGATCGAGATCGTCGTTACCGCTGCTGCGGCCTGACGTTTTTCAGTACCGCTTCTCGAGGACCATCTGGTCCGCGTCGCGGCGCATGGAAAAGCGGTTGATGAAGCTGTTGCCCAGCAGCGCGTAGGGCATCGGCTGCTGCGTGACGATGGCGTCGATGTCGTAGACCTCGACATCACCCACGCGCACCGACTGCAGCCGCAACCTGTAGCCCTGGGACACGCCGTTGGCGGTGCTCATCTGAACGATCTGTCCCTTGCTGTAGTCGAGCCCGATGCGCTGGGCGTCGGCGGCCGACAGGGCGATCGTCGTGGCACCCGTGTCGAGCATGAAGGTGATCGACTTGCCGTTGATGGCACCCTGCGTCATGTAGTGACCGCGGCTGTCGGGCGGCAGCACGATGCGGTTGCCGCCACCCCCCGAACTCCCGCCACCGCCGATGCTCACAGGCGTGTCCATGCGCAGGTTGACCCGCTTGCCTTCGAGTTCGACCACCGCCTGTTCGGCCTGAAGTGACACGAGCTTGACCCCCTGGAAACTCTCGCCGACCGCCACCGTCTTGGGCGGTGCGCCGTTCACGATCAGGATCGCGCGGCTGCCGATGGTGCCGGTGAGCATCACCGAACTGGCAGCGTGCGCCGCCGCCACGGCAGCCAGAAGACACGCTGCCGTCGCAAAGGCGAGGGGTTTCATGAGGATCAGTCGCGGAAGTTGTTGAACGACAGCGGCATGTCGGGCACGTCCTTCTTGATCAGCGCCATGGCGGCCTGAAGGTCGTCGCGCTTGGCGCCGGTGATGCGCACCGCGTCGCCCTGGATCGCGGCCTGCACCTTGAGCTTGCTGTCCTTGACGATGCGGGTGATCTTCTTGGCCTGCTCGCTCTCGATGCCGCTCTTGACCTTGATGACCTGCTTGACCTTGTCGCCGCCCATCTTCTGGACGTCGCCCTTGTCGAGGAAGCGCACGTCGACGCTGCGCTTGGTGAGTTTGCTGCGAAGGATGTCCTCCACCTGCACGAGCTGGAACTCGGCATCGCCGATCATGGTGATTTCCTTGTCCTTGAGGTCGACGGCGGCGGCGGTGCCCTTGAAATCGAAGCGCGTCGCGATTTCCTTGGCGGTGTTTTCGACCGCATTCTTCACTTCGGGCAGATTCGGCTCGCAGACGGTATCGAAAGACGGCATGGGCTCTCCTGAATTCACTTGGGCTGGATGCGACAATTCTCCCATGATCGTGGAGCACAACGTCCCCCTGCAGCCGTACAACAGTTTCGGCATCGTCGCGCGCGCGCAGCGCCTGGCGCGCATCACGGACGAGGCCGACATCGCCGAGCTCCTGGCCGGCCCGGACTGGCAGGGCGCCCCCCGTTTCGTGCTGGGCGGCGGCAGCAACATCGTGCTGACCGGCGACGTCAAGCCGCTGGTGCTCAAGGTGGAAATCAAGGGCCTGCGGCTGGTCGAGGAGACGCCGAGGGCCTGGATCGTCGAAGCGGGCGCAGGCGAGATCTGGCACGACGCCGTCGAATGGATGGTGCGCAACGGCTACCCCGGCCTCGAAAACCTGGCGCTCATTCCGGGTACGGTGGGCGGCTCGCCGGTGCAGAACATCGGCGCCTACGGCGTCGAGCTGCAGGACCGCTTCGAATCGCTCGATGCCATCGACCTGGACACCGGCCGCAGCTTCACGCTCGATGCGGCCCAATGCGCCTTCGGCTACCGCGATTCGGTCTTCAAGCATGTGCGCAGTGGCCCGAACGACTTCGGCCTCGCGGGCCGGGCGCTCATCACCCGGGTGCGCTTCCGGCTGCCCAAGCCCTGGAAGGCGGTGGTCGGCTACCTCGACCTCGAACGCAAGATGGAAGAAACCGGCAACTTCACGCCGAGCGCCACGGACATCTTCGACTGGGTCTGTGCCATCCGCCGCGCCAAGCTGCCCGACTGGCGTGTGCTGGGCAACGCCGGCAGCTTCTTCAAGAACCCGACGGTCACGCCCGAGCAGTGCGCCGACATCATCGCGCGCGACCCCAAGATCGTTCACTACCCGATGGCCGATGGCAGCATCAAGCTCGCGGCCGGCTGGCTCATCGATGCCTGCGGCTGGAAGGGCAAGTCGGTCGGCAATGCCGGCGTGTACGAGCGGCAGGCGCTGGTGCTGGTCAACCGCGGCGGCAGCGAGAACCCGGTGACCGGCGGCGAGGTGATGACGCTGGCCAAGGCCATCCAGACCAGCGTGTACGAGCGCTTCGGCATCCGGCTGGAGCCGGAGCCGGTGGTGGTCTGACAAAGCGATGGATCTCGACTTTCTGCACCTGAACTACCGGCGGCGCATTGCGACGCTGGTATGGGCGCAGCGCATCGTCATCGTGGCGGGCATCGCCTCGGTGTTCCTGGTGCCGGCGCGCTGGTGGGGATCGGTGCTGCTGTTCCTTGCGGCCTTCTGCTTCGCGGCGCTCCTGAGCCGCATCGAAGTGAGCTTGCGCCGCCAGTTCATCCGTGAGGCGCGGCTGCCGCCTTTCCTGATCGGCAAGCTGCGGGAAGCCCATCCGCAACTCAGCCGCCGCGACGCCGAGCTGGTGCTGCGGGGCCTGCGCCAATTCTTCATGGCGCACCTGCGCAGCGACCGCAAGTTCGTCGCCATGCCCTCGAAGGTGGTCGACACCGCCTGGCACGAGTTCATCCTGCACACGCAGGGCTACCAGAACTGGTGCAAGGCGGCCTTCGGCGGCATGCTGCACCACAGCCCGGCCGAGGTGCTGGGCAAGGACCCCAAGCGCAACGATGGCCTGCGCCGCACCTGGTACTGGGCGTGCAAGGAAGAGAGCATCGATCCGCGCAAGCCCGCGCGCCTGCCGCTGCTGTTCGCGCTGGACATCAAGTTCGCGATTCCGGGCGGCTTTGAATACGTGCCCGATTGCAAGGCGATCGATCGGCACAACGGTTCGACCGCGCAGTGCGGCAGCGAGTTCGGCGAGTCCTCGTCGGATGGTGGCAGCTCGGGGGATGCCGATGGTTTCGGCGGCAGTGAATCGAGCAGCGGCGGTGATGGCGGGGGCGGGGACTCTGGCGGCAGCGATGGGGGTGGGGGTTGCGGAGGTGGCTGCGGCGGAGGCGGCGGGGACTGAACGATGCGGCGCATCAAAGAAAAACGGGCCCATCGGGCCCGTTTCTCATTGAAGTGTGTTTGTTGACTTACTTGCTGGTCTCATCGTCGTTCGCCAGCTTGGGCAGCGAAGCGCCCTGGCTCGACGACAGCAACCCGGTGCGGGTGTAGATCGCCAGCTTCTCGCGCGTGTCGATGATGTCCAGGTTGCGCATCGTCAGCTGGCCGATGCGGTCCAGCGGCGTGAACGCGCCTTCGACCTTTTCCATGCTCAGGCGCTCGGGCTTGTAGGTGAGGTTCGGCGACTCGGTGTTCAGGATCGAGTAGTCGTTGCCGCGGCGCAGCTCGACCGTCACTTCGCCGGTGATGGCGCGCGCCACCCAGCGCTGGGCCGTCTCGCGCAGCATGATCGCCTGCGGGTCGAACCAGCGGCCCTGGTAGAGCAGGCGGCCGAGCTTGCGGCCATGGTCGCGGTACTGCTCGATCGTGTCTTCGTTGTGGATGCCGGTGACGAGGCGCTCGTAGGCGATGAACAGCAGCGCGAGGCCCGGGGCTTCGTAGATGCCGCGGCTCTTGGCTTCGATGATGCGGTTTTCGATCTGGTCGCTCATGCCCAGGCCGTGGCGGCCGCCGATGCGGTTGGCTTCGAGGATCAGCTCGACCATGTTCGGGTAGGCCACGCCGTTCAGCGCGACGGGCACGCCTTCCTCGAAGCGCACCGATACGGTCTCGCGCTTGACCTCGACTTCGTCCTTCCAGAACGCGACGCCCATGATGGGTTGCACGATCTGCATGCCGCTGTTCAGATGCTCCAGGTCTTTCGCCTCGTGCGTGGCGCCCAGCATGTTCGAGTCGGTCGAGTAGGCCTTCTCGGCCGACATCTTGTAGGCGAAGCCGGCCTTTTGCATGAACGCCGACATCTCGGCGCGGCCGCCCAGTTCGTCGATGAAGACCTGGTCGAGCCAGGGCTTGTAGATCTTCAGGCTCGGGTTGGTCAGCAGGCCGTAGCGGTAGAAACGCTCGATGTCGTTGCCCTTGTAGGTGCTCCCGTCGCCCCAGATGTGGACGTCGTCTTCCTTCATCGCCGACACCAACATGGTGCCGGTCACCGCGCGGCCGAGCGGCGTGGTGTTGAAGTAGGTGACGCCCGCGGTGGTGACATGGAAGGCGCCGGCCTGCAAGGCGGCGATGCCTTCGTTGGCCAGCTGCGCGCGGCAGTCGATCAGGCGGGCGTTTTCTGCGCCGTAGAGCATCGCCTTGCGCGGGATCTCGTCGTAGTCGGGTTCGTCGGGCTGGCCGAGGTTGGCGGTGTAGGCGTAGGGAATCGCGCCCTTGTTGCGCATCCAGTGGAGCGCCGCGCTGGTGTCCAGGCCGCCGGAGAAGGCAATGCCGACCTTCTGGCCGGCGGGAACGTTTTGGAGGATGGTCGACATGTGAGGGTCCCGGTTCAGCCGAAATGGCAGATGTAGCTGTAAGGCTCGCCGGTCACCCGGATCTGGAAGCTGGAATTGGCAGGCACGTTGAACTTCTGGCCCGGGCCCGAGGCGACCCATTCGGTGGTGCCCGACAGCAGGTATTCGCAGCTGCCGGCGGTGCCTTCCATGATTTCAGGCGCGCCGGTGTTGAAGGTGAGGGTGGACGGCAGGATCACGCCGACCGATTTCTTGGTGCCGTCCGCGAGCGTGAGGCTGTGGCTCACGCACTTGCCGTCGAAATACACATTGGCCTTGGTGGCCACTGCGGCGCTGTTCAGAGTGTCGGTAGTCGTCGTCATTGGGTGGCGCCGGCGCTGGGGCTCGGCGAATCGAGGACGCACCGCACCGGCGGCGCACCCGTCAGGGTTGGGAAAGTCCTCGATTTTAGGGGCTTGGGCGGCCCCCACCCGCTCAGCGGTGCCAGCCGCCGCGGTAACCGCCGTAGCCGCGATAGCCGTAGCCACCGCGGTAGCCGCCATAGCCGCGGCCGTAGTAGCCGCCGCCCCAGCCGCGCGAATAGCCCAGGTTCAGCGAGATGCCGACCGGCGGGTAGACGTAGGGCTGCGCATACGGGTAGGTGTAGGCGGGCTGCACATAGACCGGTGGCGCATAGACCGGGGCCGGCTGTGCATAGACCGGCGCACCCTGCCCGGAGACCACCACGCCGGGCTCCGGCACGACGTTCTCCCAGGGGGAGCCGCCGCCCTGTTGGTACTGTTCCTGGTACTGCGGGTCTTGCTGGTACTGCTGGCCGCCGTTGGCCTCGACCGGGTAGGGCTGCAGTTGCGATTGCGGCTGCACGGGCGCGGTGGTCACGCCGTAGGCGCCGGCCTGGATCGCGATGGTCGAGCCCGGCCGGCTGGTGGTGCGGGTCGTGTACTGGCGGCCCTGGTATTCGTAGGTGACGTTGTAGCTGACGTCGCTGCCGGTCGTTTCGCGGATCGGCGTGGCGGAAATCACCCGGGCCTGGACCACTTGCTGGGCCTGCGCGACGCTGGCGCCCGTGGCCATCAGTCCGACCACCGAAAGCCCCGCGAGGGTGCGAAAAACGTGTCTGTTCATGGTGTTCTCTCCTGCAGATCGGGGTTGGAGGCCGGCCGGCGAGACGGGGTTCCGGGGTTTACACGGCGTTCACAGCCCAGCTTTCGGCGTCGAATCCCGTCGTAACGCCGGTTTTGGCGCCCCAGTTGACTACCGGCCGCTTGATCAGGCTCGGGTTGGCCAGCAGCACGGCGCGGGCCGACGCGGCATCGACCACGCTGTTCTGGGTGGCTTCGTCGAGCTTGCGCCAGGTGGTGCCCCGACGGTTGACCAGCGCTTCCCAGCCCGGTTTCTTCAGCCACTGGTCGAGTTCGGGCTCGGGCACGCCCTGTTTCTTGAAATCGTGGAAGGTGTAGGCCACGTTGTGTTCGTCGAGCCAGGCGCGGGCGCGCTTGACGGTGTCGCAGTTGGGGATGCCGTATAGGGTTGTCATGGCCGCCATGATGCCGCGCCCGGCAGGTCGGCGACAATGCCGGCCTCCATGGAAACCCTTAACGACTGGCTCGCGCGCGCCGAGCAACTCCATCCCAAGAACATCGAACTGGGCCTCGAACGCGCCAAGGAGATGGCCGGGCGCCTCGGCCTGAAATTCGGCTGCCCCGTCATCACCGTGGCGGGCACCAATGGCAAGGGCTCGACCTGCGCCATGCTCGAGTCGATCCTGACGCATGCGGGCTACCGCACCGCCGTGTTCACATCCCCCCATCTCGTGCGCTTCGAAGAGCGGCTGCGCCTGAAGGGCGAATCGGTCGATGCTTCCAAACTGATAGCAAGCTTCGAAGTGGTGGAGAAGGTTCGCGGCGACATGCCCCTGACCTACTTCGAATTCACCACCCTCGGCATCCTGCACTGCATGATCGAGGAAAAGCCCGATGTGGCGATCCTCGAGGTCGGCCTTGGCGGCCGGCTCGACGCGGTCAACATCATCGACGCCGACTGCGCGGTCATCACCAGCATCGACCTGGACCACATGGAATACCTCGGGCCCGACCGCGAAAGCATCGGCTTCGAGAAGGCCGGCATCCTGCGCGCCGGCAAGCCGGCCATCGTGAGCGACCCGGTGCCGCCGCAGAGCGTGATCGACCACGCGAACGCCATCGGCGCCGACCTCTGGCGCTTCGGGACGGACTTCAACGTGTCGGGCGACAAGCAGCAGTGGGGCTGGTCGGGCCGCGGCAGGCGCTACAGCGGGCTGGCCTATCCGGCGCTGCGCGGCGCCAACCAGCTCATCAATGCGGCGGGCGTGCTCGCGGCGCTCGAGGCGCTGCGTCCGCAGTTGCCGATCACGGCGCAGGCGGTGCGCAACGGGCTCGCGATGGTCGAGCTGCCGGGCCGCTTCCAGATCGTGCCGGGCGAGCCCGCGCTGGTGCTCGACGTGGCGCACAACGCGCATGCGGTCGCCGCGCTCGCCGAGAACCTCGATGCGATGGGTTTCTTTCCGACGACGCACGGCGTCTTCGGCGTGATGGCCGACAAGGACCTCGCGCCGATCCTCGCGCGCATCGGCCCGATGATCGACCGCTGGTACTTCACCGACCTGCCCACGCCGCGCGCCGCCAAGGCGGCCGATCTGCTGGCCGCCTGGCAGGCGCAGAACACCCGCGCCGATGCCTCCGGCAGCGTGCATGCAGGCCCCATGGACGCGTTGCGCGCAGCCATCGAGCACGCGGACCCCGCTGATAGAATCGTGGTCTTCGGATCGTTCTTCACCGTGGGTGGCGTGCTCGAAAACGGCACCCCCCGGCTGCAAGCCAAACACCTGTCGCCGGGCGGCTGACCGACAGGTCGACCGCACCACCTGGCATCACCTCGCTGCACTCCTTCAGGGATCGAACTTCATGGCGTTTTTCAAGTTCCGCACGCGCGGCCCACAAGGCAACGAAGGACGCAACGCCCCGGCGGCCGTCCCCGCGGAAAGTGTCGAAACCATGCGTCGGCGCGCGCGCCATCGGTTGCTGGGCGCCGCAGTGCTGGTGCTGGTGGGCGTGATCGGTTTCCCGTTGCTGTTCGATACACAGCCGCGTCCCGTGTCGGTCGACATCCCCATCGAGATTCCGGACCGCAACAAGGTCAAGCCGCTGCCCGTGCCCGCTGCACCGGCAACGACACCCGCAACGAGCAGCGCACCGGTTGCTCCCGACAACAGCACCCGCGTGGCGGCAGCTTCATCGGCCGGCGGCATGATCACCGAGACCGCCGACGGCACCGTGATCGACCCCGGCAAGCCGGTGGCCAGCACGTCGCCTGCCGTCGAGGCCAAACCCAAGCCTGAGCCGAAACCCGAACCGAAGCCCGAACCGAAGCCCGAGGTCAAGCCGAAGCCGGAGGCCAAGCCCGAAGTCAAGCCTGAGGCGAAACCCAAGCCGGAGCCGAAACCCAAGCCGGAACCCAAGCCCGCTGTCGCGGCGGACGACGGTGCCCGCGCCCGCGCGCTGCTCGAAGGCAAGCCCGTGACCGCTGTCGCCGCAACGCCCAAGCCCGCTGCCGCCGACGAAGCTGCCGGCCGCTTCATCGTGCAGGTCGGCGCCTTCGCCGATGCCGACAAGGCGCGCGAAGTGCGCCAGAAGCTGGAGCGCGCCGGCCTCAAGACCTACGTTCACGTTGCCAAGACGGCCGATGGCGAGCGCACGCGTGTGCGTGTCGGCCCGTTCAGCTCGCGCGCCGAGGCGGACAAGGCGGCGGAGAAGGTCAAGGGCTTGTCTTTGTCGGCCGCGATCCTCACGTTGTAAACGCAGGCGCCTGCTGCCGTGGCCCTGCTCGACTGGATCGCCGTCACGCTCATCGTGGTGTCGATGCTGTTCGGCCTCATGCGGGGCCTGGTGTTCGAAGTGATTTCGCTGATGGGCTGGGTGGCTGCTTTCATCGCTGCCCAGTGGCTGGCTTCCGATGTGGCGGCGTGGTTGCCGTTCGGCGAGCCGCAGGCGACGTGGCGTTATCCATTGGCCTTCGTGCTGGTGTTTGTGGCGGTGGCGTTCGGCGTGGGGCTCGTGGCGGCGCTCACGCGCAAGCTGATCACCGTCGTGGGCCTTCGGCCTGTGGACCGGATTTTGGGAGCTGCCTTCGGTGCGGCGCGGGGCGCAGTGGCCCTGCTCGTGCTGGCAGTCGTTGTTCATTTGCTGGTGTTGAGCGACAGTGCCTGGTGGCGCGACTCGCTCAGTGCCGGTGTTCTCGATGCGGCATTGCAGGGCCTGAAACCCGCGCTGCCTGAAAAGTTGGCAAGCTACCTGCCCTGAAGGAATCGCTCATGTGTGGAATCGTCGGCGTTGTCAGTAACGCACCCGTCAACCAGTTGCTCTATGACGCGCTGCTGCTCCTGCAGCATCGCGGCCAGGACGCGGCCGGCATCGTGACCTTGCTGGAACGCAAGTTCTTCATGCACAAGGCCAAGGGCATGGTGCGCGACGTGTTCCGCACCCGCAACATGCGCGCGCTGCCGGGCAACGTGGGCCTGGGCCAGGTCCGCTACCCGACCGCCGGCAACGCCTACAGCGAGGAAGAGGCGCAGCCCTTCTACGTGAACGCGCCCTTCGGCATCGTGCTGGTGCACAACGGCAACCTCACCAACGCGCACGCGCTGCGTTCGGAGCTGTTCTCCACCGACCACCGCCACACCAACACCGAGAGCGATTCGGAAGTGCTGCTCAACGTGCTCGCGCACGAACTGGAGCGCTCGTCGCGCGGCGTGCCGCTGCATCCGGCCGAAGTGTTCGCCGCGGTCAAGAACATGCACAAGCGCCTGCGCGGCTCGTATGCCGTGGTGTCGCTGATCGCCGGCCACGGCCTGCTCGCCTTCCGCGATCCGTACGGCATTCGCCCGCTGTGCATGGGCCGCAATGCGAAGGACGGCACCGTCATGGTGGCCAGCGAATCGGTCGCGCTCGAAGGCTCGGGCCATGTGTTCGAACGCAACATCAACCCCGGCGAAGCGGTGTTCATCGACCTGGAAGGCAATGTCCATTCGATGCAGTGCGCCGAGGCGCCCACGCTGAATCCTTGCATCTTCGAATTCGTGTACCTCGCGCGTCCGGACTCGGTGCTCGACGGCATCTCGGTCTACCAGGCGCGCCTGAACCTGGGCGAGACGCTGGCCAAGCGCGTGGTTTCCACCGTGCCGCCGAACCAGATCGACGTGATCATCCCGATCCCCGAGTCGAGCCGCCCGAGCGCCACGCAGCTCGCGCACCTGCTGGGCGTGCCGTACCGCGAAGGCTTCGTGAAGAACCGCTACGTGGGCCGCACCTTCATCATGCCGGGGCAGGGCGTGCGCAAGAAGTCGGTGCGCCAGAAGCTCAACGTGATCGCGAGCGAATTCAAGGGCCGCAACGTGCTGCTGGTGGACGACTCCATCGTGCGCGGCACCACCAGCCGCGAAATCGTGCAGATGGCGCGCGATGCCGGCGCCCGCAAGGTCTACCTCGCCAGCGCTGCGCCGCCGGTGCGCTACCCCAACGTCTACGGCATCGACATGCCGACCAAGGACGAACTGGTCGCGCACGACCGCACCGTCGAGGAGATCCGCGAGCTGATCGGCTGCGACGCGCTGATCTACCAGGACGTCGATGCCATGAAGCGCGCCATCGGCTCGCTCAACAGCAAGCTCGACGGCTTCGATGCCTCGTGCTTCGACGGCGTGTACGTGACCGGCGACATCGATACCGATGCGATCTCGCGCATGAACGGCAACCGCCCCCGCATCGAAGAGACCGAAGAAGATTCTTCGCGCCTCGCGCTCCCCAACCACAGCGAGTGAGAGCTGAAGTGACCGACGAACGAACCCTGCCGCCCGGACTGCACCGCGACACGCTCGCGCTGCGCACCGGGCTGGCGCCCAGCCAGCATGGCGAGCATTCCGAAGCGCTGTTCCTGACCAGCGGCTTCGTGCAGCCCGACGCCGAAACCTCGGCACGCCGCTTCGCCGGCACCGAGCAGGGCTTTACCTATTCGCGCACCTCCAACCCGACGGTGACCAGCTTCGAGCAACGCCTGGCTGCGCTCGAAGGCACCGAGGCCGCCATCGGCGCATCGACCGGCATGGGCGCGATCCTCATGATGTGCATGGGCCTGCTGAAGGCCGGTGACCACGTGATCTGCTCGCGCTCGGTGTTCGGCTCCACGCTGAACCTGTTCGGCAAGGAGTTCGCCAAGTTCGGCGTCGAGACCACCTTCGTCTCGCAGACCGACGTGGCCGAATGGCGTGCTGCGATCAAGCCGAACACCAAGCTGCTGTTCGCCGAGACGCCGACCAATCCGCTGACGGAAGTCTGCGACATCCGGGCGCTCGCCGACCTGGCCCATGGCGCCGGTGCGCTGCTTGCGGTCGACAACTGCTTCTGCACGCCTGCGCTGCAGCGGCCGGTCGAGCTGGGCGCCGACCTCATCATCCATTCGGGCACCAAGTACCTCGACGGTCAGGGCCGCGTGATGGCCGGTGCGATCTGCGGCCCGTCGAAGCTCATCGTCGATGTGTTCGGTCCGATCGTGCGCACCGCCGGCATGGCGCTGTCGCCGTTCAATGCATGGGTCGTGCTCAAGGGCATGGAAACGCTCGGCATCCGGATGAAGGCGCAGTGCGCGAATGCGTTGGCCGTGGCGCAGTGGCTCGAGCAGCAGCCCGGCATCGCGCGTGTCTATTACCCCGGTCTCGCATCGCATGGGCAGCACGAGCTCGCCATGCGCCAGCAGTCGGGGCAGGGCGGGGCTGTGGTGTCGTTCGACGTGGTCGGCGACACGCCCGAAGCTGCGCGCGCCAACGCTTTCCACGTGATCAACAGCACGCGCGTGGTGAGCATCGCCACCAACCTCGGCGACACCAAGACCATCATCACGCATCCCGGCACGACCTCGCACGGCCGCCTCACCGAAGTGCAGCGCCAGGCGGCGGGCATCAGCCAGGGGCTGATCCGCCTTGCGGTCGGCCTCGAGTACATCGACGACATCACGGCCGACCTTTCGCGCGGCCTGAGCACACTGAATACCTGAATCGATTTCATGACCGGCAAAGTTCGCACCCGCATCGCTCCGTCTCCCACCGGCTTCCTTCACCTGGGCACGGCTCGCACTGCGCTCTATTCGTGGGCTTATGCGCGCCACCACGGCGGCGAGTTCGTGCTGCGCATCGAGGACACCGACGTGGCCCGCTCCACGCAGGACTCGACCGACCAGATCCTCGCCTCGATGCACTGGCTCGGCCTCGACTACGACGAGGGCCCGATCTATCAGATGCAGCGTCTGGAGCGGTATCGCGAAGTCATCGCGCAGATGCTCGCGGCAGGCACCGCCTACCACTGCTACTGCACGCCGGCCGAGCTCGACGAGATGCGCGAGGCGCAACGCGCGCGCGGTGAGAAGACGCTGTACGACCGCCGCTGGCGCCCCGAGCCGGGCAAGGTGCTGCCGGCCGTGCCCGAAGGCGTGCCGCCGGTGGTGCGCTTCTGCAATCCGCCCGAAGGCGACGTGACGTGGAACGACCTCGTCAAGGGCGAGATCACCATCAACAACCGCGAGATCGACGACCTCATCATCCTGCGGCCAGATGGCGTGCCCACGTACAACTTCGCGGTGGTGGTCGACGACTGGGACATGAACATCACGCACGTGTTCCGCGGCGACGAGCACATCAACAACACGCCGTGGCAGATCAACATCTTCCGTGCGCTCGGCGCACCGCTGCCCCAGTTCGGCCATGTGCCGGTGATCCTGGGCGACGACGGGCAGAAGCTCTCGAAGCGCCGCGGCGCGGTGAGCGTCACCGCCTATGAAGAGAACGGCTACCTGCCCGAGGCGATGCTGAACTACCTCGCGCGCCTGGGCTGGAGCCACGGCGACGACGAGCTCTTCACGCGCGAGCAGATGGTGAGCTGGTTCGACGGTTCGCACCTCTCCAAGAGCCCCGCGCAGTGGGATGCGGCGAAGCTCGCCTGGGTCAACGCGCAGTACATCAAGGCCAAGGCCGATGCGGAACTCGCGCCGCTCGTGGCCGCGCAACTGAAGAAGCGCGGCATCGAGGCCGACGATCGGCTCGTTGCCATCTGTGCGCTCTTCAAGGACCGCTGCGAAACCACGGTCGCGCTGGCCGACTGGGCCGCCGCGTTCTACACGGACGTGACGCCCAGCGATGCCGATCGCGCGCAGCACGTCACCGATGCGGTGAAGCCCGTCATCGCGACGCTGGCCGAGAAGCTCGCGAGCGTGACGTGGGAAAAAGTTTCGATCGCCGCGGCCATCAAGGAAGTTCTGGCCGCGCATTCTGTGAAAATGCCCGTGTTGGCCATGCCGGTTCGCGTCCTCGTGATGGGAACACCGCAGACGCCATCCCTCGATTCGGTGCTCGCCATCTTTTCTCGCGAAAAAGTTGTGGAGCGTTTGAAAAGGGCCTGATTTTTCGGTCTATAATTTGAGGCTCGACACCGACACACGGTAATTCTGAAAAGAAGAGCCTGAATGTCAAAGAGGGGGTATAGCTCAGCTGGGAGAGCGCTTGCATGGCATGCAAGAGGTCATCGGTTCGATCCCGTTTACCTCCACCATCAAAAATGTCGAGAAGAAGATAAGTGCTGATCGCAGCACGGTTCCTAAGGTTTTGACCCTATCGTCTAGAGGCCTAGGACACCACCCTTTCACGGTGGCTACCGGGGTTCGAATCCCCGTAGGGTCGCCAGTTTCATGCAAGTGAAGCAGGCACGAGTTGTCAACACTCGGCTCCGCAAGGAGTGAACGTTGTCTACCAGGAGTGGTAGTTCAGTTGGTTAGAATACCGGCCTGTCACGCCGGGGGTCGCGGGTTCGAGTCCCGTCCACTCCGCCAAACCGAAGCCCCTGTAGCAGCCCCTGCTACAGGGGCTTTTTGCTTGGGGCGGAACTTTGCCGCGGCCGTAGGTTGGTCTGCCCATGTTTTTTGCCCACATTCAGTTGAGCTTCGCCAATCGTCGTCCTTGGTGTTCCTGGGGCCTGACTCGATGCAGCAGCCGGGTTCCGCTCCGATGTTCATCAGTTCGCGACCGACTGCGATGCTTGTCAATGAACCCGCGCATCCATGATTCAGCGCGCGAGGTGATGACCCATTGATCCGCTTCGGCGGAAAGCCGGGCACAAAGATAGTGTGGGTGTGCCCATCTGAAAAGCTCGCCGGCTAGCGTTCAGACCTTCGGCGCTGAAGTCATGTTGGCGCACCATGAATCGACGAGCCCAAGGTCTTTGCGGACGTTGGTGGCGGGCAACTGTGGTTGTTCCATTGCTCGTCTTTCGCCATCGGCTTGCCGCCCTATGTCATGACCGCGCACACACAGGCGGCGTGTGACGCTTTGGAAGCGATAAGGATGGAACGGTACAGAATCGTGGGGCCATGGAACTTAGATCCCTTCGCTATTTCATCGCCGTACTTGAGGCAGGTAGCCTGTCGCGCGCGGCGGGTGCGCTGTACGTGGCTCAACCCGCGCTCACTGCGCAGATCAAGAAGCTAGAGGTCGAGGTCGGCACCCAGCTCTTCGAACGCTCGCACGTCGGGGTCACGCCCACGGCGGCCGGCCTGCAGTTGTACCAGGACGCGCGCAAGCTGCTGTCCGACGCTAGCGCCATGCGCGAGCGCCTGCAGCGCGCGCCCGACGGGCCCGAAGGCTCTGTCACGGTAGCGGTGCCTTTTCTGCTGGCCTCGCTGCTGCTCGGACCGGTGCTGGCGCGGCTGAAGCACACTCACCCGCGCATCCGTGTGTTCGTTCTCGACGACCTGAGCCTGATGGTGCGCAAGGCCATGGTCGAGCGGCGCGCAGACATCGGTGTGCTGGTCGACACCGAGTACGTCAACGGCCTGGACGTGAAGCCCTTCACGCGCGAAGCGATGTTCGTCTGCGGCTATGACGCCAATGGCGAGGTGGCGGCCATGACGATGCAGCCCGCCGGCAAGAAAGCGGTGAAGGGCAAGACCGCCGCAGTGCAGCGCCCCGAGCTTCCATTCGCAAGCGCGGCCAACCTGCCCCTGGTGCTGCAGTCGCGCCGCTTCAGCATCCGGGCACAGGTCGAGAGCACTGCGACCGACCTGGGGCTGGAACTCAACATCGCGCACGAACACGACTCGGCGCGCGTGATCCGCTCGCTGTACCTGGCTGGGGCTGGCTTCACCTTCTCGCCGGCCTGCGCCATAGGCGATGCACCGCCGAGCGGCAAGCAGTGGCTGGTCGCGCGCGTGGTGCAGCCCGATCTGGCGCGCACCTATTTCCTTGCGACCCCGGCGGCGCGCGAGCCTGACCCCGCGACCCAAGCGGTGCTGGACGTGCTGGTCGACGAGGCGCGCCACATGATTGCGTCGGGCCGCTGGGAGGCAGAGTTCCTGTTCGGCAAGCGGCGTGCCGGCCACGGTGGTCCGGCCGGCTAAGTCATCGCGTTGATGGCCTGGAACTGGCAGGCCATCAACTTTTCTGATGGCCGTGCATCAGCAATCCGTATTTGTTGTTGCGCGCCTTCCCCTGCCAAAGTCGTCTCCATCCCGTGCCGTGGCACGGGCATCCAGGAGACAACTTGCAAACCACAGCCCCCGAGATCGCCAACGTCGGCGAGCTCGCATCCCGCGCCGCCCGCATCCACGCGAAGCGTCTTGCCGTCACCAGCGCACAGCGCTCGGTCACCTACGAAGAACTCGAGCAGCGCTCCAACCGCCTGGCCAATGCGCTGCGCGGCCTGGGCCTGCAGCGTGGCGACCGCGTGGGCGTGTACCTGCCCAACTGCATCGAGATCGTCGAACTGGAGCTGGCCTGCTACAAGGCCGCGCTGGTGAAGGCGCCGATCAACGCGCGGCTCGCGCCGGTCGAGGTGGCCGAGGTCATCGCCAATAGCGAGGCGACGCTGATCGTCACCACCGCCGAGCGCGCCGAGGGTTTCCTTGCCCACCTGAAGCACGGCGCGCCGCGGCTGCTGCTGCTCGACGCGGCCGAGAACACGCAGGCCTCCTACGAAGGCGTTCTCGCGCGCGCCAGCGACCGCTTCATGCCCGTGCGCGTGCATGTCGACGAGCTTGCCGTGCTGCACTACACCTCGGGCTCCAGCGGCGTGCTCAAGGCCGCGATGCAGACCTTCGGCAACCGGCTGGCGCAATTGCGCAAGTTCCTGATGCGCGCCGACAATCTGCAGCCCGGCGACCTGTTGGGGCTGGTCGGGCCGATCACCCATGCCTCGGGCATGCAGCTGGTGCCCGCGCTGTGCAGCGGCGCGACGATCCGCCTCTTCAGCGGCTTCGACCCCGGCCGCTTCATCGCCGAGATGAAGCGCGAGCGCGTGACCCACACCTTCATGGTGCCAACCATGATCAACATGCTGCTGGCCGAGGTGCAAGGTCGCTACCGCCCGCTGCCCGACCTGCGGCGCCTGGGCTACGGCGCGGCGCCGATGGCGCCCGCCCGCATCATGCAGGCGATGGACGTGTTCGGCCCGGTGCTCTCGCAGGGCTACGGCGCGGGCGAGACGACCTCGGGCGTGTGCGGCCTCAGCGTGGAAGACCATCTTTTCGCGCGTGCCGCGATGCCCGAGCGACTTGCGTCGTGTGGCCGGCCGTTCCTCGAGTCGGTGGTGGAGATCGTCGACGACGAAGGCCTGCCGGTGGCCACGGGCGAGATCGGCGAGATCGTGGTCGGCGGTCCTGACATCTTCGCGGGCTACTGGCGCGCGCCCGAACTCACGGCCGAGGTGCTGAAGAACAGCCGCTACCACACGGGCGACCTCGCCCGCGCGGACGACGAGGGCTACATCTACATCGTCGACCGCAAGAAGGACATGGTGATCAGCGGCGGCTTCAACGTATACCCCTCGGAGGTGGAGGCCGTGCTCTACCAGCATGCCGAGGTGGACGAGGCCTGCGTGTTCAGCGTGCCCGACGACAAGTGGGGCGAGGCCGTCGCCGCGCACATCGTGCGCAAGCCCGGCGCGGTGCTCGACGCCGCGGCGCTCGATGCCTTCTGCGCCGAGCGGCTCGCGGGCTTCAAGCGGCCGCGCCGCATCGAGTTCGTCGAGACGCTGCAGAAGAACGCCAACGGAAAGATCGCGCGCAAGGCCATCCAGACGCCGTACTGGGCGGGCCATGACCGCCGCGTGAACTGAGGAGCCTCACCGCCATGACCACGCCAACCACTACCAACGAGCCCACCGCTGCCTCCAGCGTGCGCTCGCCCTTGTTCGACGGCCCATTCGAAGGCTCCGAACGCGCGGCGGAACTGATCGCGCGCATCGGCGACTTCCTGCAGGGCGAGCTCGATGCGCTGGTGCGCGAAGAGGGCATCGACCACGAGCACAGCCCGGCCAAGGCCGTGCTGCAGCGCGTGTGGCGCCGCTCGCACGAACTGGGCTTCTACGGCATGACCTTGCCCACGGCCATGGGCGGTCTCGGGCTTTCGCTGCTCGACCACGTGCTGATCAAGGAGTCGATCTACGCGAGCGGCTCGCCACTGGCGCCCCATGTGTTCGGCGAACTCAGCGGCCCACCGCGCGTGGGCGCGCTCGCGCGCCACGCCACGCCGATGCAGCTCGCGAACTTCATCGTGCCGGTGGCGCAGGCCGAGAAGGCCATCTGCTTCGCGCTCACCGAGGCCGAAGCCGGCTCGGACCCCGGCGCGTTGCAGACCCAGGCCCGCCTCGAGGGCGACAGCTATGTGCTCAACGGGCGCAAGCGCTTCATCTCGGGCTCACCCTTCGCGGACTACGCGGTACTGATGGCCTCCACCTCCGACAGTCCGGAGCGGCGCGAGATCTCGGCTTTCTTCGTCGACCTGCACCAGGCCGGCGTGGTGGTGGTCTCGGGCTACAAGACCATGGCGGGCCAGTCGACCACCGGCGACATCGTGCTGAGCGACTGCCGTGTACCCGCCACGCACCTCATCGGCGCGCCCGGCCGCGGCCTGGCGCTGGCGCTGGGACGCATCACCGTCAACCGGCTGTTGCATTGCCCCGGCATGGTCGGGCTGGCCACCGTGGCGCTGAAGGACGCGCGCGACTACGCGCGCACACGCCGACAGTTCGGCCGCCCGATTGCCGAGTTCCAGGCGATCCAGCATTCGCTGGCCGACATGGCCACGCAGCTCGCGGCGGCGCGAGCGCTGATGATTTCCACCGCGCGCCAGCTCGACGCGGGCGGCGACGCGCGCGCCGATGCGTCGATGGCCAAGCTGTTCTGCTCGGAGTCGGCGTTCCGCATCGCCGACGCCGCTGTACAGATCCATGGTGGCGAAGGCATCGTGCAGGGGCGCCGCGTCGAGTTCCTGTTCCGCATGCTGCGCATGTACCGCGTGCTGACCGGCACCAGCGAGATCCAGAAGAACATCATCGCGCGCGAGTTGCTCGGCGAGGCGCCGTAGGCACTCCCCGCGTGAATCACAAAACAACGATCCGGAGACAAGCGTTTTGAACATCGACCTTTCACGCCGTGCGCTCTGCCGCGCGTTCGCTGCATCGCCCCTGCTGTCGCTCGCGCACGCCGTGCGGGCCGCCGACCAATGGCCCAGCCGTCCCATCAAGTGGGTCGTGCCCTACCTCGCAGGCACAGGTCCCGACACCGGCGCACGCATCCTCGCCGAAGCGGTGGGCCGGCTGCTGGGCCAGCCGATCATCATCGAGAACAAAGGCGGCGCTGCGGGCAACATCGGGGCGCGCCAGGTGGCGCATGCCGCGCCCGATGGCTACACCTGGCTCTACTCGGCCGCGCCCATGGCAGCGAACATGCTGATGTATCGCTCCCCTGGCTACGATGCGATGAAGGACTTTCGCCACGTCATGCGGCTCACCACGTCGGATGTGCTGCTGGTCGTCAACCCCGCGTCGGGCATCGAGACGCTGCAAGACCTCGTCGCCAGGGCGCGCGCTCACCCCGGGAAGCTCGACTACGCCTCTGGCGGCGTGGGCACGCCTTCGCACCTCGGCGTCGAGCTGTTCTTGAATGCTGCTGGCATCAGCGCCACGCATGTGCCGTACAAGGGCGCCTCGGAACTCGTGAATGCGGTGCTGGGCAGCCAGGTGAGCTTCGGCATGCCGATCTTCGCGGTGGCATATCCGCACGTGAAGGGCGGCAAGCTCAAGGCCCTGGGTGTTGCCGGCGCAAGGCGCAATGCGAACCTTCCGGACGTGCCCACGCTGGCCGAGCAGGGACTGCAGGGCGTGGAGTTGACCTCCTGGGGTGGGCTCTCGCTGCCAGCGGGCACACCCGATCCAATCGCCTCGCGCATCTACGAGGTCTTCAGCCGCACGCTGAAGGACCCGCGGGTGATCGCATCGCTGACCGAGCTTGGCAGCCAGGTTAGCCCTTCGACGCGTGACGACTACCTCCAGGTGATCAGACACGAGATCGATTCGACCGGGCGCATGATGAAGAGCGCGAACATCCAGCCGATGTGACTGAGATGTCGGCCGCACCCTCGCCACGACAGGCCCTGTCCCGGTCGAATCGGTTCGTGCGTGCCGGCGCTGCAGTTCAGTGCGCCGCCGCCTCCGCCGCCTCGACGATCAGCTTGGCGACCGCCTCGGGCTGCGAGGTCATCACGACATGCGAGGCGCCCTTGACCACCACCGTTTTCTTCGCGTGGGCGCGCTCGGCCATGAAGGCCATCGCCGCCGGGGGGATGTTCCTGTCGCGATCGCCATAGATGAACCACGACGGCACCGATTTCCACGCTGGCGCCTGCGAAGCCTCGTTCAGCGCGGCCTCCGCGATGGGCCGCTGGCCCACGGCCATCAGGCGCGCCTTGGCGAGTGGAACGTCGGCCGCGAACTGCGCGGGGAACTTGTCCTGCTGGATGTACAGGTCCTTGCCGCCGTCGGCGAGCGGCACTGCGGGCGCCAGCGTCGGGCCCAGCGTGCTGCCGGGGAATTGGCCCGTGAGGCCGAGGGCCGTCTCGCCCGCCTCGGGGGCAAAGGCCGCCACATAGACCAGCGCCTTCACGTTCGGCTTTCCGTTCGCGGCGGACGAGATCACCGAGCCGCCGTACGAATGCCCGACGAGGACCACCGGCCCTTTGACCGCATCGACGATGCCGGCGACGTACGCCGCGTCGAATGCCGGGCCACGCAGCGGATTCGCCGCCGCGATCACTGCATAGTGCCGCGCCTGCAGGCGCTGGACCACGGCGTCCCAGTTCGACGAGTCGGCGAAGGCGCCGTGCACGAGCACGATCGTGGGCTTGGGGGACGCTGCGGCATCCACCGGCTGTGCCAACGAGTGCAGGGGCGCCAGCGCGGCCAGCCCGAGCGTGTGGGCCATCAGGGTCGCGGCGAAGCGGCGAGAGAACTTCTTCATGACGTTTTTTTCCTTGGATTGAACGGGTGGAAAACAAGATCGGCGTGGGCCGATGGCGATGAATCTATGAGCGGCGCGAAGGAAGCCCGTCGGCTTCTGTATGCCTGTGTGTCCAGGGGCCGTGCAGCCACATTACTTTTCAAGCGGCCGGGCCGAATTCGCGGCGGCGCACCCGTTTTGCAGCGCGCGCGTCCCGGCGCCTAACAACGCCTAACACCAGCCAACGCCTCCGGCGCCTATCTCGCGACGCGCGGAGTTCCAATGGCGGCCTGCGAAGGCCCACACCCATGCAACACCAGGAACTCATCGGACAGGAACCGGCAGCCTCGCCAGAGGCTCGCGTCGTCGCGGAGCACGGCGCACCGGCCCGGCGCTACCGTGACTTTCGCGAGCTGAGCACCGGCACGCCGCGCCTGGATCGCGCACTCGGCCACGGCGCGGCCGCGTCGCTCGTGGCCGGGCGCGGCCAGACGGCGCCAGCCACCGCCGCGCTGCTTCAGCGCGAGTACGAGTTTCGGCATGCGCTGGGCGACGAATGGGCGGCGGTTCCGGTCTCGCTCGTGCCGCACGGCGACGGCTTCCTGCTGATACTGAAGGACCCCGGCGGCGAGACGCTTCGCCGCAGCCCGGCGCCCGGCGCCGATGCGGGCGCCTTCCTCGCGCTCGCGCTGCGCCTCACCGCCGCCGTCGGCGCGATGCACGCGGCCGGCGTGCTGCACCGCGCGCTCACGCCGGACCGCATCCTGCTGGGCGATGACGGCCGCGCACGCCTCACCGGCTTCGGCCATGCGGTCACCGTCTCCGGCGAAGACCGGGCCACGAACGACGACCAGCTCGCCTGGGATGAGGACAGCTTCAACTACATGGCGCCGGAACTGGGCGCGCGCATGAACCTGCGCGTGGATGCGCGTGCCGACCTCTACGCGCTCGGCTGCATCCTTTACGAACTGCTGGCCGGCAGGCTTCCGTTCCAGGGCCCCGATGCCGCTGCGCGCGTCCATGCGCACGCGACCCAGACCGCCCGTGCACCCAGTGATCTGGTGGAGGGCGTTGCGGAGCAGCTCTCGCTGCTGGTCATGAAGCTGCTCGAGAAAGCACCGGCGCAGCGCTACGCGGACGCCGCCTCCGTGCTGTCGGACCTTCGCCGCTGCGAGGCCCTGTTGCGTCAGCAAGGGCGCATTCCGCGCTTTGCGCTCGATGCCCATTCCGCCCTGCGCAAACCCCGAGGTGCGGACTGCGTGCTGGGGCGCGATGCCGAACTGCAGACGCTGCTCGCGCTCTACCGCACGGTCGCGGACAACGCCCGCTCGCGCGCGGCCTGGGTCTCGGGGCCGTCCGGCATCGGCAAGTCGACGCTGCTGCGCGAGGCGATGGCGCGCGTGCCGCCTTCGGGCGCGCCGCTCCTTGCCACGGCCAAGAGCGAGGAGGGGCGCCGGGGCAAGCCTTATGCGCTGCTGGTGGAGGCGCTCGATCCGCTGCTGCAGCATGTGCTCGGTTGCGCGGACGAGGAATTCGCGGTCTGGCGCCACCGCATCGCCAGCGCAGCGAGGCCGGTGGAGCGGACCCTGGCCGCGCTGTTGCCGGCCCTGGGTGTCATCGTCGGCATGCAGGCCGGACAGGCCGCGCCCATCGATGCGCCGGACGCGGCCCCCGCACTCGAACGCGAGCGCGTGCTGCAGGGCATGGCGCGGCTGATCGCCTGCTTCGCGACGCCCGCGCGGCCGCTCGTGCTGCTGCTGGACGACCTGCAATGGGCTGATGTCGAGACGCTGCAGGTGCTCGAGCGCCTGCTGTTCCACCATGACGACGCCGCGCTGCTGCTGGTGGGCACTTTCCGCGACAACGAAGTGGCTGCCGACCATCCGCTGCGCGCGAGTCGGCTCGCCGAAGTGCCCGGGGCCGTTCGCATCGAACTCGGCCCGCTGGACGACGCCGCCCTGCGCGAGATGATCGCGTTGACGCTGCAGCAGGACGCGAGCGCCATCGGCGAGCTGGCCGAGGTCATCGGCCGGAAGACAGAGCGCAACCCGCTCTTCGCGCGGCATCTGCTGCACCTGCTGGCCGACGACGGGCTGCTGGCCTACGACGCGGAATCCGCCTCGTGGCGCTGGAGTCTCGACGAGCTGGCATCCCACCCGGGTGTCCAGAGCGTGGGCGAGCTGATGGCGCGGCGCTTCGAGCAATTGCCTGCGCGGGCGCAGGCCGTGCTGCGCCTGATGGCCTGCCTCGGCCACCGTGCGTCCGACGGCGCGCTCGCGCACGCGATGGACGTGAAACCCGGCACCGATGCGGCCCGGCGCCTGCAAGCGGCGCTGGACGACGCGCGCGAGGCCGGCAGCATCCTGCGCGACGGCAACGAATGGGTTTTCTGGCACGACCGCATTCGCGAGGCGGCCTATGGATCGATCCCGCCGGAAGAGCGGCCGCGGATGCACCTGCGCATCGTGCGGCGGCAGATCCTGCATGCGGCCGACCCGGCCCAGGTGTTCGCGCTCGCCGCGCAGGCCAGCCTCGCCCGCCTGGCTGTCGAGGCGCCGCAGGAGCGGCGCGACTTCGCGCGGCTCAACCTGGAGGCCGGCCGCCAGGCGAAGGCCGCGACCGCCCACCATTCGGCGCTCGGCTTCTTCCGCGCAGCACTCGACTTTCTCGGCGAGGAAGATGGCAGCGACGACGGCCTGGCCGCGCGCGCGCTGTGCGGCGAGGCCGAGTTCATGACGGGCTCGCTCGAAGCCGCCGAGGCGCGCCTCGCGGCGCTGGAGGAAGTGGCGGGAGACGGCATCTTCGGCGCCGATCTCGCGCGCCTGCGGGCGGCGCTCTACACCACGCTGGGCGCCTTCGACCGCGCGCTGGACGTCGGCCTCGCATTCCTTCGCAAGTCGGGCATCGACATGCCCCGGCGGCCCGACGATGCCGCGGTCGACCGGGAGCACGCCACGCTGCAGGCATGGATCGATCGCCATGGCATCGGTGCCTTGTGGCAGTTGCCCATCGTGGCCGATCCGCTGCGCCGCGCGATCACCGACATCTTTGCCGACCTGATTCCGCCGGCGCTCTACACCGACCAGAACCTGGTCGACTTCATCCTGCTGCGGATGATCGGCCTTGCCATCGTGCAGGGGCATGCCGACGCCTCGGCGGACGGCTATGTCTGCATGACCCAGGTCTTCGGCGTGCGCTATGGCGACTACGCGGCCGCGCGTGAGTTCGGCGCGCTCGCACTGCACCTGGTCGACGAACGCGGCCTCGCGCGCTACCGCGGCCGGGTCTACATGGCCTTCGGCACGATGATGGTTCCGTGGAGCCAGCCGGCGCGCGCGGCGCGCGACTACATCCGGCGCGCCTACGACGTAGCCGTGACGAGCGGCGACCACACCTTCGCGCTGTACTGCGGCCCGAACCAGGCCAGGGGCATGCTCTTCGCCGGGGAGTACCTGGGCGACGTGCGCGACACGGTCGAGCGCGGCCTGGCCCTCGCGCGCGACGCAAACTTCCAGCTCGTGATCGATGCGCTGCTGGCCCAGAAGGTGCTGCTCGCGCAACTGCAGGACGGCACCGAGGGCGACCCCGACGCACAGCCGCGAACGCCGCAGGAGGGCGAGCCCGCAACGCTCGTGGACTTCGCCTACTGGGTGCACAGGCTGCAGGCGGCGCTGCTGGGCGGCAGGCTCGCCGAGGCCATCGAGGCGCGCCGCCGGGCCGAGGCCTGCGCGGCCTCGGGTCGCACCTTTGCCGAAAGCGGCGACCTGCCGTTCTACGGCGCGCTGGCGCTGCTCGCGCTGCCCGCGCGCGATGCGTCGCAACAGGCAGCGCTGCAGCGCGACGTGTACCAGCTCCAGACCTGGGTCCAGGCCTGTCCGGCGAACTTCCTGGCGCGCTACCAGCTGGTGTGGGCGGAGATGTGCCGCATCGACGGCGATCCGCTCGGGGCGGTGGAGGCCTATGCGCGGGCGGTGTCGCACGCGCGGCGCCATGGCTTCACCCAGGTCGAGGCGCTGGCGGCCGAGCGCGCCGCGGCCTTTCATGCCAGCCGCGGGGACGACCTGTCCGCACATGGCAACCTGCGCCATGCGCGCGGCGCGTGGCAGCGCTGGGGTGCGGTGGCCAAGGCGCGGCAGCTGCAGGCCGCGCATCCGGGGCTCTTCGAGATCGAGGACCCGGTCGCGAACACGCGGCGCATGCAGTCGCTCGACGCGCAGGCCGTGCTGCGCATCTCGACGGCGCTGGCCAGCGAGATCGTTCCGGCCCGCCTGGTCGAGACGCTGCTTCGCACCGCGCTCGAAAACGCCGGCGCCGAGCTCGGCACGCTGGCGCTGCTGCGGCAAGACACCTGGCAGGTGCGGGCGCAGGCGCGCGTGGCCGACGGCGCCATCACGCTCACGCAGGCGGGCGCCGCCTTCGATGCCGGGACGCTGCCGGTGTCGATCGTGCAGGCCGTCGCGCGCACGCAGCAGCACATCGTGGTGGACGATGCGCGCGAAAGCACCTCGTTCGCGCAGGACGACTACATCCGCCGCCAGCGTCCGCGCTCGATCCTGTGCGTGCCGCTGATGCGCCATGCCACGCTCATCGGCGCGCTCTACCTGGAGAACAACCTGTCCTCCCATGTGTTCACGCCCGCCAAGGCCGAGGTGCTGGAGGTGATCGCCTCGCAGGCGGCCTTCGCGCTGGAGAATGCACGGCTTTACGAGGAGCTGATCGACCAGAACCACCAGCGCGCGCATGCCGAGGAGCAGCTGCGCAGCACGCTCACGGAGCTGGAGCGCGCCACCCGCCTGAAGGCGATGGGCGAGCTGGTGGCATCCATCGTGCACGAGGTCGGCCAGCCGATCGCGGCGGTCGACACCTCGGCCAGCGCCGCGCTGCGCTGGCTCGACCGCAGCCCACCCGACATCGGCGAGGCCCGCGAGATGCTCACCCACATCAGCAAGAGCGCGCTGCGCGCCCGCACCATCATCCAGGGCCTTCGCGCCAAGGCGCGCAACGCGGAGCCGCAGTTCGCCGCATTCGACCTCGGCGAAGCCCTGCGCGAAGCGGCGACGCTGGTGGCGGGGGCGCTCGACACCATGGGCGTGACGCTCGAAATGAAAGGCCTGGACGCGGCGGTTCCCGTGCACGGCGATCGCGTGCAGCTGCAGCAGGTGGCGGTCAACCTGCTGATGAACGCGGCCGAGTCCATGGCCGCCCTTGCGCACGGCCCGCGGCCATTGTTGATGGCCTGCGAGATCGAGGAGGGCCAGGTGCGCATCGTCGTGGACGACGCCGGACCGGGCATCGGCCCCGACGCGGCGCAGCACCTGCTCAAACCCCTGTTCACCACCAAGGCCAACGGCATGGGCATGGGGCTGGCGATCTGCAAGTCGATCCTCGATGCGCACGGCGGAACGCTCGCGCTGCTGCAGCGCGAGACCGCCGGCACGCGCGCCGTCTTCAGCCTGCCGCGGGCGGCGCCCGCGTCGAACGACGCGGCGCCGGCGTGAGCACCCTATCGATCGAAAAAAGTCCATGCCCATGTCCCTCCCGATGCCTGTTTCCATGCCCCTGCGCAGCCCGCTTCCAAGCAATGCGCCCGACGCCCAGACCGGGCGTTGCGTGTTCATCGTCGACGACGACGAGCTGGTGCGCGATGCGCTCGGCAGCCTGCTGCGCTCCATCGACCTGGCGGTGCGCGCCTTCGCCACGACCGAGGAATTCCTCGGCGCGCCGCGCACCGGCGGGCCCTGCTGCCTGGTGCTGGACGTGCGCTTGCGCGGCCAGAGCGGCCTGGCCTTCCAGCAGGCGCTGCTCGACCTCGGCCAGCCCCACATGCCGATCGTGTTCATGACCGGCCACGGCGACATCGCGATGACCGTGAAGGCGATGAAGGCGGGTGCAGTGGACTTTCTCGCGAAGCCCTTTCGCGACCAGGACATGATCGATGCGGTCCTCGCCGCGCTGGACCGCGACGCCCGCCGGATCGAGGCTGCGCGCCTGCTGCAGGCGGCGCGCACCTGCTGGGAGTCGCTCACGCCGCGCGAGCGCGAGGTGGTGCAGCATGTCTCCGGTGGCCTGATGAACAAGCAGATCGCCGACCGCATGGGCATCGCCGAGATCACCGCGAAGATCCACCGGGGCCAGGCGATGCGCAAGATGAACGCGCGCTCGGTCGCCCAGCTGGTGCGCACGATGGAGGCGCTCGGTGTCGTGGAGGCCGCGCGCTGAGGATGCAACGCCCGGCATACCTAGGGATGATGGCGCCGCGCGCGGGCGCCGCTATCCTGCAATCCTGTGCAATGGCGGGAACGGTCCCGCGCCTTCATCGCCCGAGACCCCCCGGTAGAGAACGGGATTCCTCCTTGTCCCTGTCAGCCATCGAACTCGTTTCCATCGTCGACGACGATCCCTTCGTGCGTGCCGCAACGAGCAGTCTCGTGCGCTCGTTCGGATGGGAGGCGCGCGCGTTCGAGTCGGCCGTCGACTTCCTCGCCTCCGGCGTGCCGGAGCGAACGCGCTGCCTGGTCTGCGACATCCAGATGCCGGCCATGGACGGCATCGACCTGCTCGAGCGCCTCGAACGCGAGGGCCTGCGCATCCCCACGCTCTTCATCAGCGCCTTCGCCACGGCCCGCACGCGCGAGCGCGTGAAGGCCAGTCCGGCGCTGTGCCTGATCGAGAAGCCGATCGACGCCGCCGAACTCGAGACCTGGATCGGCTGCGCACTCGCCCGGGGCAAACCTTCGTAGGGGTGCGGCAAACGCTGATGCGATGGTGCGGGCCCCATGCCGCGTGATGTCATCTCTCCATGCCGACACATGCGTCGGCGACAGGAGAAAAGCAGATGACGAAGAATCCCCCGATGTCCGCCGGCCCCTTCCATCCGGCGCGCGCATCCGAAGCGCCGGCCCGGGCCGATGCGGATGGCGTTGCGCCCGGCCGTCGCTCCCACCGGCTGGCATTGATCGCGGCGCGCGCGATCGCGGTCGCCTCGCTCGGGCAGAACGCGCATGCCGCAACGCTTGCGCCGCTGGCTTGCCCGCTCGGCGATGGCCTGCTGTGGATCGTGTGCGTGTGTGTGCTCGTCGGGTTCATGCTGCTCGCGGTCTTCCTCTGGCTCGAGGCGATGGAGTTGCGCGCCGGTGCGGCCCGCCTGGCCCGCGCGATGGAGCGCCACGCCGGCAACGCCCGCATGCCCGAGCTCGCCGAGGGCGGCCCACGCGCCATCGCGCGGCTGGCACGCGCGATCAACACCGTTCGCAGCCGCCAGGCCGAGCGCGACGCGGGCCACCTGGACGTGCAGGCCGCCTACGCGCACGACCTTCGCACGCCGCTGACCCGCATGGGGCTGCGCTGCGAGATGCTGGAAGACGAGGCGCTTCGCGAAGCCATGGAGCGCGATCTCCTGCAGATGCGCGAACTGGTGGAGGCCAGCGTCGCCAGCGCGCGCATGCAGCGCAGCGTGGCCGAGCCGCTGCAGCGCATCGATGCCGACGGCCTGCTCGGCAACCTGATGCGCGACTACCGCGACGCGGGCCGCGCGGTCGCGCTCGACGGCCATATCGGCCAGCCGGTGATGGCTTGTCCGCTTGCGCTGCGTCGCGTGCTCGCCAACCTGATCGACAACGCACTGCGCTACGGCAGCGATGTGCGCATCTGCGCCCGCGTCGACGCGACGAGCCTGGTGCTGGCCGTGGTGGATTCGGGGCCGGGCATCCGGCCGGCGCAGATGGACGCGGTGTTCGCGCCGTGGGTCCGCGCGCAGCAGGGCAACCAGGAAGGCAAGCCCGGGTCGGGCCTCGGCCTTGCGATCGCCCGGCGCCTCGCGCGGTCGATGCAGGGCGACCTCCAACTGCAGAACCGCCGCTGCGGTGGGCTCGAGGCGCGGCTCACGCTGCCGCTCGTGGTCGCATGACGCCGACCCAGCGCCGCGAGCGCCGCATCCGCTTCGCCGCGATGGGCTTCGCGAAACTCAGCGTGGCGAAAGCCGAGGGCAAGTACAGGGCCGTGCGCAGCGCAGCGAGCCCGCGGGTCGGAGCCTCGGCGTTCGAGCCTTTCGTCCTTCATCTGGCGGCGAGACGACGACGTTCATGAGGATGCCAATCACCTAAGAAAAAGGCCCGCCGATGCGGGCCTTTTCGTTTTGCTCAACGCAGCGATCGGAACGCCGCGCGCACCTCCTGGCTGAACAGCGCCGGCTGCTCCCACGCCGCGAAATGGCCGCCCTTGTCGACCTCGTTCCAGTAGACCAGCTCGTGGTATGCGCGATCTGCCCAACTGCGCGGCGCCTGGTAGATCTCGCCGGGAAACACCGTCACGGCCGCCGGCAGCGAGATGTCGACCGCATTGAAGTTGTTGGAGTGGTCTTCCCAGTAGATCTGTGCGGCCGATGTCGCGCTGTTGGTCAGCCAGTACAGCGAGATGTCGTCGAGCATCTCGTCGCGCGAGAGCACGCGCTCGGGCACGCCGCCCGAGTAGGTCCAGGTCGCGAACTTGTCGTAGATCCATGCGGCCTGGCCCACGGGCGAATCGGCGAGGGCGTAGCCCAGCGTCTGCGGGCGCGTGACCATCATCGCGGAGTAGCCCGAGCTGTTCTTGTAGAAGTTGTCGAGCTTGTCGAAGGCCGCGCGCTCCTTTGCCGAAAGGCTCTCCGGTGCGGGCCCGCCCGCCGCGAGGATCGCTGCGATCTCCGGCGGCACGGTGCCCGGCATGTTGACGTGGATGCCCATCAGGCCCGGCACCTTCTGCATCGCCATGCGGTGCGAGATCACCGAGCCGCAGTCGCCCCCCTGCGACACGAACTGCCTGTAGCCCAGCCGCGCCATCAGCACGCCCCAGGCGCGCGCGATGTGGTTGGAGTCCCACCCGGTGGCCTCGGGCTGGCCCGAGAAGCCGAAGCCCGGCAGCGAGGGCAGCACCAGGTGGAACGCGTCTTCCGCGCGACCGCCGTGGGCGGTCGGGTCGGTGAGCGGGCCCACGACCTTGAGCAGCTCGAAGATCGAGCCGGGCCAGCCATGCGTCATGACCAGCGGCATCGCGTTGGCGTGGCGCGAGCGGATGTGCGCGAACTGGATGTCCAGGCCGTCGATCGTGGTCACGAACTGCGGCACGGCGTTCAGCCGCGCCTCGCCCTTGCGCCAGTCGTAGTCGGTGGACCAGTAGCGCACCAGCGAGCGCAGCGTGGCAAGCCGCACGCCCTGCGATGTGTCGGCGACCGTTTCGGCGGTCGGCCATCGCGTGGCGGCCAGCCGCCGGCGCAGGTCGGCGAGCGCGCCGCGATCGACGGCCACGCGGAACGGGCGCACCGAGGTGTCGCCGGGGCCGGCCACGGAAGCCGCCGCCGATGCCGGCGAGGCGCGCAGCATGGCAAAGGCGCCGGTGGCTGCGGATGCCGCGCCGAAGGCCATCGACGTGGCGAGCAGGCGGCGGCGGGAGAGGGATGGGTTGGGTTCGCTCATGTTGGCGTCTCGATGAAGTTGGGACCCCTCGATTGAATTGGGCGGATGTATCTGGGATGTGTGAGGAATCGCCCGATTCGCATGGGCAAGTACCCGGTGGGCGGGCCGATACAAGGCCATACAAAACCACCCGGAAAGCGGCGGGTGAGCGCGCGCGGCGCGGCGCGAGCCCTCGGTTATGCTCCCGTCCGCCCGCGTACCGGGGGGCCGGTCGGTTCGCCGAACCGATGCAGCCGGCCGAGGCCTGCGCGGCTTGGCCTTTCGATTCCTCCGCCTGTGCGCCACGCCGTATTTCCCGATCCTCCCGATCCGTCATGAGCGACGACAACTTCTTCAAGACCACCGACCCCCTCTGCTTCGGTCCCTTCACGCTGCGCATTGCAGAACGGCTTCTGGAGCGCGACGGGGTGCCGGTGGATCTCGGGGGGCGCGCGATGGACGTTCTCCTCGTCCTCGTCGCCAAGGCCAATGCGATCGTGAGCAAGCAGGAGCTCATGGCGAAGGCCTGGCCCGGCATGGTCGTGTCCGACGGCAGCTTGCGCTACCAGATCACGATGCTGCGGCAGGCGCTCGACGACGGGCAGGACGGCGCGCGCTACCTGTCGAACATCGTCGGCCGTGGCTACTGTTTCGTCGGCCGCATCACCAAGGCAGCCGGGGGCTCCGACGCGCAGCTGGCCGTTGCCGAAGCGAACCCCGTCGAACCCGGCCTTCCCGCGCAGCCGGTGGAACTGGTTGGCCGCGCAAAGGAGCTGGCCGCGATCGCGGCGCAGTTGCCCAAGGGCCGGTTCGTCACCATCGTGGGGTCGGGCGGCGTGGGCAAGACGTCGGTTGCAATCCGCACCGGGCAGGACCTGCTGGGCGACTTCGGCGGGGCCGTCGTGTTCGTGGACCTCTCGATGCTGCTGGACCCCGGGCTGGTGCCGAGCGCCATCGCGTCGATGCTGGGCCTGTCGGTCCGCTCGGCCGATCCGGTGCCCAGCCTGATCGCCTACCTGCGCGAGAAGCGGATGCTGCTGATCCTGGACAACTGCGAGCATGTGATCGCGGCGGCCGCATCGCTGGCCGAACGCATCTTCCAGGCGGCGCCCCGCATCCACATTCTTGCCACGAGCCGCGAGGCGCTGCGTGTGCAGGGCGAGCACATCCACCTGCTCGATCCGCTGGCCACGCCGCCCGACCAGCCCGGGCTCGCCGCGCGCGACATCCTCATGTATCCCGCCGCGCGCCTGTTCGTCGACCGGGCGGGCGCCAGCGGCGCGATGCCGGCGCTGAACGACGACGATGCGCCCGTGATCGCGAGCATCTGCAGGAAGCTCGATGGCGTTGCGCTGGCCATCGAACTCGCGGCCCGCCGCGTGGCCGCCTACGGACTGCACCAGACCGCAGCGCTCCTGGACGAGCGCCTAGCGCTTTCGTGGCTGGGGCAGCGCACCGCGCAGCCCCGCCACCAGACGCTGCAGGCCACGCTCGACTGGAGCTATGAACTCCTGGACATGTCGGAGCGCGCGGTGCTGTGCCGGTTGTCGGTCTTCGTGGGGCATTTCTCGCTGGAGGCCGCCCGCGAGGTGGCGGCGGCGGAGGACCTGACCCAGGCGCAGGTGGTCGATGCCATCGCGAGCCTCGCGGAGAAGTCGCTGCTCTCCATCCGGCGGTCCGCCACCTCGACCCAGTACCGGCTGCTCGAGAGCACGCGCGCGTACGCGCAGTCGAAGGCCGGCGCAGACCTGGCCGACGCAGCCGCGCGGCGCCACGCGATCTACTTCCGGCAGCGGCTGGAACAGATGGCCCGCAAGGACGATGCCTTTTCGCGCGACACCGCGCGCGCCTCGGATCTCGCCGACCTGGGGAACGTGCGTGCAGCCCTCGCATGGTGCTTCGAGCGCGCCGATGCCAGGGACCTGGGCGTTTCGCTCGCGCTGGCGGCGGTGCCGGCCTTCATGGCGATGTCGTTGCTGGCCGAGTGCCACGACTGGTCGAAGCGCGCGCTCGGCGAGCTGACGGCCGCCACGCGCGGCAGCGCCGCGGAAATGCATCTCCAGGCGGCCGTCGGCCTCTCGCAGATGTTCACCCGCGGCCACAGCGACGAAGTGCGCCATGCACTCGAACGCAGCCTCCAGGTGGCCGAGGAACTCGGCGACGCCCGCAGCCAGGTCGAGCTGCTGGGGCGGTTGCAGATCTTTCACGAGCGCATCGGCGACTTCGTCGAATCGCTCGGCCATGCCAGGCGCTGCGCCGCGGTGGCCGCGTCCATCGACGATGCGACCGCGCAGGCGACCGCCCATTCGCTGGTGGGCCTGTGCCATCACCTGGTGGGCGACCAGCCGCGCGCGCGCCATTTCCTGGAAGCCGCGATCGCCGGCGCCGCGGTGTCGCGGCAGCGCAGCAGCATCTACTCGGGCTTCGATTTCCACAACCGGGCATGCATCGCGCTGGCCCGGACCCTGTGGCTGCAGGGGCATCCGTCGCAGGCCGTCGTTGTGGCGCAGCGCGCCGTCGAGGAGGCCCGGCAGCTGAACCATCCGGTGACGCTGTGCATTGCGCTGATATGGGCGGTATCGGTGTACATGTGGGTCGGCGATCTCGCGCAGGCCGAGCAGGACATCGACCGGTTCATCGCCTATGCGGAATCCCATTCGCTCACGCCCTACCTGGCGGTGGGGCGCGGCGTCAAGGGCGAACTCGCCGTCAAGCGCGGCGATGCCGCACGCGGCGTGCAGGCGATCCAGGGCTCGCTGATCGAGCTGCGCGAGTCACGCTACGAATTGCTCACCACGTCGTTCAACATCACGCTCGCCGAAGGCCTGAACGCGACCGGCAGGCACGACGACGCGCTGGAGTTGATGAACGACACGCTCGCGCTCGTGCACGCCAAGGGCGACCTCTACAACCTGCCCGAGCTCCTTCGCGTGAAGGCGCGCGCCTTCTCTGGCGCCGTGCCGCCGCGCGCGGCGGACGCCGAGGATTCGTTGCGCCAAGCGCTGGCCGCCAGCAGGCAGCAGGGCGCGCGCTCCTGGGAGCTGCGCGTCGCGATGGATCTGGCGCGGCTTTGGGAAACGATGGGGCGCGCGCAGGAGGGCAGGGACCTGCTGGCCGGCGTGCTCGCGCACTACACCGAAGGTTTCGAGACGGCGGACCTGCAGGAAGCCGGACGGCTGCTGGGAGACTCGACCGCCTAGCGCGCGAGCGTAGGCGTTCAGGCAGCCTGGGGCACCGGCGCCGGCCCGCTCGCGATGGCAATGGTCTTGGGCTCCAGGAACGCCTCCATGCCGAAAACGCCGAACTCCCTGCCGATGCCCGACTGCTTGACGCCGCCGAAGGGCGCGATCAGCTCGGGCGCGATGCGGTTCACCAGCACCGAGCCCGCGCGCAGCCGCGAAGCCACGCGCAGCGCACGCTGCGGCTGCGAGGAGAACACGTACGCCTGCAGGCCGTACGGCGAGTCGTTCGCGATGGCGACGGCTTCGTCCTCGTCGCCATAGCCGATCACCGAGAGCACGGGGCCGAAGATCTCTTCGCGCGCGATGTCCATGTCGTTGCGCACGCCGGCGAACACGGTCGGCCGCACGAACCAGCCCTTGTCGAAGCCCTCGGGCCGGCCCTCGCCGCCGGCCACCAGCGTTGCGCCCTCGGCCAGGCCGCGGCGGATGAAGTGCTGCACGCGCTCAAACTGCGCCTTGCTCGCGAGCGGCCCGACCGCGGTGGCGGCGTCGCGCGGATCGCCCACGCGCATGGCGGCCGCGGCGGCCCGCAGGTGCTCGATGGCCTCTTGCATGTGCGAGTTCGGGATCAGCAGGCGCGTGCCGGCCACGCAGGCCTGGCCGTTGTTCATGAAGGCGGCATTCAGCGCCATGGGCAGCACGGTGGCCATGTCGGCGTCGTCCAGCACCACGGTGGCCGACTTGCCCGAGAGCGCAAGGCTCACGCGCTTCATGGTGTCCAGGCCCGCGCGCGCGATGAGCTTGCCGGTCTGCGTGGAGCCGGTGAACGAGATCTTCGCAATCGCCGGGCTGGTGGAGATTTCATCGCCCACGTCGCCGCCGCGCCCGAGCAGCACGTTGACGGCGCCGGCCGGAAGGCCTGCGTCATGCAGCGCTTCGGTCACCACCTGCGCCTGCAGCGGCCCCAGTTCGCTCGGCTTGACGACCGACGCGCAGCCCGCGGCGATGGCCGAGGCCAACTTGCTGCAGATGCTGCCCGCGGCGCTGTTCCAGGGCGCGATGAGACCGGCAACGCCGACCGGCTCCATCACCACGATGGCATCGCCCATGCGCCGTTCGAAGGCGTAGTCCTGCAACACCTGCGCCGTGCTGGCGAAGCATTGCGAGGCGTAGTTGCTGACCCATTGCGAGCGGGCCAGCGGGCCGCCGTACTCCTCGATCGTGGCGTCGCGGATCTGGTCGGTGCGCGCCAGCACGGCGGCTTCGAGGCGCCGGAGCATCTCGATGCGCTGCGCCCGGGTGCTGGCCGCCATGCCCGGCTGGGCCCGGTTCGCGGCGGCGATCGCCCGCTTTGCATCGTCGCGGTTCGCGAGCGTGACCGTGCCGATGACCTGCTCGGTCGCGGGATTGACAACGTCGAGCCGTTCGCTGCCCTGCACGGGCACGAAGGCGCCGTCGATGTAGGCCTGATGGATGTTCCACATGGTGCGTCTTCCTGTGCTTGTCGCTTTAGGCACGCGCCACGTCGATCACGGCCTTTGCGAAGGCCTCGGGCGCTTCCTGCGGCAGGTTGTGGCCGATGCCGCCGCTGACCAGGCGGTGTTCATAGCGGCCCGAGAACTTCTTCGCGTAGGCGCTGGGTTCCGGGTGCGGCGCGCCGTTGGCGTCGCCTTCGAGCGTGATGGTCGGTACGCCGATCACCGGGGCCTTGGCCAGACGATCTTCGAGCACCTGGTACTTCGCCTCGCCATCGGCCAGGCCCAGGCGCCAGCGGTAGTTGTGCACCGTGATGGCCACGTGGTCCGGGTTCTCGAACGCGACGGCGCTGCGATCGAAGGTGGCCGCGTCGAAGTTCCACTTGGGCGATGCCAGCTGCCAGATGAGCTTGGCGAAGTCGTGGCGGTTCTTCTCGTAGCCCGCGCGGCCGCGCTCGGTCGCGAAGTAGTACTGGTACCACCACTGCAGTTCGGCCTGCGGCGGCAGTGGCGTCTTGCCGGCCTCCTGGCTGCCGATCAGGTAGCCGCTGACCGACACCAGCGCCTTGACGCGCTCGGGCCACAGCGCGGCCATGATGCACGCCGTGCGCGCGCCCCAGTCGCAGCCGGCCACCGTGGCGGCCTGGATCTTCAGCGCATCCATCAGCGCGATGATGTCCACGGCGATCACCGACTGCTGCCCGTTGCGCGGCGTGTCGGCCGACAGGAAGCGGGTGGTGCCGTAGCCGCGCAGGTACGGCACGATCACGCGGAAGCCCGCGGCGGCAAGCTGCGGCGCGACGTCCACGAACATGTGGATGTCGTAGGGCCAGCCGTGAAGAAGGATCACCGGCGCGCCATTGGCCGGGCCGGCCTCGAAGTAGCCGATGCTCAGGCCGTTGGCCTCGATGTTCTTGAGCGGCTCCAGGCGCCTGGCGCTGCCCACGGCGGTGCCGGCGGATTGTGCGAAGGCGGGCACGATCGACGTCATCTGGGCGGCGGCCGCGCCGAGCGCGGCCTTGGCGAGGAAAGAGCGGCGAAGCAAAAGGGAGGAAGCGGTCATCGGGATCTCCTGGAATCTGAAGGTAGGGGTGGTGTCACTCCATGGGCGCGGTCGTTGCCGATCTGGCGTGCGCTTTCCGGAGTGGTGAAGCGATTGTTCGGAGTCGAGGCGGCCCGGCGCGCGGTTTGCGTATGCCTCTGTATCTGGGCCGCGTTCGCCAACAATAAATTTCAATGCCGGGATGGGGACGAACGCGTCAACGCGCGAGCCGCGTGAACACGTAGTCGTGGTTCTTCACGAGCGCCTGGTGGCAGGCGAAACAGGTCTGGTGCTGTGCCAGGTCTGCGGGCTTGCCGTTGACGAATCGGCCGAAGCCCCAGCCGCCGGTGGTGGCGTATTTCTTCGAGTCCTTCACCATCACCTGCACGGTGGTGGCCGCGCCCGGAATCGACGCGGGCGCGAACTCCGGCGACTGCACATGCTTCCACGCCAGCTTGGCCAGCACGGTGCCATCGGGAAATGGCAGCGTCCCCTTGTCGTAGGCCTCGATCGCCTTGGTGTTGCCGAGCACGACCCGCAACTCGTTCAGCGGCTCCGCCTCGATGGCCGGAGCGATGAGCTGCCACTGCCGGTAGCCCTTGGGAAGGGTGACGCCATAGATCGGCGATGCGTCCGATGTCTTGGCGAGGGCGGTGGTTTCCTCGGCGACGCTCGGCGCCATCGCGAAGATGCCGGAAGCGGCCGCAAGTGCGAAGAGGCCGAGACCGGCGAGCTTCGCCAGGACGGGCTGGTGGGGAGCGGGGTGAGGGGGACGAGGAATCCTTCGGTGCGTCCGTGCTGGACGGCTGCTGTGTGTCGAGTCGGCTCATGGGATGGGCGATTGGATGGAGGAATGAAATGCCGCGGAATGGAGAATCCGCGGCGCCTGTGCGTGCGGATTCTTCGGCGGCTTCACCTTTCCCGGCCTTCGCGCGTATGCGCATGTATCGCCCTTGGCCGGACAACACACTATGTTGCTTTGGCAGGCGCAGCTGGTGGCGCAGCGCATGCACGAACGCGATGAGCCGCGCGACCGGCAGGCCGATGCCATCGGGCGCATCGGCCAGCGTGAGCAGTTGTCGAACGATCATCGGATGGCAACTATCCGCGTCCATTCCTTGGTCGAGCAGGTGGTCAGCGCCTTCTTGAAATTAGAAGATAAAGGCGAATTTGAGCCCGAGGGTTTTCATGATTTCCCTAGGAGAGCTGACTTGCGAGCCTGCTGATAATTGCAAGGCAAAGTACGTGCCAACCCCGATCCTGCGGCACGACTCCTGCTTCTAGACTTGCTCGCGAAACAGTCTTGAAGCAGGTATCCGATGCAGCAAAAAACCAAACACAAGATCGCCGTCATCCCGGGTGACGGCATCGGGGTCGAAGTGGTGCCCGAAGGCCTTCGCGTGCTCGACGCGGTGAGCCGCAAGTTCGGCATCGAATTCAGCTTCGATCATTTCGACTGGGGCTCCGACCACTACGTGCGCCACGGGCTCATGATGCCGGCCGACTGGGACGAGCAGATCAAGGGCCACGACGCCATCTATTTCGGTGCCGTCGGCGCGCCCGACAAGGTGCCCGACCACATCGCCGTGTGGGGCCTTCTCATCAAGATCCGCCGCGAGTTCGACCAGTACGTGAACCTGCGCCCCGTGCGCCTGATGCCCGGCGTGCCCGGACCGCTCGCGCACCGCCAACCCGGCGACATCGACTTTCTCGTGGTGCGCGAAAACACCGAGGGCGAGTACACCTCGGTCGGCGGGCGCCTTTTCGAAGGAACCCCGCGCGAGATGGCGATCCAGGAGGCCGTGTTCACGCGCCACGGTGTCGACCGCATCCTCAAGTACGCCTACGAGCTCGCGAGCAAGCGGCCGCGCAAGAACCTCGTGGCCGCGACCAAGTCGAACGGCATCTCGATCACCATGCCGTACTGGGACGAGCGCCTGGCCGAGATGGCCAAGCGCCATCCCGACATCGCCACGAGCAAGTACCACATCGACATCCTGTGCGCGCACTTCGTGCAGCACCCCGACTGGTTCGACGTGGTCGTGGCCTCCAACCTCTTCGGCGACATCCTGTCCGACCTGGGCCCGGCGTGCACCGGCACCATCGGCATCGCGCCGTCGGCCAACCTGAATCCCGAGCGCGTGTTCCCGTCGCTGTTCGAGCCGGTGCACGGCTCCGCGCCCGACATCGCAGGCAAGGGCATCGCCAACCCCATCGGCCAGATCTGGTCGGCCGCGCTGATGCTCGACCACCTGGGCAACGGCGACCCCGTGTACGCGCAGGCTTCGGCCGCCGTGCTCTCGGCCATCGAGACCGTGCTGAGCGAAGGCCCGCGCACGCGCGACATGGGCGGCACCGCGAACACGGTCGACGTGGGCCGTGCCATCGCCAGCTGCATCGGATGACGACTCGGCTTCACACGAGGCACAAGGGCAGATAGATGGGCCTCTTCCTGCTCAAGCGCCTGGCAACGCTGGTCGGCACGCTGATCGGCGCGTCGGTCATCGTGTTCCTGGTCCTGGAAATCCTGCCCGGCAACGCCGCGCAGATGCTCATGGGCCCCGACGCCTCGCCCGATGCCGTGGCCGCACTCGCCACGAAGCTGGGTCTCGACCAGCCTGCGTGGACGCGCTACTGGCACTGGATCGGCGGCATCCTCACCGGCAACCTGGGCGACAGCTACGCCTACGGCTCGCCGGTGCTCGACCTGATCCTCGAACGCCTCGCGCTCACCGTGCCGCTGGCCGTGCTCGCGATGACGCTCACCACCGTGCTCGCGCTCGTGGTCGGCGTGACGGCCGCGGCGCGCCACAACAAGATGGGCGATGTCGGCCTGATGGGCATGACGCAGGTGGGCATCGCGATCCCGAATTTCTGGTTCGCGATCCTGCTGATCCTGGTGTTCTCGGTGAAGCTGCAGTGGTTCTCCGCGGGCGGCTTCGACGGATGGGGCGAGGGCGTGCTGGGTGGCGTGAAATCGCTGCTGTTGCCGGCGCTGTCCCTCGCGGTGGTGCAGGCGGCGATCCTCGCGCGCATCACGCGTTCGGCCGTGCTCGAAGTGATGCGCGAGGACTTCGTGCGCACCGCGCGCGCCAAGGGCGTGTCGCAGCGCGCCGTGCTGTGGCTGCATGTGCTGCGCAACGCGATGATCCCTGTCATCACCGTGATGGGCATGCAGTTCTCCGAACTGCTGGCAGGCACCATCGTGATCGAGAACGTGTTCTACCTGCCGGGCCTCGGCCGGCTGATCTTCCAGGCCATCAGCAACCGCGACCTCGTCGTGGTGCGCAACTGCGTGATGCTGCTCGCGGCGTTGGTCGTCATCGTGAATTTCGTGGTTGACGTGCTGTACGCCGTGATCGACCCGCGCATCAAGGCAAGCGACATATGAACGCCATCGTTGCTCCTGCTGCTCCCAGCGCAGCCGCGCTCACCGTGCCGGGCTTCTGGCGCCGTGCGGTGCATCACCGCAGCTTCGTCATCGGCGCCGTTCTCGCGCTGCTGCTGCTCCTGGCCGCGCTCGTTTCGTTCGTGTGGACCCCGTGGTCGCCATATGAAATGGACATGGCCAACAAGATGCAGGCGCCCTCGGCCGCGCACTGGCTGGGCACCGACGCCTTCGGGCGCGACGTGGCCTCGCTGCTGCTGGTGGGTGCGCGCGCCTCCATCCTCGTGGGCGTGATCGCCGTGGGCATCGGCCTGGTGGTCGGCACGGCGCTCGGCCTGTTGGCGGCTGCGCGGCGCGGCTGGGTCGAAGAAGCGATCATGCGTTTCGCCGACTTCTCGCTCGCGTTCCCGGCCATTCTCTCGGCGATCATGATGACGGCCGTGTTCGGCGCGGGCATCGTCAATGCCATCGTCGCGATCGGCATCTACAACATCCCGACCTTCGCGCGCATCACACGCGCCTCGGCCAATGCGATCTGGTCGCGCGAATACATCGCGGCGGCACGCGCCTGCGGCAAGGGTTCGTTCTCGATCACGATGCAGCACGTGCTGCCGAATATCTCGGCGGTGCTGATCGTGCAGATCACCATCCGCTTCGCCATCGCGATCCTTGCGGAAGCGGCGCTGTCGTACCTCGGCCTCGGCACGCAGCCCCCTCAGCCTTCGTGGGGCCGCATGCTCAGCGAGGCGCAGACGCTCATGTTCCAGCAGCCGCTGCTGGCGGTGTTCCCCGGCATGGCGATCGCGCTGGCGGTGCTGGGCCTCAACCTGCTCGGCGACGGTTTGCGCGACCTGCTCGACCCGCGCCTTGCTCGAGCCCGCTGAACCATGCCTCTTCTCGAAGTCAACGATCTCCACATCGGCCTGCAGACCCAGCGCGGCCCGGCCGAAGCGGTGCGCGGCATTTCCTTTTCCCTGGAGCGCGGCGAAACGCTGGGTATCGTGGGCGAATCGGGCTGCGGCAAATCGATCACCGTGATGTCGCTCATGGGCCTGTTGCCCTCGACCGCGAAGGTGAGCGGCAGCATCCGTCTCGACGGGCAGGAGCTCGTCGGGCTGCCAGAGAAAGCGATGTGCGGCATTCGCGGCAACCGCATCGGCATGATCTTCCAGGAGCCGATGACGGCGCTGAACCCGGTGCACACCATCGCGCGCCAGGTTGGCGAGCCGCTGCGGCTGCATCGCGGGCTTTCGAAGGCGGAGGCACGGAAAGAAGCTCTGGGCCTGCTGGAGCGCGTGGGCATTCCCGATGCGGCCTCGCGGCTCGATGCGTACCCGCACCAGTTCTCAGGCGGGCAACGGCAGCGCATCGGCATTGCGATGGCGCTGGCCTGCGGCCCCGACCTGTTGATTGCCGACGAGCCCACCACCGCGCTCGACGTGACCATCCAGAAGCAGGTGCTGGACCTCATCCAGAGCCTGGTCGCCGAGATGGGCATGGCGCTGATCCTCATCTCGCATGACCTGGGCGTGATCGCCAACAGCGTGCAGCGCATGCTCGTGATGTATGGCGGCAGCATGGTCGAGAGCGGGCCGACGAAGGCCGTGTTCGCGGAGCGCGCGCATCCCTACACCCGCGGCCTGTTTGCGGCACGGCCGGTGCTCGGTGCACCACGCACGGGCCGCCTAGCCACCATTCGCGGCAGCGTGCCCGAGCTCGTGGACCTGCCGCGCGGTTGCGCCTTCGCAGGGCGCTGCAGTTTCACGGCCGACATGTGCTACACGACGAAGCCGCCGCTGGCCATGAAGCCGAGCGGCCATGCCGTGCGGTGCCTCCGTCTCGAAGACATCGCCGCGCAAAGCGCGGTTGCCGCATGAACCAGTCCGCCAAGGCCCAACCGCTGCTGCAGGTGACCGACCTCGTGCGGCACTACGACCTGCCGCGCGAAAAGCTCTTTGCACCGCCGCCCACCGTCAAGGCGCTCAACGGCGTGAGCTTCAAGGTCGAAGCCGGCCGAAGCCTCGGCATCGTCGGCGAATCGGGGTCCGGCAAGTCGACCATCGCGCGCCTCGTGATGGCGCTTGATACGCCCACTTCTGGCAGCGTGAAGTTGCTCGGGCGCGATCTGCACACGCTGCCCAGGAGCGAACTGCGCACCGCACGTCGCGATTTCCAGATGGTCTTTCAAGACCCCTACGGCTCGCTCGATCCGCGCCAGACCGTCGCACGCATCGTCGCCGAGCCGCTCGAAGCATTGGCCGAGGTCTCCCGCAAGGAACAACGCGAACGCGCCGCCGAATCGCTCGCCGCCGTCGGCCTTCGCACGACCGACATGGACAAGTATCCGCACGAGTTCTCGGGCGGTCAGCGCCAACGCATCGCCATTGCCCGCGCGCTCATCACGCGCCCCAAGCTCATCGTCGCCGACGAACCCGTCAGTGCGCTCGACGTGTCCGTGCAGGCGCAGGTGCTCAACCTGATGCAGGACCTGCAGCAGCAGTTCGGCATCAGCTACCTGCTCATCAGCCACGACCTCGCGGTGGTCAACCACCTGTGCGACGACGTCGCCGTCGTCTTCAAGGGGCAGATCGTGGAGCAGGGCGCGCCGGGCCACCTGTTCCGTCACGCGCAGCACCCTTACACGCGGACCTTGCTGTCCGCCGTCCTGCAGACACCCGCGGGTTAGGCCGCTGGGCGTCACATCCCTTACTTCCAGGAGATATCGAATGTTGAAGCGACGCACCCTCATGGGCACCGCCATGGCCGCGGCGATCCCGGGCGCCTTCCTCCCGCTCGCGCAAGCGCAGACGGGCAAGAACATGTTGAGCATCGGCATGCCGCTGGAGCCGCCGGGCCTGGACCCGACTGCGGGCGCCGCGTCGGCCATCGCCGAGATCACGCAATACAACATCTTCGAGACGCTCACCAAGGTCAACGCCGATGGCTCGGTCACGCCGATGCTGGCCGAGAGCTGGTCGTCGTCGCCCGACATGAAGACCTTCGTCTTCAAGCTGCGCCGCGGCGTGCGCTTCGAGAACGGGCAGCCCTTCAACGCATCCACGGTCAAGTTCTCGTTCGACCGCGCGGGGGGCGCCAAGAGCACCAACAAGGACAAGCGCTTCTTCAGCGAGATCGGCACCGTGGTGCTCGACGAGTACACGGTGGGCGTCAACAGCGCGCTGTCGAACCCCGACCTGCCGTTCATGCTCGGGCAGTCCACCGCCTGCATCGTCGAGGCCAAGAGCGCCGAGACGAATGCGACCGCACCCGTCGGCACCGGCCCCTACAAGCTGGCCGCATGGCAGCGCGGCGCCTCGTGCACGCTGGTGAAGTCGCCGACGTACCGCGATCCGGGCCTTGCGAAGGTCGAGAAATTCGTCTTCCGCTTCATGTCCGACACCGCCGCGCAGACCGCGGCGCTGATGGCGAACGACATCGACATCTTCCCGCGCGCCGGCACCCGCTCCGTCGCGCAGTTCAAGGGCAACCCGCGCTTCCAGGTGCTGGAGGTGGGTACGCGCGGCAAGGTGATCCTCACCATCAACAACCGCAAGAAGCCGCTGGACGACGTGCGCGTGCGCCGCGCGATCCTGGCGGCGCTGGACCGCAACACGATCATCCAGGGCGCGGCCGACGGCTTCGGCAAGCCCATCGGCAGCCACTACGCGATGGGCGCGCCGGGCTTCATCGACACGACCGCGATGAACCCCTACGACATCGAGAAGGCCAAGCGCCTGCTCGCCGAAGCCGGCGTGAAGACACCGCTCGAACTGCGACTGACGCTGCCGCCGCCTTCGTACGCGCGGCAGGGCGGCGAGATGATCGCCGCGCAGCTCGCGCAGATCGGCATCCACGTGAAGATCCAGAACGTCGAGTGGGCGCAGTGGCTGAGCGGCACCTTCGGCGGCGCGCACGACTTCGACCTCACGATGGTCGCGCACGTCGAGCCCTTCGACCTGGTGAAGTACACCGAGCCCGACTACTACTGGGGCTACGACTCGAAGAAGTTCCGCGACATGTTCGTCGCGATCCAGAACGAAGAGAACAAGAAGCGCCGTGCCGACCTGCTGGCCGAGGCGCAGCGGCAACTCGCGACCGATGCGGTCAACGGCTTTCTCTACCAGGCGGTGTTTCCCACCATCGCGCGCAAGGAAGTCAAGGGCCTGTGGGCCAGCATGCCGATCGTGGTGAACGACCTGGCCGCCATTTCCTGGAGCTGATGCCATGACCAAGCCCCTGCATTCCCTGAGCGCCGCCGAACTCGGCGTGGCCTACCGCAGCAAGGAACTCTCGCCGGTCGAGGTGGTGCGCGCGGTCAACGAGCGCATCGCCGCGCTCGAGCCGAAGCTGCACGCCACCTGGCTCTTCCGCCCCGAACTTGCGCTCGAGCAGGCCCGCGCCTCCGAAGCGCGCTGGCTCGCCGGCACACCGCGCGGCGCGCTCGACGGCGTGCCCGTGACGATCAAGGACAACCTGGCGACCGCCGGCGACCCGATGCCGCTGGGCACTGCGGCCTACGACCTCGTGCCGGTCGCGGACGATTCGCCGCCGGCCGCACGCCTGAAGGAAGACGGAACGGTGCTCGTCGCCAAGACCACGATGCCCGACGTCGGCATGCTGTCGTCCGGCCTCTCGACCTTTCATGAACTCTCGCGCAACCCGTGGGACCTGTCGCGCACGCCCGGCGGCTCCAGCGCGGGCGCGGGTGCTGCTGCGGCCGCAGGCTATGGCCCGCTGCATGCGGGCACCGACATCGGCGGCTCGCTGCGCCTGCCCGCGAGTTGGTGCGGCATCTTCACGCTCAAGCCCAGCTTCGGCCGCATCCCGCTGAGCACGCCCTACATGGGCCGCTGCGCCGGGCCGATGACGCGCACGGTGGAAGACGCCGCGCTGATGATGCAGTCCGTCGCCCAGCCCGACAGCCGCGACTACTCCGAACTGCCGCCACCCGTCATCGACTGGCTGGCCTTCGACGTCGATGCCTCCTTCCTCGCCGGCAAGCGCGTGGGCCTCTTGATGGACGCGGGCTGCGGCCTGCCGCTCGATCCGCAGATCCGCGACGCGGTGCTCGCTGCCGCGAAGAAGATCGAAGCGGCTGGCGCCCATGTCGAGGAAATGAAGCCCTTCATGACGCCGAAGATGCTGCAGGGCATGGACCACTTCTGGCGCATGCGCTCGCTGACCGACCTGCGCGCCATGGCGCCCGAGCGCCGCGCGAAGATGCTGCCCTACATCGATGCCTGGGCCGAGAGCGCGGCCGGCTTCTCGGGCGAGCACATCTTCGACGCCTACAGCCAGTTCGTCGCCACGCGCGCCGCCACCATCGCTGCGACCGTGGGCTTCGACTTCGTGATCTCGCCGGTGTCGCCCAACATGCCCGCGCCCGCGGAGCACGCCTCGCCGACGAACGACCCGCTGCGCTCGCTGGAGCACATCGGCTTCACTGTCCCCTACAACATGTCGGAGCAGCCGGCGTCGTCGGTCAACTGCGGCTACTCCGATGCGGGCCTGCCCATCGGTCTGCAGGTGGCGGGCCGCCGCTTCGACGACCTCGGCGTGCTGCAGTTCAGCCGCGCCTTCGAGCTGATCCGCGACGCGCAGAAGCCATGGCCCGAACTCCAGTGAGCCCCATTCAAAGAGAGACGAGATGACTGCAGCAACCCACTACATCGACGGCGGCCGCGTGGCCTCGCTGGGCGCTGAAACCATCGCCGTGATCGACCCGAGCGACGGCCAGCATTTCGGCGAGATCGCGCGCGGCACAGCAGCGGATGTGGACGCTGCCGTGCGCGCAGCACGCCGCGCCATGGGTGAGAACTTCGACGGCCCCTGGGGCGCGATGACCGCACTCGAGCGCGGCCGCCTGCTCGCGAAACTCGGCGCCGCGGTGATGCAGCACCACGAGGAACTCGCGCAGCTCGAAGCCCGCGACACCGGCAAGGCGCTGCGCGTGGCGCGCAACGACGCCACTGCGCTCGCGCGCTACTTCGAGTACTACGCCGGCGCCTGCGACAAGCTGCACGGCGACACGCTGCCCTACGAGCGCGGCTACACGGTGCTGACCGTGCGCATGCCGCACGGCGTGACGGGGCACATCATTCCCTGGAACTACCCGATGCAGATCGCGGGCCGCAGCGTGGGCGCCTCGCTTGCAGCCGGCAACGCCTGCGTGGTCAAGCCGGCCGAGGACGCGAGCCTCTCGCTGCTGCGCCTCGCGGAGATCGCGACCGAGGTGGGCTTTCCCGCCGGTGCACTCAATGTGGTGACCGGTTACGGCAGGGAAGCGGGCGCTGCGCTGTGCGCGCATCCGGGCATCGACCACATCTCGTTCACCGGCTCGACCGTCACGGGCCGCAGCGTCGGCCTCGCGGCGGCCGAGCGGCATTGCCCCGTCACGCTGGAACTCGGCGGCAAGTCGCCGCAGCTCGTGTTCGCCGACGCCGACCTCGATGCGGCCGTGCCCGTGCTGCTCAACGCGATCATCCAGAACGCCGGCCAGACCTGTTCGGCCGGCAGCCGTGTGCTGGTCGAGCAATCGGTCTACGAAGAGGTCGTGAAGCGGTTGGCCGAGCGCTTCTCGGCCGTGCGTTCGGGGCCGCCCGTCGATGATCTGGACATGGGCCCGCTCATCAACGAAAAGCAGTTCCGCCAGGTGCGCGACATGGTCGCGACCGCCGAGGCGAACGGCGTGAAGGTGGCGGCGCGCGGCACGGTATCGCCGAGCGCATCGTCCAACGGCTACTACCAGGAGGCCGTGCTGTTCCGCGACGTGCCCGCCGATAGCGACCTCGCGCAGCGCGAGGTCTTCGGCCCCGTGCTGGCCGTGATGCCCTTCGCCGACGAGGCCGAGGCGATCCGCCTGGCCAACGGCACGGACTTCGGCCTGGTGGCTGGCGTGTGGACGCGCGACGGCGGCCGGCAACTGCGCGTGGCGAACAAACTGAATTGCGGGCAGGTCTTCATCAACAACTACGGTGCGGCGGGCGGCGTGGAGCTGCCGTTCGGCGGCGTCAAGTCGAGTGGCTTCGGGCGCGAGAAGGGTTTCGAAGCCCTGCTAGGCTTCACGACCCTCAAGACCATCGCCATCAAACACGGGTGAACCCATGAACACGAACGCACAAGAAGTACAAGAAGCACAAGAACCCCGCCGCGTCGGCCTGGTCGGTGTCGGCCTGATGGGCAGCGGCATCGCGCAGAACATCGTCAAGCACGGCCACCGGCTGACCATCCTCGACCACCCCGGCAACCAACCGGTCGGTGCGCTGCTCGCGGCCGGCGCGACAGCCGTTTCCGATGTGACGGCGCTGGCCGCCGATGTCGACGTGCTGATCCTCTGCGTCACCGGCACGCCGCAGGTCGAGGCCGTGATGCTCGGTGACAAGGGTGCGCTCGCAACCCTGCGCCCCGGCACCGTGGTGATCGACTGCTCGACCGCCGTGCCCGACTCCACCACCAAGGTCGCGCAAGCCGTGCTGGCCAAGGATGGCAAGTTCCTCGATGCGCCGATGACGCGCACCGCCAAGGAAGCCGCCGAAGGCCGGCTCAACCTGCTGGTGGGCGGCGACGCCGAGGTGCTGGCCTCGTGCCTGCCGCTGCTGCGCTGCTTCGCCGAGAACATCACGCATGTGGGCGGCATCGGCGCGGGCCATGCGATGAAGCTGCTGCACAACTTCGTGTCGCTCGGCACCGTCGCGCTGCTCTGTGAAGCGGCTGCCTGTGCGGAGCGCGCCGGCGTGGCGCCCGATGTGTTCGTCGATGTGCTGGCCAAGGGCGGCGGCAATGGCGTGGCGCTGGAACGCGTCAAGCCCAAGCTCCTGACCGGCAGCACCGATTCGCTGAAGTTCTCGATGGCCAATGCCAAGAAGGACCTGGGCTACTACAACGACATGGCGCAGCAATCGTCGGCCAGCCACGGCATCGCGCAGGCCGTCGAGACGCTGTTGACGCACGGCATCGACACCTTCGGGCCGGACCGCATGGTGCTCGACCTGGTGGAAGCGCTGAAGAAGTGAAGCTTCGCGCTACGGCACGTAGCGCGAGAGCAGGTGATCGACCAGGCGGCGCTGCGGAAACGTCAGCGTCTCCTGCCGCGTGCAGAGGTACATGCGGCGCGACGCCCACGCATCCGACAGGTTCAAAAAGCGCAGGCCCATCTCCTTGCGATAGGTGGCCGCCGCGCCCTCGGGCAGGATGCCCACGCCCATGCCGGCCTCGATCATCCGGCACACCGCCTCGAAGCTCTTGACCTTCACGCGCAGGCGAAGCACCTTGCGCGCGGCGACCGCCGCATCCTCGATGGTGCGGGCGATGGCCGAGTCGTTTTCCAGGCCCACGAAATCGAAATCGAGCAGCTCGGCGAACGACACCTCGCGGTTGCGGTACGGGTGCTTGCGATGGACGATGGCCACCAGCCTGTCCATGCGGTAGGGAATGAAGTTGAGCGTGGTGTCCGCGGTGTCGCCGGTGATCACGCCGACATCGGCCTGCCGGTCGCGGATCGCCTGCACGATCCACACGCTGCGGTGCTCTTCCACATCGACGCGAATCTCCGGATAGCTGCGGCGAAAGCTCGCCACGTCGTCGGGCAGGAACTGCCCCATGGCCGACGCGTTGGCCTGCAGCCGCACGCGGCCGGTCGCGCCCTGGGCGTAGTCCGAGAGGTCGGCGCGCATGCGGTCGACATCGCGCAGGATGAGCCGTGCATGGATCGCCAGCGATTCGCCCGCGCCGGTCACCGTCACGCCCTTGGAGGTGCGCTGGAAGAGCGGCACGCCGAACTCGGTCTCGAGGATGCGGATGCGGCGGCTCGCGGCCGACAGCACCATGTGGTGCTCCTCGGCCGCCTTCGACAGGCTGCCGGATTCCAGGGCGCTGAGGAAGAGTGCGAGGGAATCGAGGTCGGGTCGCATCGATCCGTTCAGCGCAGGGTGATCTCGAGCGAATCGAACGGCGCCTCGAACGCGGCGCGCCAGGTTTCGCCGGGCACGATGGGCCAGGCGTCGGTCCATGTGCCGGTGGTGATCACGTCGCCGGGTTGCAGCGCCGGAGCGCCCGGGCAGCTCTGCAGCTCCTGTACGAAATGGCGCAGCGCGTGCAGCGGGCCGTCGAGCACGTTGACGCCGGTGCCTTTGTCGATCGTCTCATCGCCCTTGAAGAGCGTGAGGTGCGTCGCGGCCAGCTTGTCGTCGAGCTCGGCGCCGGTGCTTGCGAACTGGCGAACGGGGGTCTCGCGACCGACCAGCAGGCGCGCATGCAAGGCGCCGTCGGCCACGGTTTCGGCGGCGGTGAATTTCCAGGCGCTGTGCGACTGCACGATCTCGAAACCCGGTGCCAGCCAGTCGATGCAGTCGAAGAGCTGTTCCAGCGTGGCATCGCGCGGTGGTGTCGCGGCGATGCCGAAGACGATTTCCGGTTCGATCCGGGGCTGGAGGGTGCCCGTGAGGTCCACTGTTCCCCGGTCATCGCAACGCGTGAGCGTCGTGTTCCATACCGGACCCCAGATCGGCCCGAACACGCCGTAGCGCTGCCAGATCGTGCGGTTGGTGAAACCGATCTTGTAGCCGACCGGCCGCTCGCCGCGCGCGAGTCGCAGGGCCCGCAGCGCGAGCGCGTCCTGGTAGGCCGCGGCAACATCGGCGGGACCGCGGGCGGTGCGGTCGGCAGGCCACGGCGCGGCCTTGTCGTAGTGGGCGAGCAGGGCTTCGGGGGTCATCGAATCAGTCTACATGCGACGGGGCGGCGGTCACAACCCTGTCACGCTGCGCGTGGCACCCTCGCGGCCTTGGAACCGCAACGCCGACTTCACCTGCGACCCGCTCTCATCGCATGGGCGGTGGCCTGCCTGATCGCGTTGGCCGTTGCATGGCACTTCATGGCGGAAACCCCGCAGGCGGGAGGCCCGCCGCTCGAGATCCGCTGGCACGGCAACGGCATCATCCTGCAGGGCGAGGTGAGGGATGTGGAGACGCAGCGCGCGCTGGCCGAAGGCGCGGCCGCATGGCTCGGCGGCGAGGCCGACCAGGTGGTGGACTGGCTCGACATCGTGCCCTCCGCATTGCCGGTGGCGGACGCCGCGGCGCTCGCCGAACTCATCCGCCTCGGGCAGGAAGGCTGGCACCTGCAGCGGCGGCCGAAGGATGGATGGCTGGCTGTGCAGTCGCTTTCCGATGAGCGCAGTGCCAAGGCCCGCGCCCTGTTGCATGCGGCGTTCGGTCCCGGTGTTTCGATGGAGCTGGTGGCGTTGCCCTGAGTCCCCGCATGGAAAAGGGCTGGTCACGCCGCCGTCATCTCCCGTGGCCAGCATGCGCTGCATTCCAATACGGAGGAGAAGATCCATGCATGCATCGCTGAAGCATCTCGCGCTCGCGGGTGTCGTCCTGGCCACGTTGTCCGCCTGTGGCGGCAGTGGCAGCTCAGGCGGCTTCTTTCCCTTTCTTCCGCCGGCGCCCCCGCCCGCACCGGCGCCTCCTCCCGCACCGGCCACGCCCGGCAGCATCGACGTGAAGCTCATCGCCTTCAACGACCTGCACGGCAACCTCGAGCCGCCCAAGCTCTCGATCACCGCGCCTGCCATCGGCGGCGGCACCGTGCCGGTGCCCGCGGGCGGCGCGGCCTACCTGGCCTCGGCCGTGGCGTCGCTCAAGGCGAAGAACGAGAACAACGCGGTGGTGTCCGCGGGCGACATGATCGGCGCCTCGCCGCTGGTGTCGGCGCTGTTCCTCGACGAGTCGACCATCGAGGCGGTGAACGCGATGAAGATCGACTTCAACGCGGTCGGCAACCACGAGTTCGACAAGGGCCAGACCGAACTGCTGCGCATGAAGAACGGCGGCTGCGCCAAGAACACGGCGCTCGAACCCTGCCGCGTGAACAAGGCCTTCCCAGGCGCGAATTTCGGCTTTCTCGCGGCCAACACGGTGAAGGGTGACGGCAATACGCTGTTCCCCGCCACCGGCATGAAGAGCTTCACCAAGGACGGCGCCACGGTGAAGGTGGCCTTCATCGGCATGACGCTCAAGGGCACGCCCAACATCGTGACGCCCGCCGGCGTCGCGGGCCTGAGCTTCAAGGACGAGGCGGACACGGCCAACGCGCTGATCCCGCAGCTGAAGGCGCAGGGCGCGGACGCCATCGTCGTGGTGATCCACGAAGGCGGCACCACTACCGTCGGCTACAACGACAAGAGCTGCGCGGGCCTCAGCGGCGACATCCTGCCGATCCTGAACAAGCTCGACACGGCGGTCGACGTGGTGATCTCGGGCCACACGCACCGCTCGTACATCTGCGACTACGGCAAGACCAACCCGGCCAAGCCCTTCCTGCTGACGAGCGCGGGCCAGTACGGCACGCTGCTGACGGACATCAACCTCACCATCGACACCCGCACCCGCAAGGTGACCGCCAAGGCCGCCGACAACGTGATCGTGCAGGGCGAGGCCTTCACCAGCGGCGCCAACACCATCGCGCTGACCGACCAGTACCCCGTGTTCGGCAAGAACCAGGAAGTGGCCGCGCTCATCAGCCAGTACCTCGCGATCGCCGGGCCGCTGGTGCAACGTGTGGTGGGTTCGCTCACCGCCACGGCCACGCGCACGCAGGTGGATCCATCGAAGGAAAGCGTGCTCGGCAACCTGATCGCCGATGCACAGCTTGCAGCGACCAGCCCGGCCGGCAAGGGCGCGGCGCAGATCGCCTTCATGAACCCGGGCGGTGTGCGCGCCGATCTCGCGCCCGCACCCGGCGGCAACGTGACCTACGGCCAGATCTTCGCGGTGCAGCCCTTCGGCAACAGCCTGGTGGTGAAGACGATGACGGGTGCGCAGATCAAGGCGGTGCTCGAGCAGCAGTTCAACAGCGGCTCCAACACAGTGGCCGCGCCGAAGGTGCTGCTGCCTTCGCGCGGCCTGACCTACAGCTACAGCGCCTCGGCGCCGGGCGGCGCGCGCGTGAGCAACATAGCGCTGAACGGAACCGCCATTGATCCGGCGGCGAACTACCGCGTCACGATGAACAGCTTCCTGGCCACCGGCGGCGACAACTTCACCGTGTTCAACCAGGGCACCGACGTGCTCGGCGGCGATCAGGACGTGGATGCGCTCGAGGCCTACATCAAGGCGAACAGCCCGCTCGCGCCGCCGGCGACGGATCGCATCACGGTCGTTCCCTGAGCAGGAACGGCCTCGTTCGATCGGCCCGCCGAGGCAGTTCCTCGGTCCGGCGCCGCATGGGTTGCGGCTTGCCCGAGACCAGGCTGTGGCATAGCCATTCGGCGGGACCCGCGTTGTAGCGCGCCATCCACCAGCAACTGGAGGCGGCCTGCAACGCGAAGATCGCGATGCCGAAGACCACTAGGCTCGCAGGATCTAGGTGGAGGCCGCTGCCGTGCAGGATGCACAGAGCAAGCAGCGCTTGCGCGAGGCTGTTTGTCAGTGCCATCCGGCCGGCGGGCGCGAGCTTCAGCAGCCAGCGTCGCCATGCGGCGCGCTGGAACAGGAGAACGAAGGCCGCCGCGAAGAACGCGCCTTGCGCGAGCGGCGCGATATCGCGCAGCGCAGGAGCGGCGGATGTGCCAGCCGTGACGATCAGGTTCACGGCAAAGCTCACGCACAGGATGCCTCGCCAGAAGCGGCGACGCGCCACCGACTCGCGCAGCACGGCGGCGTGGCCAGTCCACAGGCTTGCAACCGTCAGCACCAGCAGGCCGGCCATCGCATGACCGGACAAAAGGCCGAGCAGATGGGCCATCAGCACGCCGAACAGGCCGAAGCCGCGCAAGGCGTCAGGCAGCGAGAGACGGCCAATGCGCACTGGCGGCAAAGGCAATGCACGGACGGTCTCGGAGGTCATGGAAGTACGTGTGGGTTGTGGTGGGTTCGGCCGCGATGCTATGAATCAGCATTGCCGCAACATTGCGTTTCTCCGTCGATGCTGCGGTGCAAAACCGGGTCCCGGAACCCCGGTTTCACCGGTCGCCGGTGCCCGCGCAGGCACGCGGCCTGACTTCGCGTAGGCGGGATTCCCACGTCCGATTTCCCGCGTTTTTGCCGCCGTAGCATGGCTCGATCTGCCACCGCAGGCAGAAGTTTTTCCGCCGATCCATGTCTTTGCAAAGGAATCATCATGAACTCCATGAACCTCCGTACTCTCGCGTTCTCATCCGTCGTTGCGGCCTGCAGCCTGGCTTTTGTCGGATGCACCACGACGCGCCCGCAGGACCAAAGCAGCAGCGCAACCTCGCGCACATCGATCGATGCACAGGTCGATGCCTCGCTGTCCAAGCTGTACGACTCGGTGAAGGGATCGCGCGAACTGGTCTCCAAGTCGAGCGGCGTGCTGGTGTTCCCGGCGGTGGTCGGGGCCAGCCTCGGCGTCGGTGCCGAATACGGGCGCGGCGCATTGCGCGTGAACGGCCGTACGCAGTCGTACTACAGCACCACCGCGGGCTCGGTGGGCTTCCAGGCCGGCGCTCAGTCGAAGGCCGTGATCTACCTGTTCACCACGCAGGCGGCGCTCGACAAGTTCCGCAGCAGCAAGGGCTGGACGGCCGGTGCCGACGCCACGGTGGCTGTCGCCACCATCGGTGCCAACGGCAATGTCGACACCAACACGATCCGGCAGCCGGTGGTGGGCTTCGTGCTGACCAATGTGGGCCTGGAAGCGGGTGTCTCGCTGTCGGGCGCGAAGATCACCGAGATCCAGCTGTAAGGAGAATATCGACGCGGGGCTCACGCCCCGCCGTCAGTCGGCCAACTGCTCTGCCAGTTGCGCCTGCAGATCGGCGACCTGCCTACGCAGAGCGTCGTTCTCGCGCGTGAGTTCGGCCACGCGCTGCTGAAGCGCTTCGACCGAATCGGGCTTGGCGCTCTGTTCATCCGATGCGGACTCGGTCGACTCTTCGCGCGGCTTGCGCTTGGACTCGCGCACGCGCTTGGCGGCCTGCTTGAGCTCGTCCTTGCCCGCATTTGCAGCAGTGACTTGCTCCTCGGCGGGCAGGCTGGCCACGGCGGCGGCCGTGTTGATCGAGATCACCCCCGACTTCACCGCGGCCACTAGTTCGGGCGCAGCCTGCTTCTGGATCTTCTCGATCATCACGACTTGGCTGCTGCTCAGGCGCGCGGCCTTGGCGATGGATTCGCGGCTGTTCAGCGGAGCGGGCGGGGGCAGGGCGGTTGCGTTGTCGGCCGGGGATTCGCCGGCGGGCGTGTCGACATCGAAAGGCGGGTCTTCCGACGACGATGTTTCCGACAGCGCGCGGGAGCGTTGGTCATCGACGATGACCTTCTTTCGGAGCGCCAGCACGCCGCGCTGGTAGTCCGAGATGCTGCGCCGGCCGAGATGCTGGTCGATCATCCAGAGGTGCACGTCCTCCATGGTCTTGAAGTGCGTGTTCTGCACCGTCTGGAAGGGCAGCCCGTGCTTCTGGCAGATGCCGTAGCGATGGTGGCCGTCCACCAGCACGTCGCCCCACAGCACCAGCGCGTCGCGGCAGCCCTCGGTGAGGATGCTGCGTTCCAGCGCCGCGTATTCCTCCGGAGACATGGGATCGATATAGGCTTTGAGTTCTTCGTTGACGACGATGTTCATGAGGGAGGGATCGGGGAAAGGGGCGAGATTTTAGATGCGCGCGTCGTGCGGACTTCCAGCGAGCGCTCCCATTGCAACGGCGAAGTTTCGCGGCACACGATTCGCGCGTCGGTGGAACTGCAAAGGGCCACCATGTGGTCAGGCGTGGGCTGAAGTTGCTGGAAGTGCCATGAGGCGTTGCCGTGTGGATCGGCGAGCGCGAAACCGACGTCGCCCGGACTGTCGAGCGCAAAGGCGAAGCTGTCGAGCGGGATCTGCAGACCCATGCCGCGCGCCTTGATGTAGCTTTCCTTCAAGGTCCACAGCTCGAAGAAGCGATGTGGCTGCAGGGCGGTCGGCAATGCGTCCAGCGACCTGGCCTCGGCCGGTGCGAAGAAGTGATCGACGGCCTCGAGCACGGCGGCGCGGCGGATGTTTTCGACGTCGACACCCAGTTCGATGTCGCGGGCAATCGCCAGCACGATGAGGCCGGCGGTATGGCTCAGGTTGAAGTCCAGGCCCCGCGTTTCTTCGATGACCGGATCAGCGTCAATGCGGGGACGACCGAAGGGGCCGTTGGCGAAGCGCCAGTCGTGTGGCGCGATCGGTGCATAGCGCGAGAGGATCGTGCGCACCAGCACCCGGGTCATCAGGTAGCGATGCCGGTCGCGTGCGAAATGGAAGCGATCCTTCTGCCGCAGTTCTTGCGGCGTCAACAGCGCGTGATACGAAGCGTCGAGCGCGGGATCGCCGGAATCGCCGTGGGGGCAGAGCCAGAGATGGATATCGCCAGCAGGCAAGGGAAGAAGGGAAGCGGCGCGATACATGGTGGTCGGCAGCGCTCCGCCGCAATCTTTAACCTTGCTTTCAAAATGCTTGCGCGAATCGCAAGTCGGCTATTATCGCGACCCCCCTGTGCCGGGTTCTGCGTTCTCTCGCGGATCGCTCGGCCATCCGATTCGCCGCGGCGGATTTTCTCGGGGCTCCTCATGTCGTTTGTTTGAGTGTCGATCCGGAAGGGTCATCGAAATGCCTCAAAATCCGCCTATAAATAGCAATGATTCTTATTTCGATTTGTGCATCGAAAGTAGTAAATCGGACCTGCGGCCCGTCTCGGCTCGCCCACTGGAACTGGAGGAAGAGGTGTTGAACATGCCGTTGCCGCATTCGTCCGAGCCTTCGCTCGCAGAGGTTTTCATCGCCCACCGGCCGCAGCTCTGGCGCGTCGCCCGGAAGATCGTCAACACGGCGGACCTGGCCGATGACGTCGTGCAGGACGCCTACCTGAAGATCGCCGACGGCCCCTGCGTGCGCCAGGCCGAACGTCCGATCGGCTATTGCTGCCAGGTGGTGCGCAACATGGCGCTGGACTACTGCCGCCGTCACCGCGTCGAGGCCAGCTATCGCACCTTCGACGTGGACGTGGAGCTGCTCGACATGCCGACAACCGCCTCGACCCCCGACCGCATGATGTGCGAGCGCCAGGTGATCACCGCCATCGACAAGGTTCTGGCCGGCCTCTCGCCCCGCACGCGCCTGGTGTTCGAGCTCTATCGCCTCGAAGGCCTTACGCAGCGCGAGATCGCGGCGCGCCTGGGCTGTGCGCTGGGTCTCGTGAACGGGCTGATCGCCGAGGCTGCCAACGCGATCAAATCGTGCGGCCACCTGCTGCTCGAGAGCGACGCGCACTAGCTGCGGGTTCTACGCAGCGGGGCCACGCCCGTTTCCCGCGAGAATGCGCGCTGGACCGGCCGGGTTCGTTCAAGACCCGGCCTCGACGGACAACGCGAGCAGCTTCACGAATGACACAGGAAACGGGCGATCCCATCTGGAATACCGCATGGGACTGGGTGCAGCGCGAACACGACAGCGAGAGCTTCGATGAGGCCGCGCGCGCCGAAATGACCGCCTGGCTCCTCGCGGAGCCTGCGCACCGCCGGGCTTACGACAAGGCCGCCCGGCTCTGGCTTCTCGCGGGGTTCGTTCCGCCGGCCAACGATTTCGGCGACGACCTGCCGGACGACGACACCGAGCCTCGCGCCGGCAAGTAAAAAAACCGCATCCCACCTGAACGCGCGCCCCTGCGCGCGTTTCGGCACCGGTGCGCCTGCGGCGCTCGCCGTCCCGCCGTGAAAAATGAACAGATCGACCTCTGAAGCGTCCTCTTGGCAGGGGCGCTGCAATCCGGTCCGGTCCCGCGACCGGCTTTTGCGTGCTCCTTCTCTCTGTTCAATCACACAAGGATGCACCGATGTCGACGAGTTCTTTTGACCGCGAAGACGAGACCTTCATCGTTCTGGTCAATCACGAAGACCAGTACTCCATCTGGCCCCACTGGAAGGCCGTTCCCGGCGGATGGACCGCCGTCGAAGGCGTTCAGGGCGACAAGAAAACCGTTCTCGCGTATGTAGAGACCCATTGGACCGACATGCGGCCCAAGTCGCTGCGCGACTGGATGCAGCAGCAGGCGGACGCACCGGCCACGGAAACCGCGGCAGGTTGATGAGCGCTCAGGCGCCCCTGGCGCTGCTGTGCCTGCCATGCGCGGGTGCGAGCGCCTCCATGTACCTGCGGTGGCGGCGTTTCGTGCCGCCATGGGTTCGCATCGTGCCGGTCGAGTTGCCGGGGCGAGGCGCACGCATGGGCGAGGCCTTCGTCGAAGACTTCGATGCACTGGTCGCGCAGATATGCACCGAGCAGGCCGACGTGATGCGCGGCGACTTCGCGCTCTTCGGCCACAGCATGGGCGCGTTGCTCGCACACGGCGTGACCCGCCGGCTTCAGTCCTTGCATCGGCCGCTGCCGCGCGCGCTGCTCGTGTCCGGCTCCGCAGCGCCTTCCCGGCGCGATCCCGAGCGTTTCGATGGTGGCGAAGACGACGCCTCGCTGACCGCCGAGCTGCGCAAGCAGGGCGGTACGCCCGAAGAGGTGTTCGCGAGCGAAGAGCTCATGCGCATCACGCTCGACACGCTGCGTGCCGACCGCCGCGTCTGCCGCAGCCATGTCCATGTGGCTGTCGAAGCGCCCCTGCCGTTGCCCGTTCATGCCTTCGCGGGACGCCAGGACGACATCGAGGCGCTGGCCATGGCGGCTTGGTCGAAAGAGACCGGCGGCGCCTTCACCCTCGACTGGTTCGAGGGCGGCCATTTCTTTCTCAGGCAACACGAGACCGCCTTTCTTGCGGCGCTCGCACGGCGTCTGCCAACGCCTCTTCATCGAGCGCAACTGCAGGCGCATCAAGGGTAGATATGAACGAACCGCTCGCGACGGCATCCGTCGGCCGGCAACCGCGTAACTTCGTGGCGCACCTGCGCGCATTGGCCGAGCAGCGTCCGCACGATGTCTGGCTCACCGTGGTCGACGAAGTCGATGGCGTCTACAGCGAGCTGCCCTTCACCTATGCCGTCTTCGAGCAGCGCGTGCGCGCGCTCGCGGCCCGCCTGCAGCAGCAGTTCGCCAAGGGCGACCGCGCGCTCGTCATGCTCGACAACGGCGACCACTATGCCGTGAGCATGCTGGCCTGCTTCTACTGCGGCGTGATCGCGGTGCCGGTGTTTCCGCCCGAATCGACACGGCCGCAGCATCTGGCGCGGCTCACCGGCGTGGCGGTCGATTCAGAAGCGCGTTGCGTGCTCACGTCGTCCGCCTTGAGTGCCGCGATGTCCGCGGCAGGCAGCCAGTTCGGCGATGTGCAGATCGTCGCCGTCGATGCGGTCGATGTCGCGCTCGCCGATGCCTGGCAGCCCTTCGAGCCGGCCGACGACGACGTCGCCTTCCTGCAATACACCTCGGGCTCGACCTCGGCGCCCAAGGGCGTCATCGTCACGCACGGCAACCTGATGGCCAACGAGCATGCGATCCGGGTCGGCATGGGCATCGGGCCGGACGACAAGTTCGTCTCGTGGGCGCCGCTCTATCACGACATGGGCCTGATCGGCGGCCTGATGCAGCCGCTCTACAGCGTCATCCCGCTGGTGCTGACTTCGCCGCGCTATTTCCTCGAGCGCCCGGTGCGCTGGCTGGAGCTGATCTCGCGCCACCGCGCCACGCTCAGCGGCGGTCCGGACTTCTCGTTCCGCCTCTGCCTGGAGCGTGTGAAAGACGCGCAACTTGCCAAGCTCGACCTCTCCAGCTGGCGCGTGGCCTACACCGGCGCCGAGCCGGTGCGCGCCGACACCGAACTCGACTTCATCGAGCGCTTCGCTCCCGCGGGCTTCGACCCCGGCGCGGTCTACGCCTGCTACGGCCTCGCCGAAGCGACGCTGTTCGTGACCGGCGGCAAGCGCGGCGCCGGCATGGTCGCGCGCGGCTTCGACGCCGATGGCCTGGCCGCCGGCAAGGGCGAGTCGAGCGAGGGCGGCACGTTGCTCGTGGGCTGCGGCGCGGTGGCGGTCGAGCACGTGGTCGAGATCGTCGATCCCGCCACGCTGTCCGTGGTGGCCGAACCCGGCCGCATCGGCGAGATCTGGGTGAGCGGCGCGAGCATCGGTGCCGGCTACTGGGGCAAGCCGCGCGAGTCCGCCGAGACCTTCGTCGAGCGCGCGGGCCGGCGCTGGCTGCGCACCGGCGATCTGGGATTCGTCTGCGACGGCGAGCTCTACGTGACCGGGCGCATCAAGGACCTGATCATCGTTCGCGGCCACAACATCTATCCGCAGGACATCGAGCGCGTCATCGAGGCCGAGGTGGATGCGGTGCGCAAGGGGCGCGTGGCGGTGTTCGCAGCCAGCGGACCCGATGGAGAAGGCATCGGCGCGGCGGCCGAGGTGTCGCGCAGCATGCAGAAGCTGGTGTCGCCGCAGGTGCTGGTCGAGGCGCTGAGTGCTGCCGTCAGCGAGGTGTTCGGCGAAGCGCTCTCGGCCGTGCTGCTGCTCAACCCGGGCGGCATGCCCAAGACCACCAGCGGCAAGCTGCAGCGCAGCGCCTGCCGCGCGGGCTGGCTCGATCGAAGCGCGGATGCGTATGCGATCTACGAACGCGGTGCGTTCGTCAAGGGTGGTCCCGTCGAGGTGCCGGCCGAAGCGCCTGTGCTCGACGAGACCGAACGCGCCGTCGATGCGATCTGGCGCGAAGTGCTCCGGCCCGCCGATGCGAAGCCTTTCGCGCGCGATGCTCATTTCTTCACTCGTGGTGGCAGTTCGCTCACCGCGACCCAGGTAGCGACCCGCGTGTCGGATCACTGGGACATCGACTTTCCGGTGCGCCTGATGTTCGAGCACCCGCGGCTTTCCGAGTGCGCCGCTGCCGTGCGCCAGCGCCTGAGCGAAGGCGCGCGTGCGCGGCCCGTGCCCATCGCGGTGTTGCCGGCCGAGCGCCGGCTGCACGCGCTGCCGCTGTCCCACGCGCAGGAGCGCCAGTGGTTCCTTTGGCAGCTCGATCCGGCCAGCGCGGCGTACCACATGAGCGGCGCGCTTCGCCTCACCGGGACGCTGCATGCCGATGCGTTGCGCGCGGCGCTCGACGATCTGGTCGCACGCCATGAGTCGCTGCGCACCGTGTTCCGCGCGGGGAGCGACGGCATCGCCGCGCAATGGATCAAGCCGACGGGCGCGCTGCCCCTGGAACTGATCGACCTGCGCGGCGTGCCAGCCGGCGAACGCAACGGCCGCCTCGCCGATGAAACCCGTCGCCTCAAGGCCGCCCCGTTCGATCTCACGCAGGGCGGTTTGCTGCGTGCTGCATTGATCCGCATCTCGGACGACACGCAGGTGCTCGCCGTGGTGATGCACCACATCGTTTCCGACGGCGCCTCGATGCAGGTGCTGATCGACGAACTCGCCGCCGGCTATGCGGCCCGCCTGCAGGGCAGGGCGGCAGCGCTTGCCGTGCCGCGCGTGCAGTACGCCGACTATGCGGTGTGGCAGCGCGAGTGGCTGGCGGCCGGCGAGGCGCAGCGGCAACTGGACTGGTGGCGCGCAGAGCTGGGCGACGAGCATCCCGTGCTCGAGCTGCGCACCGACCATCCGCGCAAGCCGCAGGCGGCCTACAGTGCCGCGCGACATGCCTTCGAGCTGCCGGCACCGTTGCTTGGCCGGCTGCGTGAACTCGCGCAGGCTGAGGGCGCCACGCTCTTCGTGGTGCTGCTGGCGGGCCTCCAGGCGCTGCTGCATCGCTACACGGGGTTGCAGGAAATCCGCGTCGGCGCTGCCATCGCGAACCGCAACCGCGTGGAGTTCGAGAACGTCATCGGCCTGTTCGTCAACACGCTGGTGCTGCGCAATCCGATCGACGGCCGCACCCGCCTTGCGCAGGTGCTGGCGCAAGCCCGCGAGGCGGTGCTGGGCGCGCAGGCGCACCAGGACCTGCCGTTCGAACAGCTGGTCCAGCATCTGCAGCCCGAACGCAGCATGAGCCACAGTCCGCTGTTCCAGGTGATGTTCAACCACCTGTTCGAGGACCACCGGGCACTGCAGCGGCTGGGCGATATCGAGATAGCCGACCAGCCGCTGCCCGATCTGCAGACGCAGTTCGACTGGGTGCTGGAAGCGCGCGAGCGACCTGATGGCCGCCTGATGCTCGACGTGATCTACGCGGCAGACCTGTTCGAACCCGAGACCATCGCGCGGATGGCGCAGCACTACGTGGTGATGCTCGATGTGCTGTCCGGGGATGCGCAGCGCGCGGTCGGAGATATCGAGTTGCTGGCCGCGCCCGAGAAGTCGCAGCTCACGCAGTGGAGCGTGAACGCGTGGCAGGAGCCGGGCTCGGAGCTGGTGCATCACAGCATCGCGCGACACGCCTTGCAGCAACCTGACGCGACGGCACTGCTGTTCGACGAATCGTCGCTGAGCTTCGGCGAACTGAACGCGCGCGCCAACCGCCTGGCTCACCGGCTGATCACGCTGGGCGTTCGACCCGACATGCGCGTGGGCATCGTGATGGAGCGCTCCCTCGAGATGGTCGTGGGCATCCTGGGCATCCTGAAGGCCGGCGGCGCCTACCTGCCGCTGGACCCCGAGTACCCGGCGCAGCGCCTGGCCTACATGGTGGAGGACGGCGGCATCGAACTGCTGCTGAGCCACCGGGCCACCCGCGCGCTCATTGCGGAGCAGGATGGCCTCGTGCGATTGGAAGTCGACAGCCTCGACGTCTCCGGCGAGCCCGACACCGACCCGCAGGTCGCGCTGCACGGCGAGCACCTCGCCTACGTCATCTACACCTCGGGCTCCACCGGCAAGCCCAAGGGCGCGGCCGTGCGCCACGAAGCCCTGCGCAGCTGCATGGCCTGGATGCAGAGCACCTATGGCCTGGGCGGCGAAGACACGGTGCTGCACAAGGCGCCCTTCGGCTTCGACGTCTCATGCTGGGAGATGTTCTGGCCCATGACCTCGGGCGTCCGCCTGGTCGTCGCCAACCCCGGCGATCACCGCGACCCCGAGCGGCTGGTGCAATTGATCCAGCGCCACCAGATCACGACGCTGAACTTCGTGCCCTCGATGCTGCAGGCGTTCCTCGCGCACCCGGGCATCGAGGCGAGCACGCGCCTGAAGCACATCATCGTCGGCGGCGAGGCCATGCCCGCGGAGACACAGAGAGAAGCGCTCAGGCGCCTGAGCGGCGCGACGCTGCAGAACCTGTACGGCCCGACGGAAACCACCATCCACGTCACGCGCTGGACCTGCCGCGACGACGGGCAAAGCCTGGTGCCGATCGGCCGTCCGATCAGCGACACGCAGGCCTGGGTGCTGGATGCGGAGCTCAACCCGGTGCCGCGCGGCGTGGCGGGCGAGCTGTACCTGGGCGGCGTGAACCTGGCACGGGGTTACCTGAACAAGCCGGGCCTGAGTGCCGAGCGCTTCGTGGCCGATCCCTTCGGCAGCGGCGGGCGCCTCTACCGCACGGGAGACCTCGTGCGCTGGAACGCCGAAGGCCAGATCGAGTACCTGGGGCGCATCGACCATCAAGTGAAGATCCGCGGCTTCCGCATCGAACTCGGTGAAATCGAGGCGCAACTCCTTGCGCAGCCGACCCTGCGTGAAGCGGTCGTCGTGGCGAAGCAGGGCGCGGCGGGTGCATCGCTCGTGGCCTACGTCGCGCCGCATGCGGGCCAGTCCGTCGACGTGGCCGCGCTGCGCGAAAGCCTCGGCCGGACGTTGCCGGACTACATGGTTCCCAAGGCCATCGTCGTGCTGGAAGCCCTGCCGCTGAACGCCAACGGCAAGGTCGAGCGCAAGGCGCTGCCCGAGCCCGAAGGCCTGGGCTGCGCCACCGCCTACGAAGCGCCGCAAGGCCATGTCGCCCGCACCCTGGCGGCCATCTGGTCCGAGGTCCTGCAGGTCGAGCAGGTCGGCCTGCACGACAACTTCTTCGACCTCGGCGGGCACTCGCTGCTGCTGATTCGCGCGCACCGGCTGCTGGAAGACCGGCTGCAGGTCGCGCTGCCGTTGGTCAATCTCTTCAAGTACCCCACCGTCGAGTCGCTGGCCCAGTGGATCGAGCAGGGCGGGGCCCAGGCCGCGTCCGCATCGTCTGCCGCCGCCGACGACCGCGCGCTGCGCCAGCGCGCCGCCATGCTTCAACGCCGCAAAGTGGCAGAGAGAGTCAATTGATGACCACCCCCTTCAACGAATCCGCCGAACCCACCGGCCTCGAGATCGCCATCGTCGGCCTGTCCGGCCGCTTCCCTGGTGCCGACGACGTGGACGCCTTCTGGCGCAACATCCAGGGCGGCGTGGAGTCGGTGTCGCGCTTCACTGATGAGCAGTTGCGCGAGCGCGGCGTGCCGCAAAGCCTGCTGGACGACCCCGACTATGTGAAGGCCGGCGTGATGTTCGAAGGCTTCGACCAGTTCGACGCCGGCTTCTTCGGCTACACGCCCCGCGAAGCCGAGAACCTCGACCCGCAGCAGCGCGTCTTTCTCGAATGCGCCTCGGCGGCGCTCGAACACGCCGGGTGCGATCCCGAGCGTTGGCCGGGCAAGGTCGGCGTCTATGCGGGGGAGGGCGCCAACGTCTACCTGATCCGGAACCTGCTGCCGTCCTTCGGCCTCGGCGCGCACACGGGTATCGCCGACCTGCTCGGCCTCATGAGCGGCAACTCCGGTGGCTCGCTGTGCACGCGCGTGGCCTACAAGCTCAACCTGCGCGGTCCCGCCGTGAGCGTGCAGACCGCCTGCTCCACGTCGCTTACGGCGGTGCACACCGCCTGCCAGGCACTCCTGAGCCACGACTGCGACATGGCCCTGGCCGGCGGCGTGTGGCTCAACCTGCTGCAAGAGGGCGGCTACCGCTACCAGGCCGGCGCGATCCTCTCGCCCGATGGCCATTGCCGCGCCTTCGACGCCGATGCGGCCGGCACCGTGATCGGCAGCGGTGCCGGCGTGGTCGTGCTCAAGCGCCTCGACGAGGCGCTGCGCGACGGCGACACCATCCATGCGGTCATCAAGGGCACCGCGGCCAACAACGACGGCTCCGCCAAGGTCGGCTTCACCGCCCCCAGCATCGACGGGCAGGCCGAGGTCATTCGCTCGGCGCAACTGATCGCGGGCGTCTCGGCCGACACCATCGGCTACATCGAGACGCACGGCACCGGCACCACGCTGGGCGACCCGATCGAGATCGCGGCGCTCACGCAGGCCTTCCGCGCCGACACCGAGCGGCGCGGCTTCTGTGCCGTCGGTTCGGTCAAGACCAACATCGGCCACCTCGATGCGGCGGCCGGCGTGGCGGGGCTCATCAAGGCCACGATGGCGCTCAAGCACGGTGTGTTGCCGCCCAGCCTGCATTTCACGAAGCCCAATCCGCAGATCGATTTCGCTAGCAGCCCGTTCTATGTGAACGCGCAGCGCCAGCCCTGGCCAGAGGGCCGGACGCCGCGCCGCGCGGGCGTGAGCTCGTTCGGCATCGGCGGAACCAATGTGCACGTGGTGCTCGAAGAAGCGCCGGTGGCCCGTCCGTCTACGCAGGCAAAGGCACCGACCTGGCAGGTCCTGCCGCTCTCTGCTCGCAACACCAACGCTCTGCAGCAAGCCGCGCAGCAGCTCGCCAGCCATCTCGAGGAAGCAGGTCCCGGTACGTCGCTCGCCGACGTCGCACAGACGCTGCAGACTGGCCGGCGTGCGCTGGCGGTCCGTGGCGCAGTCGTTGCCGACGAGTTGGCAACCGCCGTCGAGGCGCTGCGTGCGCCCGAGAGCGACTTCGACCTGGGGAGCGGCGTTCCCGCCTCCGCGCCCGAGGTCGCGTTCCTGTTCCCCGGCGGCGGTACGCAGCACGCGAACATGGGGCTCGCGCTGTACCGCGACCATCCGGTGTTTCGCCAGGAGATCGATCGCTGCTGCGACGCGCTGCGCGACGCGATGGGCATGGACCTGCGGCAACTGCTGTACCCGGCCGCCGGCGGCGAGGCCGCTGCCGACGAAAAGCTCGGCCGCATCGAATACACGCAGCCGGTGCTGTTCATCGTCGAGTACGCGATGGCGCGCCTGTGGATGTCGCGCGGCGTGCAGCCCGCCGTGATGCTGGGCCACAGCCTGGGTGAGTACGTGGCGGCATGCCTGGCGGGCGTGTTCAGCCTGGAAGACGCGCTGCGCATCGTCGCCACGCGCGGGCGGTTGATGCAGTCGATGTCGCCGGGCGCGATGACCGCCATTGCGCTGTCGGAAGCCGAACTCGCGCCATTCCTCGCCACCGGCTGCGACATCGCGGCGATCAATGGCGAGCAGCTGTGCGTGCTCGCCGGGCCGATGGCGGCCATCGAAGCGGCCGAGCAGCAGTTGTTCGCACGCGGGTTGATGCCGCGCCGCCTGCTGGTCTCGATCGCCTCCCACTCGGCGATGACCGAGTCCATCGTGGCCAAGCTGCAGCAGGTGGTGGCTTCCGTGCCGCGGTCTGTGCCCCGCATTCCCTTCATCTCCAACGTCACCGGCAAGCCCATCACGGCGCAGCAGGCGGTCGATCCGGCCTACTGGGGCCAGCACCTGCGCGGCACGGTGCGCTTCGCGGACGGCGTGGCGGAACTGCTGCGCGCCAAGGGCCGCGTGCTGCTGGAAGTCGGTCCCGGCGAGACGCTGGCTGGCCTCGCACGCCAGCACCCGCTGGCCGATTCGGCGGCGGCCATCCTGTCGAGCCAGGCCCATCCGCAGAAGCAGGCGCAGAACGAACGCCAGATGGCGAGCGTGATCGGCCAGCTCTGGTGCGCGGGCGTCGACATCGATTGGGCCGCGTGCCATCCCGGGCGGCAAGAGCGTCGGGTGCCGCTGCCGACCTACCCGTTCCAGCGCCAGTCGTACTGGACCGACATGCCCGAGCCGGGCAACGAAGCGCCGGCATCGTCCGTGCGTGCGGGCAGCGATGCATTCCACGTGCCGGTCTGGCAGCGCACCGAGCCCGCGAATGCGTCGTCGGCGCCTGCGCCGGCTGAGGGTTGCACGCTGGTGTTCGCGGAAGAGAGCGGCCTCGCGGATGCATTGATCCGCCAACTGGAGGCCGATGCGCCTGGACATGCGGTGGTTCGCGTGGCGCCAGGCACAGGCTATGCAGAAACGGGCCCCCGTCATTTCACCGTTCGACCCGGCGAGCGAGCCGACCAAGAGCAGCTGCTGCGCAAGGTGCAGGCCGAGTCCGGGCCGGTCGCCAGGGTCTTTCACCTGTGGAGCGTGGATGAGCAGCCGCTGTTGCCGTCGCAATCCGGGCAGGTCATGGAGCGCGGCTACTTCAGCCTGCTGGCGCTGGCCCAGGCCATCGACAGCACCTCTGGCGGGCGTGCGCGCAAGCTCTCGATCGAAGTCGTCGCGAACCAGATCGAAGACGTCTCCGGCCTCGAAGCGCTGTGCCCGGAGAAGGCGACGCTGTTCAGCCTCTGCAAGGTGATCGCGCAGGAGTATCCGCACATCGCCTGCCGCGTGACCGACATCGTGCTGCCCGTGCGGGGCAGCGCCGCCGAGGCGTGGCTGGCACGGCAGCTCGTGGCACCGGCGCAGGCGCCGCACGACGAATCGCTCGTGGCCTATCGTGGCCCGCATCGATGGGTCAAGACCTACGCGCCGCTGCCGACCGGGTCCGCACCGCAACAGCGCCTGCGTTCCAAGGGCGTGTACCTGATCACCGGCGGCCTCGGTGGCGTGGGGCTCGCGGTCGCGCGGCACCTGGCCGAGTCATGGCAGGCCAGATTGGTGCTGCTGGGACGCACGCCGCTGCCCGAGCGCGGCCAGTGGGAAGTCCTCGCCGCGGACCAAGCGCAGCCGCAGGCCCTGCGGACCAGGCTCGCGCAACTGATCGAACTCGAAAACCTGGGCGGCGAAGTGCTTGTCATCGCCGCCGACGTGGCCGATGCGGCTTCGATGCAGTCGGCCGCCGCGCAGGCCCGTGCGCGCTTCGGCATGGTGCAAGGCGTCGTGCATGCGGCCGGCCACGCGAACAGCGGAATGATCGCGAACCGCACCCGCGCCGCGATCGACGAAGTCTTCGCGCCCAAGCTGCAGGGCACCCGTTTCCTGCTCGATGCCCTGCGCGACGAGCCGCTCGATTTCGTGCTGCTGTGCTCGTCGATCTCGGCCATGGCCGGCGGCCTGGGCATGAGCGACTACGCCGCCGCAAACGCGTATCTCGACGCGCTGGCCGCACTGTGGCAGCGCAGTGCGACGTACCCCGTCATCTCGGTCAACTGGGACGCCTGGCGCGACCTCGGCATGGCCGCGGGTCGCGTGCTGCCCGAGGGCATCGGCATGGACGGACCCGAGGGCGCTCGGGCGGTGGAACGCATCGTCAACGGCCCGGCGTTCGCGCAGGTCGTGATCTCCACCACCGACCTGAACCAGCGCCTGGGCGAACTCGACAACGGCATGCTCGAACTGCTGGAGACCGGCCCGGTCGCGAAGAAGAAGCGCCGCGATCATCCGCGCCCTGCGCTCGACACCCCCTTCGTCGCGCCCGAGGGCGAGCTGGAGACCGTGCTCGCGGGCATCTGGCAGGACATGCTGGGCATCGCCAGCGTCGGCATCGACGACAACCTGTTCGAGCTGGGCGGCGATTCGCTGCTCGCGATCCAGATCCTGGCGCGGGCCCGCAAGGCCTACGAGGTCGAACTGCATCCGGCCGCCTTCTTCAAGGCACCCACCATCCGCGACCTTGCGATCCTGGTCGAGACCCGGCTGATCGAGGAAATCGAGGCCGATGTTCCGACCGATGCCGAACCCGATCGCTCGCCTGCAACCGTCTGAAAAATCCATGTCCGACATCCAAGACATTTCCACGCGCCGTGCCAACCTGACGGCGGAACAGCGCGCCAGGCTGGCGCAGCGCCTGCGCGGTGCGGGCAACGCCGATCGCGCCGAGCGGTCGTCGATTCCACGGCGACCGGCGGGCGAGCGCATCGCCTTGTCCTTTGCGCAGCAACGGCAGTGGTTTCTCTGGAAGCTGGACCCGGCGGGCACCGCCTATCACCTGAGCGGCGGCCTCGTGCTCGATGGCGATCTCGACGTCCTGGCGCTGCGCGCCAGCGTGCAGGCGCTGGTCGATCGCCACGAATCGCTGCGCACCGTCTTCCACGAGGCCGGCGACGGCGAGGTGGAGCAGGTCGTCCAGGAGACGGCCGACGTCGCGCTGTCCTGCATCGACCTGGCTGCGCTGGATGGTGCGGCGCGCGCTGCGGCGATCCAGCAGGAGGTGCGGCGCATCCGCACCGAGCCCTTCGACCTCACGCGCGGCCCGCTGATGCGCGCCGTGCTGCTGCGCACCGGCGCGCAAAGCCATCGGCTGCTGGTCGTGATGCACCACATCGTGTCGGACGGCTGGTCGGTCCAGTTGATCCTCGACGAGCTGGCCGTGCAGTACGCGGCGCGTGTGCAGGGCCAGGTGCCGGTGCATGCCGAGCTGCCGATCCAGTACGCCGACTACGCGCTCTGGCAGCGCCAGTGGCTGGCCGAGGGCGAAGGCGAGCGCCAGCTCGGCTGGTGGCGTGCTCACCTGGGCACGGAGCAGCCGGTGATCTCGCTGCACACCGATCATCCGCGCAAGGCCGATGGCCGCTATCGCGCGGCGCACCACACCTTCGCGCTGCCCGCCGACACCATCGAGCGGTTGCGGCAGCAGGCGCAAGGGCAGGGCGCGACGCTGTTCATGGCGCTGCTCGCCGGCTTCAATGCGCTGCTGTTCCGCCACACGGCGCAGACGGATGTGCGCGTCGGCGTGCCCATTGCCAATCGCAACCGCGCCGAAACGGCGGGGGTCGTCGGCTTCTTCGTCAACACCCAGGTGCTGCGCTCGCAGATCGATGCGCGCATGGCGTTGACCGATTTGCTGGTGCAGACCCGCGACGCCGCCATCGGCGCGCAGACGCATCAGGATCTTCCCTTCGAGCAACTGGTCGGCGCGCTGCAGCCCGAACGCAGCCTGAGCGCCAATCCGCTGTTCCAGGTGATGTTCAACCACCTGCGCCGCGACCATCGCTCGCTGGCCGAGTGGCCAGGCGTTGCCGTGCAGCGCCTGGACTTCGAGGAAGAGGCCGCGCAGTTCGAGCTGACCTTGCAGACGCTCGAACTCGAGGACGGCCGGGTCGACGCGACCATCCTCTATGCGTCGGAGCTGTTCGACGTGCAGACCATCGAGCGCATGGCCGGGCACTATCTGGCGGTGTTGCAGGCCATGGCGTCGGCGCCGGAACAGGCCGTGAGCGATGTGGCGCTGCTTGGCGAGACCGAGCGCGCGCAGCTGGCCGTCTGGAGCGAGAACAGGTTGCGGCACGAAGGCGCGCAGCCGGTGCACCGGCAGATCGAGCAGCACGCGCGGCAAACGCCCGACGCAACAGCGCTGCTGTTCGGCGACGAGGTGCTGAGCTACGGTGAACTCAATGCCCGCGCCAACCACCTCGCGCACCGCCTGATCGCGCTGGGCGTGAAGCCCGAGGCCCTCGTGGGCATCGCGGTCGACCGCTCGGTCGAAATGATGGTCGGCATCCTGGCGATCCTGAAGGCCGGTGGTGCCTACGTGCCCCTGGACCCCGAGTACCCCGCCGATCGCCTGGCCTACATGGTGGCCGACAGCGGGCTGTCGCTGCTGCTGACCCAGCACCACCTGCGTCCCTTGCTGCCCGCCGGTGACGCACTGCGGGTTCTCGAACTCGACACCCTGGACGTCAATGCCGAATCCGGAGCCGACCCCGAGGTCGCGCTGCACGGCGAACACCTGGCCTACGTCATCTACACCTCCGGCTCCACCGGCAAGCCCAAGGGCGCGGCGATCCGCCACGACGCCCTCTACAGCTGCATGGCCTGGATGCAGGAGACCTACCGCCTCACCGAGGCCGACACCGTGCTGCACAAGGCGCCGTTCGGCTTCGACGTCTCGTGCTGGGAGATGTTCTGGCCCCTGACCACCGGCGTGCGGCTGGTCATCGCCAACCCCGGCGACCACCGCGACCCCGAGCGGCTGGTGCAGTTGATCCAGCGCCACCAGATCACCACCCTGAACTTCGTGCCCTCGATGCTGCAGGCCTTTCTTGCGCACGAGGGCATCGAGGCCACCACGCGGCTGCGCTACATCATCTGCGGCGGCGAGGCCATGCCCGCGGCCACGCAGCGCGAAGCCCTGCAGCGCTTGAAGGGTGCCTCGCTGCAGAACCTGTACGGTCCGACCGAGACCACCATCCACGTCACGCAGTGGACCTGCCGCGACGACGGGCTGAGCCAGGTGCCGATCGGACGGCCCATCAGCGACACGCAGGCGTATGTGCTCGATGCGCAGCTGAATGAAGTGCCCGCGGGTGTGGCGGGCGAGCTGTACCTGGGCGGGATCAACCTCGCGCGGGGTTATCTGAACCGTGCCGGCCTGACGTCCGAGCGCTTCGTGGCCACGAACAACGGCCAGCGGCTGTACCGCACGGGCGACCTGGTGCGATGGAACAGCGAGGGCCAGATCGAGTACCTGGGTCGCATCGACCACCAGGTGAAGGTGCGAGGCTTCCGCATCGAGCTGGGGGAGATCGAGGCGCAGTTGCTGGCGCAGCCCGAGGTGCGTGAAGCGGTGGTTGTGGCCGACGAAGGTCCCTCGGGCGCGCGGCTGGTGGGCTATGTCTCGGCGCACGTGGGCCAGGCGATCGACGTGACCGCGCTGCGCGGCCGACTTGGCTCGGTGCTGCCCGACTACATGGTGCCCGGCGTGGTGATGGTGCTGGAGCGCCTGCCGCTGAATGCCAACGGCAAGGTGGACCGCAAGGCGCTGCCGCGCGCGGAGTTCACGAGCGAGCGAGCCTACGAAGCGCCCCAGGGCGAGGTGGAGCAGGCGCTGGCGGCCATCTGGGCCGAGGTGCTGGGTGTGGCGCGCGTGGGACGCAACGACAACTTCTTCGAACTCGGCGGCGACTCGATTCTCAGCCTGAAGGTGGTCGCCCGCGCCCACCGGCAGGGCATCCGGATGAGCCCGCGCCAGGTGTTCGAACACCAGGGCCTGGCGTCGATCGCCCGTGCGATCCGTGGCGACGATGCCGCGGTGGACGTTCCCTCGATCCCGGCGCTGCCGGCATCGCAGCGCGCAGGCGGTCTCGCGCTGTCCCATGCGCAGGCGCGCCAATGGTTCCTGTGGCAACTCGATCCGCAGAGCACGGCCTACCACGTCAGCGGCGCGCTGCGGCTCGCCGGTGCACTGGACACGAACGCGGTGCGCGCAAGCCTGAATGAACTGGTGCAGCGCCACGAGTCGTTGCGCACGGTGTTCCGTGCCGATGCCTTGGGCATGGCCGCGCAGGTGATCCGCGAAACCGGCGGCATCGATTTCTCGCTGATCGATCTGGGCAACGTTGCCGAAGACGGGAAGCGCGAGGCCCGCGCCAGGCAAGAGGCGCGCCGCCTCAGCGATACGCCCTTCGACCTGGGCGAAGGCCCGCTGCTGCGCGTCGGCCTGATCCGCCTGGCGGCCGAGGTGCATGTGCTGGTCGTCGTGATGCACCACATCGTGTCCGATGGCTGGTCGATGCAGATCATCGTGGACGAGTTCGTGGAGTGCTACCGCGCACGCGTCCTGGGCCATGCGCCCGAGCTGCAGCCCCTGCCGCTCCAGTACGCGGATTACGCAGCCTGGCAGCGCGCCTGGCTCGAAGCCGGCGAGAAGGAACGGCAACTCGCGTACTGGACGGCGCATGTGGGCTCCGAGCAGCCCGTGCTGCAACTGCCCACCGACCATGCGCGGCGCGCGGATGGGCGCTACAACGCCGTGCGCCACGGCTTCGCATTGCCCGAAGGGCTCGTCAAGGCTCTGCATCGGCGTGCACAGGACCAGGGCGCGACGCTGTTCATGGTGCTGCTCGCCGGCTTCCAGGTGCTGCTCAGCCGCTACACCGGCCAGTCGGACATTCGCCTGGGCGTACCGGTGGCCAACCGCCATCGGGCGGAGGTCGAGGGCGTCATCGGCTTCTTCGTCAACACGCAGGTGCTGCGCGGCGTGGTGGACGGCCGCGCGACGCTGTCGCAGGTGCTGGCGCAGGCCCGCGATGCGGCGTTGGGCGCGCAGGCGCACCAGGACCTGCCGTTCGAGCAGCTCGTCGAAGCGTTGCAACCCGAGCGCAGCCTGAGCACGAGCCCGCTGTTCCAGGTGATGTTCAATCACCAGCGCGGCGACTTCCGCGCGTTGCAAAGCCTGCCCGGCCTTACGCTGACGGATTACGAACTGGAAGCGCAGGCCGCCCAGTTCGAGCTGGCGCTGGACACCAGCGAAGACATGGACGGCCGGGTGCAGGCGAGCTTGCGCTATGCGGCCGAGTTGTTCGACGCAGAGACGATGGAACGCATGGCGGGGCACTACCTCGCGGTGCTCCAGGCGCTGGCGGATGCGCCGGAGCAAGCCGTGGGCGACGTGATGCTGCTGAGCCAGGCCGAGCAGGCGCAACTCGCGGCGTGGAGCGAACACGCGCCGCGCGCAACGGACACCGGACCGCTGCACCGCCGGATCGAACAGCAAGCGAAGCTGCGGCCAGGTGCGCCCGCGCTGGCGTTCGATGGCGAGACGCTCGGCTACGGCGAGCTCAACGCACGCGCGAACCGCCTGGCCCATCGCCTGATCGCGCTCGGTGTGAGGCCCGAAGCGAAGGTGGGCATCGCGGTGGAGCGTTCGATCGCGATGGTGGTGGGGATTCTTGCGATCCTGAAGGCCGGCGGTGCCTACGTGCCGCTGGACCCGGAGTACCCGGCGGACCGGCTGGCCTACATGGTCGCCGACAGCGGCATCGAGCTCTTGCTCACGCAGGGCCACCTGGACGTGCCCGGCATCGAGGCATTGCAGGTGCTCGCGCTCGACACGCTGGACACGGGCAGCGAATCCGACGCCGACCCGCAGGTCGCGTTGAGCGGCGACAACCTCGCCTACGTCATCTACACCTCCGGTTCCACCGGCAGGCCCAAGGGCGCGCAGCTGTGCCATCGCAACGTGACGCGGCTGCTCGATGCGACCGCGCCGTGGTTCCACTTCGGACCCCAGGACGTGTGGACGATGTTCCACTCCTATGCCTTCGATTTCTCGGTGTGGGAAATCTTCGGCGCGCTGTGCACCGGCGGCAAGCTGGTCATCGTGCCCTTCTGGGCCAGCCGCTCGCCCGGGGACTTCCTGCGCCTGCTGCGCGAAGAGCAGGTGACCGTGCTCAACCAGACGCCCTCGGCCTTCGGCCAGCTCACGAGCCTGCCGCAGGCCCATGAAGGCGGCCTCGCGCTGCGCACGGTGATCTTCGGCGGCGAGGCGCTGGAGCCGCAGAGGTTGCGGACCTGGATCGAACACCATGGCGACCAGCATCCGCAACTGGTCAACATGTACGGCATCACCGAGACGACGGTGCACGTGACCTGGCGCCGGATCACCGCGGCCGATATCGGTCGGCAACGCAGTCCCGTCGGCGTTGCCATTCCCGACCTGGGCTTGCGCGTGCTCGATGCGCAGCTGAACCCGGTGCCGATCGGCGTGGCCGGTGAACTGCATGTGTCGGGCGAAGGCCTGGCACGGGGCTACCTGAACCGTGCGGCTCTGACGGCCGAGCGCTTCGTGGCGGCGAACCACGGGGAGCGGCTGTACCGCACGGGCGACCTGGTGCGCTGGAACAGTGAAGGCCAGCTGGAGTACCTGGGGCGCATCGACCACCAGGTGAAGGTGCGGGGCTTCCGCATAGAGCTGGGGGAGATCGAGGCGCAGTTGCTGGCGCAGCCCGAAGTGCGCGAAGCGGTGGTGGTGGCCAGCGAAGGCCCCACCGGTACGCGGCTTGTGGGCTATGTGTCGGCGCATGCCGGCCAGGCGATCGACATCGCCGAACTGAAAAGCAGGTTGGGCACGGCACTGCCCGACTACATGGTGCCGGCGGCGTGGGTGGTGCTCGACGGCCTGCCGCTGAACGCCAACGGCAAAGTGGACCGCAAAGCGCTGCCGGCTGCGGAGTTCGCGAGCGAGCGAGCCTATGAGGCGCCCGAGGGCGAGGTCGAAGAGAAGCTCGCCGCGATCTGGGCCGAGGTGCTGGGCGCAGAGCGCGTGGGCCGGCACGACAACTTCTTCGAGCTCGGCGGCCACTCGCTGCTGGTCGCGCAGTTCGTGGCCCGCGTGCAGGGTGTCGCTCGCGGCCAGCTCACGATCCGCGACGTCTTCCAGCACCCGACGCTGGCTGCGCAAGCGGCGCTGCTGGCGGCCACGCACCAGGAGGGCACCACCGACCAGGCGCTTTCGGAAATCGATTCACTGCTTGACAGCATGGAGGCTGTTTGATGGAAACAACCGCGACCCGTCGCATTGCAGAGCGCTTCTCCCGGTTGCCCACCGAACAGCGTCGTGTCGTGTATCAGGGGATTCGTTCGAAGGGGCTGACGCTCGACCAGTTTCCGATCCTCGCGCGCGAGAGCGAGACCCCGGGCCGCTGCCATGTGTCCTATGCACAGCTGCGCCAGTGGTTCCTGTGGCAGCTCGACCCGACGAGCACGGCCTATCACATCAGCGATGCGCTGCAGCTCAGCGGTGCGCTGGAAGTGGACGCGGTGCGCGCGAGCTTCGAAGCGCTGGTGGCGCGCCATGAGTCGCTGCGCACGGTATTCCGCGCCGACGCCGACGGCCTCGCCGAACAGGTGATCGGCGAGGACGGCGAATTCGACTTCTCGCTGGTGGACCTGAGCCTGGCGGATGCCGGCCAGCGCGACGCGATGGCGCGCGAAGCGGCGCAGCGCATCGGCGGCACGCCCTTCGACCTGACGCAGGGCCCGCTCCTGCGCGTGGGCTTGATCCGTCTCGCACCCGAAACGCATGTGCTCATGCTGGTGATGCACCACATCGTGTCGGACGGCTGGTCGCTGCAGATCATCGTGGACGAGTTCGTGGCGCAGTACCGCGCCCGCGTGCGGGGCGAGGCGCCGGCGCTGGCGCTGGCGCCATTGCCGATCCAGTACGCCGACTACGCGGTGTGGCAACGGCACTGGCTGGAGGCCGGTGAACAGGACCGCCAGCTCTCCTACTGGAAGACGCAGCTCGGCGAGACGCAGCCGGTGCTGCAGTTGCCGCTGGCCCGGCTGCGCAAGGCCGATGCCCGCTACACCGCCGTCGCCCATCGGGTCGAGCTGCCCGCGTCGCTGGTCCAGGGTCTGCAGAAGCAGGCGCAGGCCCAGGGCGTCACGCTGTTCATGGTGCTGTTGGTCGGCTTCCAGGCGCTGCTCCGCCGCTACAGCGGCCAGGAAGACATCCGCGTGGGCGTGCCGATCGCGAACCGCCACCGCGTGGAGACCGAGAGCGTCATCGGCTTCTTCGTCAACACCCAGGTGCTGCGCAGCGTGGCGGACGAGCGCACCAGCCTGTTGCAACTGCTGGCACAGGCCCGCGAAGCGTCGCTGGGCGCGCAGATGCACCAGGACCTGCCGTTCGAGCAATTGGTCGAGGCCCTGCAGCCCGAGCGCATCGCCGGCGTTCATCCGTTGTTCCAGGTGATGTTCAATCACCAGCGCAGCGATTTCTCGGGGTTGAAGGGCCTTTCGGGCCTCACGCTCGAACCCTATGACCTGGGTCCCCAGGCCGCGCAGTTCGAACTGATGCTGCTCACCGACGAAAGCCCCGATGGCCGGCTGCATGCGAAGTTCAGCTACGCGGCGGAGCTGTTCGATGCCTCGACCATCGCGCGCATGGCGACGCACTACCTGGCCGTGCTGCAGGCCCTGGCGGACCGTCCGGAACAGGCAATCGGCGAGGTGGTGTTGCTGGGCGAAGCCGAGCGCGCACAACTCGCGGCGTGGGGCACGAACCCGCAAGGCCATCCCGATGCGACGCCGGTGCATCGCCTGATCGAGCAGCAGGTGTCGCGGCACCCCGATGCCGAGGCACTGGTTTTCGGAGAGCAGACGCTGAGCTACGGCGAACTCAGTGCAAGAGCGAACCGCCTGGCCCACCATCTGATCGCGCTGGGCGTGAAGCCCGAGACCAAGGTCGGCATCGCGGTGGAGCGCTCCATCGAGATGGTCGTGGGCTTGCTGGCCATCCTGAAGGCCGGCGGCGCTTACGTGCCGTTGGACCCAGAGTACCCGGCCGAGCGGCTGGCCTACATGGTGGCCGACAGCGGCGTGGCGCTGCTGCTCACTCAGAGCCACCTGAGCGTGCCTGGCATCGAGGGCCTGCAGGTGCTGTCGCTGGACACGCTGGCGCTCGACGACCAGCCCGCGCACGACCCACAGGTCGCGCTGCACGACGAGAACCTCGCCTACATCATCTACACCTCCGGCTCCACCGGCCGCCCCAAGGGCGCAGCCAACCGGCACCGTGCGCTGCACAACCGGCTGGCCTGGATGCAGGCGGCCTATGGCCTGGACAGCACCGACACCGTGCTGCAGAAGACGCCGTTCAGCTTCGACGTCTCGGTGTGGGAGTTCTTCTGGCCGCTGATGACCGGCGCGCGCCTGGTGCTCGCCAATCCGGGCGACCACCGCGATCCGTCGCGGCTGGTGGCGCTGATTCGCGAGCACCGCATCAGCACGCTGCACTTCGTGCCGTCGATGCTGCAGGCCTTCCTGGCGCACGAAGGCGTCGAGGCCTGCGAGAGCCTGGAACGCATCGTCTGCAGCGGCGAGGCCTTGCCGGCCGAAGCGCAGAACGCGGTGTTCCAGCGGCTGCCGCGTGCGCGCCTTTACAACCTCTATGGCCCGACCGAGGCGGCGATCGACGTGACGCACTGGCAGTGCCGTGCGGACGGCCGCAGCCAGGTGCCGATCGGCCGCCCCATCGATGGCCTGAAGACCTGCGTGCTCGATGCCGCACTGGGCCTTGTGCCCGAGGGCGTGGCTGGCGAGCTGTACCTGGGGGGTGTCGGCCTGGGGCGCGGCTACCTCGATCGCGCGGGGCTGACGGCCGAGCGCTTCGTGGCTGATCCGTTCGACGACGAGGGCGGACGGCTGTACCGCACGGGCGACCTGGTGCGCTGGAACTCGGAAGGCCAGCTGGAGTATCTGGGCCGCATCGACCACCAGGTGAAGGTGCGGGGCTTCCGCATCGAGCTGGGGGAGATCGAGGCGCAGTTGCTCGCACAAGTTGAAGTGCGCGAGGCGGTGGTGGTGGCCAACGAAGGCCCCGCCGGCGCGCGGCTGGTGGCCTATGTGTCGGCAAACGCCGGTCATGTGATCGACATTGCCGAACTGAAAAGCAAGTTGGGTCAGGCGCTGCCCGATTACATGGTGCCCTCGGCCATCGTTGTGCTCGAAGGCCTGCCGCTGAACGCCAACGGTAAGGTGGACCGCAAGGCCCTGCCGGCGGCCGAGTTCACGAGCGAGCGTGCGTACGAGGCGCCCGAAGGCGAGGTCGAAGAGAAGCTTGCCGCGATCTGGGCCGAGATGCTGGGCGTACCCCGTGTGGGCCGCAACGACAACTTCTTCGAGCTGGGCGGCCACTCGCTGCTGGCGCTGCGGCTGCTCGAGCGCATGCGCGCCCAGGGCTGGACGACGCAGGTACGCACGCTGTTCCAGAACCCTCAGCTCGGTGCCTTCGCAGAGGCGCTGGCGGTGGAGCCTGTGCGTCGCGAAGTGGTGGTACCGCCCAACGGCATTCCGGCGGATTGCATCGCAATCCAGCCCGAGATGCTGACGCTGGTGAAGCTCGATGCGCGGCAGATCTCCCGCATCGAGGCGGCGGTGCCTGGCGGCGCGGCCAACATCCAGGACATCTACCCGCTGGTGCCGATGCAGGAGGGCATGCTGTTCCATCACCTGCTGCAGGCCGATGGCGACGCGTACGTCACCGAGCACGGGATGGGCTTTGACAGCCGCGAGCGGCTGGAGCGCTTCATCGCGAGCTTTAACGAGGTGATCGCGCGCCACGACATCCTTCGCACGGCGGTGCTGTGGGAAGAACTCGACGAGCCGGTGCAGGTGGTGTATCGCAAGGCCGAACTCGCGCTGCAATGGCTGGATATTCCCGAAGACTCGCAGGGACTCGACGCGCTGGGCCGGCTCAACGCCTTCGCGGGGCCGGACCACCATCGCATCGACGTGCGCACGGCGCCGATGCTCAAGGCGACGGCGGTTCACGATGTGTCCAACGGGCGCTGGCTGCTGCAGGTGCTCAGCCATCACCTGATCGACGACAACACCACGCTGCGGATGATCGGCGAGGAAATCGCGCAGATCCAGCAAGGCCAGGCGCATACGCTGCCCGAACCCGTGCCCTTCCGCCGCTTCGTGGCGCAGGCCAGGCTGGGCGTGAGCCAGGCCGAGCACGAGGCCTTCTTCCGCCAGATGCTGGGCGACGTGCAGGAGCCGACGGCCCCCTTCGAACTGCTCGACGTGCAGGGCAACGGCGACGAAATCGACGAGGTCAGGCTGTCCCTGGACAGTGGCTTCGCGCGAGCGCTGAGGCGGCAGGCGCAGCGCCACGGCGTGAGCGCGGCGTCGCTGTTCCACCTGGCCTGGGCCCTGGTGCTGGCCCGCACGACCGGCCGGCAGGACGTGGTCTTCGGCACCGTGCTGTTCGGCCGCATGAGTGGCGATGCCCATGCCGAACGGGCCATCGGCATGTTCGTCAACACGCTGCCGCTGCGCGTGCGCGTGGATGCGCAGAGCGTCGCGCAATGCCTGCGCCAGACGCACGCCGCCCTGAGTGCGTTGATGCACCACGAGCACGCGAGCCTGGCACTGGCGCAGCGCTGCAGTGCGCTGCCGGTCGCCACGCCGCTGTTCTCGGCGTTGCTCAACTACCGCCACGTCCCGCAACGCGACGAGGCGGCGGAATCCGGCGCCCTGCATGGCATGGCGATGCTGAGCGAGAAGGAGCGCACGAACTTCCCGTTCACGATGTCGATCAACGATGTCGGCGACGAATTCGTGCTGATCGCGCAGATCAGCCGGCAGGTCGATGCGCAGCGCATGTGCGATTTCATGCGCACTGCGGTCCACGGGATCGTCGAGGCCCTGTCCACGCGCCCCGGGCAGGCGGTGTGCGAGGTGGTGCTGCTGGGCGACGCCGAACGCGCACAGCTCGCGGCCTGGGGCTCGAAGCCGCAGAGCCATTCCGGCGCGACGCCGGTGCATCGCCTGATCGAGCAGCAGGCTGCGCAGCAGCCCGATGCCGTGGCGCTGGTCTTCGGCGACCAGACGCTGAGCTATGGCGAACTCAATGCGCGCGCCAATCGCCTGGCGCACCATCTGATCGCCTTGGGCGTGCAGCCCGAGACCAAGGTCGGCATCGCAGTGGAGCGCTCCATCGAGATGATGGTGGGCCTGCTGGGCATCCTGAAGGCCGGTGGCGCCTATGTGCCGCTGGATCCCGAATATCCGGTGGACCGGCTGGCCTACATGGTGGCCGACAGCGGCGTGACGCTGCTGCTGACGCAGAGCCACCTGAGTTCGTTGATCCCGGGCGCCGAAGGGCTGCAGGTGCTGTCGCTCGACACGCTGGCGCTCGACGACCAGCCTGCGCACGACCCGCAGGTCGCACTGCACGGCGAGAACCTCGCCTACGTCATCTACACCTCCGGCTCCACCGGCAGGCCCAAGGGCGCGCAGCTGTGCCATCGCAACGTGACGCGGCTGCTCGCCGCGACCGATGCCTGGTTCCATTTCGGCCGGCATGACACCTGGACCCTGTTCCATTCCTACGCCTTCGATTTCTCGGTGTGGGAAATCTTCGGTGCGCTGTGCACCGGCGGCAAGCTGGTCATCGTGCCCTTCTGGGTCAGCCGCTCGCCCGAGGATTTCCTGCAACTGCTGCGCGATCAGCAGGTGACGGTGCTCAACCAGACGCCTTCGGCCTTCGGCCAACTGGCCAGCCTGCCGCAGACCTACCAGGAGCGGCTGGCGCTGCGCGTGGTGATCTTCGGCGGCGAGGCGCTCGACCCGCAGCGGCTGCGCCAGTGGATCGAACACCACGGCGACGAAAGCCCGCACCTGGTCAACATGTACGGCATCACCGAGACCACGGTGCACGTGACCTACCGCCGGATCACCGCGGCCGACATCGGCCAGCAGCGCAGTCCTGTGGGCCTCGCGATTCCGGACCTCGGGCTGCGCGTGCTCGATGCGCAGATGAATGCGGTGCCGATCGGCGTGGTTGGCGAACTGCATGTCTTCGGCGCCGGCCTCGCGCGCGGTTATCTGCATCGGGCAGGCCTCACGTCGGAGCGCTTCGTCGCGGGGCCGGACGGCGAGCGGCTGTACCGCACCGGTGACCTCGTGCGCTGGAACTCGGAAGGTCAACTGGAGTACCTGGGCCGCATCGACCACCAGGTGAAGGTGCGGGGCTTCCGCATCGAGCTGGGAGAGATCGAGGCGCAACTGCTGGCACAAGTGGAAGTGCGCGAAGCGGTGGTGGTGGCCAACGAAGGCCCCGCTGGCACGCGGCTGGTGGGCTATGTGTCGGCGCATGCCGGCCAGGTCATCGACATCGCCGACTTGAAAGCCAAGCTGGGCCAGGCACTGCCTGATTACATGGTGCCGTCGGCGATCGTGGTGCTCGAAGGCTTGCCGCTGAATGCCAACGGCAAGGTGGACCGCAAGGCATTGCCGGCGGCGGAGTTCACGAGCGAGCGAGCTTACGAGGCGCCCGAAGGCGAGGTCGAAGAGAAGCTGGCCGCGATCTGGGCCGATGTGCTGGGCGTGACACGCGTAGGTCGCAACGACAACTTCTTCGAACTGGGAGGCCATTCGCTGCTGGCGCTGCGGCTGCTCGAGCGCATGCGCGCACAAGGCTGGACGACGCAGGTGCGCACGCTGTTCCAACAGCCCGAACTGGGCGCCTTCGCACAGGCGCTGGCGGTGGAGCCGGTGCGCCGCGAGGTGGTGGTGCCACTCAACGGCATTCCGGCGGATTGCAAGGCGATCCAGCCGGAGATGCTGACGCTGGTCGATCTCGACGCACGGCAGATCGCGCGCATCGAGGCGGCGGTGCCGGGCGGCGCAGCCAACATCCAGGACATCTACCCGCTGGTGCCGATGCAGGAAGGCATGCTGTTCCATCACCTGCTGCAGGCCGAGGGCGATGCCTACATCACGCTCAACTGCGTGGCCTTCGACAGTCGCGAGCGGCTGGAGCGCTTCATCGCGAGCTTCAACGAGGTGATCGCGCGCCACGACATCCTGCGCACAGCCGTGCTGTGGGAAGAACTCGACGAGCCGGTGCAGGTGGTGTATCGCAAGGCCGAGCTCACGCTGCAATGGGTGGACGTGGCGCGGGGCGAGGATGCGCTGGCCCGGCTCAACGCCTTCGTGGACCCGGGCCACTACCGCATCGACGTGCGCACGGCACCGATGCTGCGCGCGGTGGCGGTCCACGATGCGGCCAACGTGCGCTGGCTGCTGCAGATCCCGCAGCACCACATGGGCGTGGACCACACGACGCTGGAGCTGATCGTCAAGGAGATCGCGCTGATCCAGCAAGGCCTGCGGCAGGCGCTGCCAGAGGCGGTGCCGTTCCGGCGCTTCGTGGGGCAGGCGAAGCTCGGCATGGGCCGGGCCGAGCACGAGGCCTTCTTCCGCAAGATGCTGGGCGATGTGCAGGAGCCGACGGCGCCCTTCAACTTGCTCGACGTGCAGGGCGACGGCACGCAGGTCCGCGAGGCGCGGCGCGCGCTCGAACCCGCATTGGCGCTGCAGGTGCGGCGCGAGGCGCAGCGGCATGGCGTGAGCGCGGCGACGCTGTTCCACCTGGCCTGGGCGCTGGTGGTCAGCCGCACCACCGGCAAGGACGACGTGGTGTTCGGCACCGTGCTGCTCGGTCGCATGCAGGCAGGTGCCCATGCCGAGCAGGCACTGGGCATGTTCATCAACACGCTGCCGCTGCGTGCGAAGCTGGGGCCGCGCAGCGTGGCGCAGTGCCTGCGCCAGATGCACCAGAGCCTGAGCGGCCTGATGCACCACGAGCACGCCAGCCTGTCGCTGGCGCAGCGCTGCAGCGGCGTGCCGGAAAGAACGCCGCTGTTCACCGCGCTGCTGAACTACCGCTACAGCGCCGCCGGGGACGATGCGGCGCAAGCGCCAGCCTGGGAAGGCATGCAGATCCTCGACCGGCAGGAGCGCACCAACTACCCCTTCGATCTGTCGGTGGACGACCTGGGCGAAAGCTTTGTGCTGTCGGCCCAGGTCGATGCGGCGCTGGACCCCGAGCGGGTGTGCGGGCTGATGTATGCGGCCACCGAGGCGATCGTGCAGGCGCTGTCGACGCAACCCGAGCGGCGGATCTGCGAGATCGAGGTGCTGCCCGACCAGGAGAAGCGCGTGCTGCTGTCTTGGGGTGCAGGCGAAGCGTCGGAAGAGGTGGACGCGCCGCCGATGGACACGCACGCGGTGCACCGCCTCGTGGAGCGCCAGGCGCTGGCGAGCCCGGATGCCGTGGCGCTGGTGTCGCAGGGCACGAGGCTGAGCTACCGCGAAGTCAACGCGCGCGCCAATCGCCTGGCGCACCGGCTGATCGCGCTGGGCGTGAAGCCCGAGGCCAAGGTGGGCATCGCGCTGGCGCGCAGCGCCGAGATGTTCATCGGGCTGCTGGCGATCCTGAAGGCCGGTGGCGCCTACGTCGCGCTGGACCCCGAGTACCCGTCCGAGCGACTGGCCTACATGGTGGCCGACAGCGGCGTGCGGCTTGTGCTGACGCGTTCCGACGCCGGCCTCGGCGAGCGGCTGGCAAAGGTGCCGGGCCTGGTGCAGCTCGCGCTCGACGGCATCGACAACGAGGCCGACAGCCATCCCGCGACCAATCCCGACGTGCCGCTGCACGGCGAGCATCTCGCCTACGTCATCTACACCTCGGGCTCCACCGGGCGCGCCAAGGGCGTGTCCGTCACGCACGGTCCGCTGTCGATGCACATGCGCAGCATCGTGCGCCGCTACGGCTACGGCCCGGGCGACCGGCTGCTGCAGTTCGCCTCGATCAGCTTCGACGCCTCGGCCGAACAGTGGCTCGCGCCTTGGACGGTGGGCGCGTCGGTGGTGGTTGCCGCGGCCGGCCGGCAGTCGCCGCAGGAACTGCTCGCGCTGGCGCGTGCCAGCCGCGTGAACGTGCTGTATTTCGCGCCTGCGTACCTGCGCCACATCGCGCAGGCCGCGCTGGACGAGAAGGCCGAGCCGCTGGCCGTGCGCCTGTGCATCGCCGGCGGGGAAGCCTGGAGCCAGGCCGACTTCCGTGCCGCCTGCGAGGCCTTTGCGCCCGAGCAGCTGCACAACGCCTACGGGCCCACCGAATGCGTGATCACGCCCTGCGCATGGAGCGCGGGCGTGGATGTGCAGGGGGCCTGGCCTTACGCCCCGATCGGGCGCGTCGTGGGGAATCGCAAGGCGCTTGTCCTGGGGGCCGACATGGAGCCCGTGCCTCTGGGTGCGATGGGCGAGCTGTACCTCGGCGGCGAAGGCCTGGCGCGTGGCTACCTCGACCGCGCGAGTCTGACGGCCGAGCGCTTCGTGGCCGATCCATTCGATGACCGGGGCGGACGGCTGTACCGCACGGGCGACCTGGTGCGCTGGAACAGTGAAGGCCAGCTGGAGTACCTGGGCCGCATCGACCATCAGGTGAAGGTGCGGGGCTTCCGCATCGAGCTGGGGGAGATCGAGGCGCAGTTGCTGGCGCAGCCCGAAGTGCGCGAAGCGGTGGTGGTGGCCAACGAAGGCCCGGCCGGTACGCGGCTGGTGGGCTACGTGTCGGCGCATGCGGGGCAGGCGATCGACACCGCGGCACTGAAGGACACGCTGGCCCGGGCGCTGCCGGAATACATGGTGCCGAGCCTGCTTGTGGTGCTGGAGGCGCTGCCGCTGAGCCCGAACGGCAAGGTCGAGCGCAAGGCGCTGCCGCAGCCGGAGCTCGCGCAGCAGCAGGCCTACGAAGCGCCCGAGGGCGAGGTGGAAGAGAAGCTCGCGGCGATCTGGGCCGACGTGCTGGGCGTAGCGCGCGTGGGACGTCACGACAACTTCTTCGAGATCGGCGGCCATTCGCTGGCCGTGCTGCAGGTGCAGACGAAGACCCAGGTCGAGTTCGCGGTGCAACTGCCGCTGCGCACCTATTTCGAGCGGCCGTCGCTGGCGGCCATCGGCGAGGCCGTGCGCGATGCGCGGTCGGCCGGTGCGGACGACGAAGTGGCGGAGCTGGACCAGATGGCCAGCCTGCTGGAAGCACTGGAGGATTGATGGACGCGAAGAAACAGGAGATCGCGGAGCGCTTTGCCCGCCTCCCGGCCGACAAGCAGAAGGCCTTCCTGGGCCTGCTGGCGCAGCAGAAGATCGATTTCGCGCGGCTGCCGATCGTCAAGGCGCAGCCCGAGCGGCGGCGCACGCTGTCCTATGTGCAGGCCAGGCAATGGTTCCTCTGGCAACTGGACCCGCAGAGCACGGCCTATCACATCAGCGGCGCGCTCCAACTCACGGGGGCGTTGGATGTGGCGGCCGTGCGCGCCAGCTTCGAGGCGCTGGTGGCACGCCACGAATCGCTGCGCACGGTGTTCCAGGTCGATGCCGATGCGCAGGTCGAGCAGCTGGTCCGCGAGGACGGCGAACTCGACTTCGTGCAGATCGACCTCGCGGCGGACGCCGCCGCCGACCGCGAGAAGGCGCAGGCCGCGGCGAGCGAAGCGGCGCGGCGCATCGCCAACACGCCCTTCGATCTGGCGCGGGGGCCGCTCTTGCGCGTGGGCCTGATCCGGCTGGCGCCCGAGACGCATGTGCTGGTGCTGGTGATGCACCACATCGTGTCGGACGGCTGGTCGCTGCGCATCGTGATGGACGAGTTCGTGGCGCAGTACCGCGCCTGCGTGCAGGGTGAGGGGGCGGCGGCGCTGCAGCCGCTGCCGATCCAGTACGCCGACTACGCCGCATGGCAGCGCAACTGGCTGGAGGGCGGCGAGCGCGAGCGCCAGCTCGCCTACTGGACCGCGCATGTGGGCCGCGGCCAGCCGGTGCTGCAGGTGCCGGCCGATCGCCCGCGGCGCACCGACGGGCGCTACGGCGCGATGCAACATGCCCTGGTGCTGCCGGACAGTCTGGTGAAGGCGCTGCACAAGCGCGCGCATGCCGAAGGCGCGACGCTGTTCATGGCGCTGCTCGCCGCCTTCCAGGCGCTGCTGCACCGCTACACCGGGCAGCAGGACCTGCGCGTCGGCGTGCCGATCGCCAACCGCCACCGGCCGGAGACCGAAGGCGTCATCGGCTTCTTTGCCAACACCCAGGTGCTGCGCGTGGCAATGGATGACCGCGCCAGCCTCTCGCAACTGCTGGCGCAGACCCGCGAAGCGGCGCTGGGCGCGCAGATGCACCAGGACCTGCCGTTCGAGCAACTGGTCGAGGCACTGCAGCCCGAGCGCATCCTGGGCACCAATCCGTTGTTCCAGGTCCTGTTCAATCACCAGCGCAGCGGCGCCGGCGTGCTCAAGGGGCTGCCCGGGCTGGCGCTGGAGGAATACGCGCTCGGCGGACAGGCCGCGCAGCTCGAGCTGGCGCTGGAGACCGTTGAGGATGCCGAAGGCCGCGTGCATGCGAGCCTGCGCTATGCGGCGGAACTGTTCGATGCCGCGACCATCGAGCGCATGGCCGCGCACTACCTGGCGGTGGTGCAGGCACTGGCGGAGCATCCCGAACAGGCAGTGGGCGACGTCGACCTGCTGGGCACCGCCGGACGCGCGCAACTCGCCGCCTGGGGTACGAACCCGCAGCGCCATCCGAACGAGACGCCCGTGCCGCAGTTGATCGCGCAGCAGGCCGCGCTGCGGCCCGATGCCGTGGCGCTGGTCTTCGGCGACCAGACGCTGAGCTATGGCGAACTCAATGCGCGCGCGAACCGTCTCGCGCACCGCCTGATCGCCCTGGGCGTGAAGCCCGAGACCAAGGTCGGCATCGCAGTGGAGCGCTCCATCGAGATGATGGTGGGCCTGCTCGGCATCCTGAAGGCTGGCGGCGCCTATGTGCCGCTGGACCCGGAATACCCGGTGGAGCGGCTGGCTTTCATGGTGGAAGCCAGCGGCATCGGGCTGCTGCTCGCGCAGCGCCACCAGACGGCGCTGGTGGAGCGCCTGGCTTCCGGTACGCACAAGCCGACGGTGCTGCTGGTGGACGACCCCGGTGCGATGGCGCAGTTCGGCCCCGACACCGATCCGCAGGTCGAACTGCACGGCGAGAACCTCGCCTACGTGATCTACACCTCGGGCTCCACCGGCAAGCCCAAGGGCGTGATGGTGCGCCACGACGCATGGAGCCACCTGATGGCGAGCATGCGCGAGCGGCCCGGCATGACGGCGGACGACGTGCTGGTCGCGGTGAGCTCGCTGTCCTTCGACATGGCCTCGCTCGAGCTCTACCTGCCGCTGGTGTGCGGTGCGCGCATCGTGCTGGCGCCAAGGGGCGTCGTGCGCGACGGCGAAGCCCTGGGCCGCCTGATCCGCGAGCAGGGCGTGACCGTGCTGCAGTCGACACCGGCCGGCTGGCGCCTGCTGGAAGCCGACTTCCGCGCGCACGGCCTGCCAGCCCGGTTCAAGGCCCTGTGCGGTGGCGAAGCGATGCACCCGGACCTGGCGTTGAGCCTGCGGGCGCTCGGCATCGAGCTCTGGAACATGTACGGACCGACCGAGGCCACCGTCTGGGTGACGGCCGATCGGGTGGAGCGCGAGCCGAGGTTCGGCAGCGCCATCGCGGCCACACAGCTGCACGTGCTCGACGGCGCGCTCAACCCGACCCCGCCTGGCGTGGCGGGCGAGCTGTACCTGGGCGGCGTCGGTCTGGCGCGCGGCTACCTCGCGCGCGCGGAGCTGACGGCCGAGCGCTTCGTCGCCAACCCGTTCGACGACGGCCAGGGCGGGCGGCTCTACCGTACCGGCGACATGGTGCGCTGGCGTGGCGACGGCCAGCTCGAATACCTGGGGCGCACCGATCACCAGGTGAAGGTGCGGGGCTTCCGCATCGAGCTGGGCGAAATCGAAACCCAACTGCTCGCGCAGCCCGAAGTGCGCGAAGCCGTGGTGGTGGCCATCGACGGTCCGGCGGGTGCGCGGCTGGTGGGTTATGTGTCGCCGCAGCCGGATCGGACCATCGAAGTGGCCGCGCTGAAGGACCGGCTGGGCCAGGTCCTGCCGGACTACATGGTCCCCGGAACGCTGGTGGTGCTGGACGCATTGCCGCTGAACCCGAACGGCAAGGTGGACCGCAAGGCCTTGCCCGAGCCGGAGCTGGCCCAGGCACAGGCCTACGAAGCGCCCGAAGGCGAGGTGGAAGAGAAGCTCGCGGCGATCTGGGCCGAAGTGCTGGGCCTGCCGCGCGTGGGCCGTCATGACGACTTCTTCGAGATCGGCGGCCATTCGCTGCTCGCCGCGCAGGTCGCTTCGCGCGTGCGCGTCGCCTACGACGTCGCGCTGCCGTTGCGCCGGCTCTTCGAGCATCCTGTGCTGCGCGCGCTCGCCAGCCATGTGCGCGAGACGCAGCAGGCCGCGCAGCAATCCGGCAGACAGGTGCCGGCGCTGCAGCCGGTCGCGCGCAACGCGGACATGCGCCTCTCGCCATCGCAGCAGCGCCTGTGGCTGGTGGACCGGCTGTTCGCTGCCTCCGATGCGCAGAGCCGCTCGGCCTACAACGTGACGGCGGCGCTGCGGCTGTCCGGTGCGCTGCACATCGATGCGGTGCGCGCCACGCTCGACGCGATCATGCAAAGGCACGAGGCCTTGCGCACCAGCTTCCCGGAGAACGAGGAAGGCGATCCGGTCGCGCGCATCGCGCCGCGGGGCGGCCTCGTCGTCGCGCTGCACGATCTTTCCGCGCTGCCGGACGACCGCAAGGCCGCGGCGGTGCAAGAGGCGCTCGCCGCGCATGCGCGCACCGTCTTCGACCTGGCGAACGGGCCGGTGTTCGCCGCCTCCATGCTTCAGCTCGCGCCGCAGGAGCACATGCTGCTGCTGTGCGTGCACCACATCGCGTTCGACGGCTGGTCGGAGGCGGTGTTCGTGCGTGATTTCATCGCGTTCTACACGGCGCTGCGCGAAGGCCGCGCGGCGCAGCTGCCGCCGCTGGCGATCCAGTACGCGGACTATGCCGACTGGCAGCACCGCAAGCTCGAAGCGACGTTCGACGAGCAGGCCGCGTTCTGGCGCGGGTACCTCGATGGTGTGCCGGCTGTGTCCACACTCGTGCCGGACCTGGCGCGGCCGAAGGTCGCGTCGACGGCGGGCGACAGCGTCAATCTCGCGATCCCGAAGACGCTGTCGGACGCGCTCGGTGCACTGGCGCGGCAGCACGGCACCTCGCTCTACACGATGCTGCTGGCCGTGTTCCTGCTGGTGCTGCACCGGCAGTCGGGCCGCGACGACGTGGTGGTCGGCGCCGACGTCGCCGGCCGCAACCACCCCGAGCTCGAGCCGCTCATCGGCTTCTTCGTCGGCGTGGTGCCGCTGCGCTCGCGCCTGGCGCCCGGCACGGGCTTCACGCAGTGGCTCGCGCAAGTCAAGGAAAGCACGCTCTCGGCCTTCGAGCACCAGGACCTGTCGTTCGAGCAGATCGTCGAGCTGGCGGGCGTGCCGCGCAGCCAGCAGCACAACCCGCTGGTGCAGGTGTTGTTCGTGATGCAGAACATGCCCGCCAGCCGATTCGAGATCCCGGGCGTGACCCTCGAGAGCGTGCCGCCGCCCACGATCGCCTCGAAGTTCGACCTGGCCGTGTTCGTCACCGAGGGCGAGACCGAGCTCACGGTCAATTGGGTCTACGCCACCAGCCTGTATCGGCGCGAGACGATCGAACGGGCATCCGCCGCATGGCGCGATCTTCTGCAGCAGGTAGCCACATCGCCGACCGACGCGCTGGAGAGTTTTTTCATTTCCTCTTCTTTGGAAACCAAGACCATGTCTTCCCCGACGCCCGCACTGGGCAAACTGCAGAAGCTCAAGAAGGTCGTAGGCAAGGAGCGCGGCAACGCCGTCTCCGCACCGCGTTCGCCGATCCGGATGTCCTTCCTGTCGCCGGCGCGCGAATTCCCGCTCGTCATCGAGGCGACGGGCAGCGACCTCGATCCCGTGGCCTGGGCGCGCGACCAGCGCGAGTTCATCGAGGCCAAGCTGCGCCAGCACGGCGGCATCCTGCTGCGCAACTTCGGCCTGGAGACGCCGCAGGACTTCGAGGCCTTCGCCGAGATGATCGAGCCCGAGCTGTACGGCAGCTACGGCGACCTGCCCAAGAAGGAGGGCGGCAAGAAGACCTACCGCTCCACGCCGTACCCCGAGCGCCAGATGATCCTGTATCACAACGAGAGCTCGCACCTGGACCGCTGGCCGCGCAAGCAGTGGTTCTTCTGCGAACTGCCGTCGCCCGTGGGCGGTGCCACGCCGATCGTCGATTGCCGCGAGATGCTGCGTCGCCTGCCCGCCGAACTGGTGGCCGAATTCGAGCGCAAGGAACTGCTCTATGTGCGCACCTTCGTGCCGCACTTCGACGTGAGCTGGCAGGAGTTCTTCAAGACCGAGAGCCGCGCCGAAATCGAGGCGCGGCTGGCCACCGCCGGCATCGCCTGGCGATGGCTGGACGAAGACACGCTGCAGACCCGCACCCGCTGCCCGGCCGTGATCACGCACCCGGTCACGGGCGATCGCGTGTTCTTCAACCAGGTCCAGCTGCACCACACGAGCTGCCTGGAGCCGGACGCGCGCGAAGACCTGCTGGGCGTGGTCGGCGCGGACCGCATGCCGCGCCATGTCTGCTTCGGCGACGGCTCGCCGATCAGCGACGAGACCATGGCCCTCATCGGCCGCGCCTACGAAGAGTGCGCGGTGCGCTTCGACTGGCGCCGCGGCGATGTGGTGATGCTCGACAACATGCTCGCCGCGCATGCGCGCGATCCGTACGAGGGGCCACGCAAGATCGTGGTGGCCATGGGTGCGATGTGCGACCGCGCCGCGCTGTCCGCACCTTCGCCTTCGCAGGCCGATGCCCGCGACGACTCCCTGCTTGCCGTCGAATCCTGAGGTCGGACCATGTCTGTGATTCTTGAACCCACGCCAACCACGCTGGCGCTGAGCCCCGAGCAACGGGCCGCCGGCGCCATGTCGCAGGCAGCCGGCGCGGCATTGATGACGCTGCGCGCGCGCATCGACGGCCCGCTCGACGCATCGCGCCTGCGCGACGCGATCGACGCGGTGTCTCGGTCGCACGGCGCGCTGCGCTCAGCGGTCGTGCAGGCCGCGGGCTTTCGCGGACTGCGGCAGCAACCGCTGGATGAGATGCCGGCGCTCGACTGGCGCAGCGCCGACCTCGGCGGCCGTGCCGATCGCGATGCGGCATTGACCGATTGGCTCACCGCCTTCGCACAGGAGCCGCTGGAGATTGCACGCGGGCAGGTGTTTCGGGTCGGGCTGGTCCGGCAGGGCGACGCGCAGCACACGCTGGTGCTGGCGGCCAGCCCCTTTGCCGCGGACAAGGGGAGCCTGCAGAACCTGTTCGAGCAAGGCGTTGCGCATTACCTGGGCGAGCCCTTGCCCGATGAAGACGATGTTTTCCAGTACGCACAGTTCGTGGAGTGGCGGCTCGACCTCGAAGACGGCGACGAAGCGCCGCAGGGACGTGCCTACTGGAGCGGGTACGTCGGCGAGGCGGCCGCACTGGCAGCACCGCAACTGCGTGTCAGGCACGAGGGTGCCGCGACGGCGAAGGACGGGCATCGCCTGCTCGCCGCCGACAGCATCGATGCCGCACTGCTGGCACGCGTCGACGATGCCGCCGCCAGGGCCGGCACCACGCCGCAGGTCGTTCTGCAGGCGGCATGGTGGCTGCTGATGGCACGCCTGACCGAACCGACCGAAGGCGGTGCCTTCGCCGGTGGCTGGCAGCACGATTGCCGGCACGACTACGAGGTCATGCAAGGATCGGTCGGCGTGTTCGAGAAGATCCTTCCCGTGGTCGTGCAAGTCGCGCCGTCGCAAGGGTTTTCGCACTGGCTGTCGCAGCTCGGTGCGACCCTTGCTTCGCACGTCGAGGCGCAGGAATACTGGCCGATCGACGCGCCGCCGACGTCCGCGCACCTTGGCGTCGGCTTTGCGTTCAATGCACAGCATGACGCGCGCACGGGCTGGCGGGTGGAAGCCGTGCCCGGCCCGATGCCGTGCTTCGAGCTGGCCCTGCAGGCCGATCGCGGCAACGACGGCGTCGGTCTTTCGCTGCATGGCGATGCATCGCGTTATTCGGCGGCCGCGGCGCAGCGCCTGCTGTGGCAGTTCCACGTGCTGCTCGACGCCGCGCTGGCGCAACCCGATGTCCCGGTCTCGGCCTTGCCGCTGGTGGGAGACCGGGAACGCGCGCTGCTGCTGGCGTTTCGCGGTGCGGTCACCGACGTGGCAACGCCGTCGCTGTCGGCGCGGATCGACCATTGGGCCGAGACGACGCCCGATGCGCCTGCACTCGAAGCCGGCGAGCTGCGCCTGAGCTACCGTGCGCTGCATGCGCGCATCAACCGAATGGCGCACTGGTTCGCCGGCCAGGGTGTGAGTGCGGGTTCGCTGGTGGCGTTGAACCTCCCGAGATCGCCTGAACTGCTGATCGCGATGCTGGCCAGTTGGCGCATCGGCGCCGGCTACCTGCCGATGGACCCCGAGTGGCCCGCCGCGCGCCGCGATGCGGTGCTGGCCGATGCGGCCCCCGCGCTCGTCGTGGACGCCGCGCCGGACGATGAACAGATCGAAGCCTTGTCGCCGGACGCGCCACCGCACGCTGCATCGCCGCGCGACCTGGCCTACGTGCTCTACACCTCGGGTTCGACCGGCCGGCCCAAGGGCGTGGTGATCGAGCAGGGGCAACTGCTCAACTACGTGGCCGCGGCGTCCGATGCAATGGACCTGGGCCGCTGCCGCCGCTGGGCGCTGACCAGCTCGGTGGTCGCGGACCTGGGCAACACCGCGCTGTTCGGCGCCTTCTTCAACGGCGCATGCCTCGTGGTGGCCGGGCCGGACGACACGCGCAACGCGCGGGCTTTCGCCGACTTCGTGCGCACGCGCGACGTCGACGCGCTCAAGATGGTGCCCTCGCACCTCGAAGCGCTGCTCGAGGACGATGCGCCCCGGTTGCCCGCCACCCTGGTGCTGGGCGGCGAGGCCACGCCGCGTGCGCTGGTCGAGCGGCTGCAGCGGCTGGCGCCGGCATGCACGGTCTACAACCACTACGGCCCGACCGAGACCACGGTGGGTGTGATGGTGCACCGGGTGTCCGCGGGCGATGCCGCGTCGCCGGTCCTGCCGCTGTCGCAGGTGCTGGCGAACAACCAGGTCCACGTGCTCGATGACGCGCTTGGCCTGGTGCCCAGCGGCGGGCTGGGCGCGGTGTATGTCGGCGGCGCGCAGCTGTGCCGCGGCTACCTGAATCGCGAGCCCGGCGACGCTTTCGTGCCGGACCCGTTCGAGCCGGGCGAGCGTCTCTATCGCACGGGCGACCTGGCCCATGTGCTGCCCGAGGGCGGCATCCGCCTGGCAGGGCGCGCCGACCACCAGGTCAAGATCCGCGGCTTTCGCGTCGAGCCGGCCGAGGTCGAGGCGACGCTGCTGGCGCTGCCCGGCGTGCGCCAGGCCGCGGTGCTGGCCGCGCCCGGGACCGATGGCGGCGTGCAACTGCAGGCCTTCGTGGTTGGAAGCGATGAAGCGGCGCAGGCCGCTGCCGTGATCGCGCAACTGGGCGCGCTGCTGCCGGCCCACATGGTGCCGGCGCTTTGCACCGTGCTGGCGGAGTTCCCGAGATTGCCGAACGGCAAGATCGATCGCCTCGCGCTGCTGCCGCTGGCCGCGCTCGACAGCGCACGCCCGCGGCAGGCGACGGCCGCGCGCGATGCCCTCGAGGCCGTGCTGGCCGACAGCATGGGCAGGCTGCTGCAGCGCGAGAGCATCGGCGTCGAGGAAGACTTCTTCGAGCTCGGCGGCCACTCGCTGCTGGTGATCAAGCTGGTGGCGCGCATCCGCAAGCTGCTGCGCATCGACGTGGCGCCGGGCGTGGTGTTCGACCACGCCAGCCCCGCCGCGCTGGCCGCGGCATTGCGCGCGCAGAGCGAGGACGTGGACGGGCTGGAACAGCTGGCATCGCAAGCGCAGCAGCCTGCGGGTCGGCCCGAGGCGGCGGCCGCGGCATGAGGGAATCCGCCGGCGGATGCGTTCCGCCGGCGGCGAATGGTTGGACAACGGCCGGAGACCGGCCTGACATGGGCAAGGCAAGAAACTGATGAGCAGCATCGACAGGACAGCGCCAACGCAGGCGGACACCGCATGGGACGACGAAGACGAGATCCGCCCGCAGGTGTCGGACGGCGACGAGGTGCCGTTGTCCTATGCGCAGGAACAGCTGTGGTTCCTGCAGAGCCTGGAACCCGGGCTGACGGCGTACAACCTGCCGCGCACCTTTCGGCTGCGCGGCGCGGTCGATGCCGATGCGTTGGAGCGGGCCTTCCAGGCGGTGGTCGAGCGCCATGCGATCCTGCGCACGCGTTTCTTCGAGCGCGAGGGCATCGCGTTGCAGGCCGTGCAGGCCAAGGTCGACTTCGTGCTGGAGCGCATCGACCTGTCGCGACGGCCCGAGGCAGAGCGCAAGGCGAGCCTCGAAGACATCGTGCGCCGCACGACGCTGCATGTGTTCGATCTCGGCAGCGCGCCGGCACTGGTCGCGCGGCTGGTCACGCTCGGCGACGACGACCATGTGCTGGCGGTGTGCATGCATCACATCGTCTCGGACGCCTGGTCCAACCCGATCCTGGCGGGGGATCTGAGCACGGCCTACGAACAGGCGGTGCGCAGCGGCGGCGCGGTGCACCTGCCGCCGCTGGCGGTGCAGTACGCCGACTACGCGCTGTGGCAGCGCGAGCGCGTTCTCGGCAACGATCTTGCGCGCCAGCTCGAACACTGGAATGCGCACCTCGGTCCCGACGTGCCGCCGCTGGAACTTCCCACCGATGCCGAGCGGCCGCCGCGCCAGACCTTCAACGGGGCGCTGCATGGTTTCGCCTTGGACCCGGAACTGGGCATGGCGCTGCAGAAGTTCTGCCGCGCAGAGAAGTGCACGCCCTTCGTCATCCTGCTCGCGACCTGGCAGATGCTGCTGGGGTGGTACAGCGGTCAGAGCGACTTCGCCGTGGGCACGCCCAATGCGGGCCGCCACCGTGACGAGGTGCGCGACCTGCTGGGCTTCTTCATCACGACACAGGTGTTCCGTGCGCGGCTCGCACCGCAACTGAGCCTGCGCCAGATCTGCCGGCAGGTGCGCTCGGATGCGATGCATGCGCTGCAGCATGCGGACCTGCCTTTCGAGGTGCTGCTGGCCAGCCGCAAGGTGCACCGCGACGCTGCGCGCAGTCCCTTGTTCCAGGTGATGTTCGGCGTGCAGATGGCCGATGGCGCGGTCGAGGTCGCATTCGACCGCACGCGCGCGGAACTGATTCCGGCCGAGCACGTCGGCGCGAAGTTCGACCTGTCGCTCGATTTCCATATCGATGCCCGCAGCGCCTTCGCGCAGCTCGAATACAACACCGATCTTTTCAGCAAAGCCACCGCGGAGCGGCTGGCGGATTGCTATGTGCGCCTGCTGGAAATGCTCACGGCCGACCCGGACCGCAGCTTTGCAAGCATCGACCTGTCGAGCGCTGCGGAGCGGGCACAGTTGTCGGCGTGGGGCGTGAACGAGACGAGCTACCCGCAGGAAGAGCCGGTGCATGCGCTGATGGAACGCCAGGCACGCCTGCGGCCCGAAGCGGATGCGCTGGTGTTCGGCGATCAGGTGCTCAGCTACGGCGAACTCAATGCACGGGCGAACCGGCTGGCGCACCGGCTGATCGGCCTGGGCGTGGGCGCGGAGAGCCGCGTGGGCATCGCGGTGGAGCGCTCCATCGAGATGGTGGTGGGCATCCTGGGCATCCTGAAGGCCGGCGGGACCTACGTGCCGCTGGACCCCGAGTACCCGGCCGAACGGCTGGCCTACATGATGGCCGACAGCGGGCTGGGCCTGGTGCTGACGCAGTCGCACGTGGGCACGCGCTTGCCGGTGGACGACGCAGTGAAGCGGCTCGCACTGGACACGCTGCTGCTGGACGGCGAACCTGCGCACGACCCGCAGGTGGCGGTGCACGGGCACAACCTGGCCTACCTGATCTACACCTCCGGCTCCACCGGACGGCCCAAGGGCGTGGGCATCGCGCACCAGGCGCTGGTGCAGCATGCGCAGGAGTCGGTGCGCTTCTTCGGACTGACGAGCGACGACCGGATGCTGCAGTTCTCGACGCTGAACTTCGACGGCTTCATCGAGCAGGTGTTCCCGCCGCTGGTGGCCGGCGCGGCCATCGTGCTGCGCGGACCGACGCTGTGGGACAGCGAGACCTTCTACCGCGAGCTGATCGCGCGGCGCATCAGCGTGGCGGACCTGACCACCGCGTACTGGCACCTGCTGGCGCAGGACTTTGCGCAGGATGCCGTGCGCAGTGGCAGCGTGCGCGACTACGGGGCGTTGCGACAGGTGCACGCGGGCGGCGAGGCGATGCCGCCCGAAGGTCTCAAGGCCTGGCGCGAAGCGGGGCTCACGCACGTGAAGCTGCTCAACACCTACGGGCCGACCGAGGCGACAGTCACCGCGTCGGTGCTGGACTGCGCGCCGTACCTGCGCGAGGGCGCTGTGGTGCCGCTGCGCATGCCGATCGGCGAGCCGCTGGCCGGGCGCGCACTGCGCGTGGTGGGCAGCGACCTGAGCCTGGTGCCGCAGGGCGTGGCGGGCGAGCTGTGCATCGGCGGGGATCTGCTGGCGCGCGGCTACCTCGGGCGCGCGGGTCTGACGGCCGAGCGCTTCGTGGCCGATCCATTCGATGACCGGGGAGGCCGGCTGTACCGCACGGGCGACCTGGTGCGCTGGAACAGTGAAGGCCAACTGGAGTACCTGGGGCGCATCGACCACCAGGTGAAGGTGCGGGGCTTCCGCATCGAGCTGGGGGAGATCGAGGCGCAGTTGCTGGCGCAGCCCGAAGTGCGCGAAGCGGTGGTGGTGGCCAACGAAGGCCCGACCGGCGCGAGGCTGGTGGGGTACGTGTCGCTGCAGCAGGGGCAGGCCATCGAGACGGCCCAACTGAGAGAGCGATTGGGCCAGGCGCTGCCGGACTACATGGTGCCCGGGGCGCTGGTGGTGCTGCAGGCGTTGCCGCTGAACCCGAACGGGAAGGTGGACCGCAAGGCGCTGCCGCAGCCGGAGTACGCGAACGAGCAAGCGCACGAGGCGCCCGAGGGCGAGGTGGAGGAGGCGCTGGCGGCGGTGTGGGCGCAGGTGCTGGGCGTGGCGCGCGTGGGACGCAACGACAACTTCTTCGAACTCGGCGGCGATTCGATCCTGAGCCTGCAGATCGTGGCCCGCCTGCGCAACGCGGGCTGGAAGGTCACGCCCCGGCAAATCCTGGAGCGCCAGACCATCGCCGAACTGGCGCTCGCCACGGTGCGGGCCGGCGAGGGTGACCGTGGCGGCGTGCAGCGCGCGATTCCTTCGCTGGGTACAGCGCACAGGAATGACGGGCTTGCGCTGTCGCATGCACAGGCCCGCCAATGGTTCCTGTGGCAGCTCGCGCCTTCGAGCATCGCCTATCACATCGCTGGCGGCTTCCGGCTGAGCGGCGAACTGGCGGTCGATGTGCTGAGAAGCAGCTTCCAGGGTCTGGTAGATCGTCACGAGTCATTGCGCACGGTGTTCCGCACCAGGGACGACGGGCTGGCCGACCAGGTCATCCATGCCGCGTGGCCGCTCGAGGTGCCGCTGATCGACCTCAGCGGCCTGGACACCGGGCTGCGCGAAGCGCAGGCCGAGGCGCATGCGCACAAGGTGCACCAGACGCCGTTCGACCTGGGCATCGGGCCGCTGCTGCGCGTGGCGCTGATACGGCTCGCGCCGACGGAACATGTGCTGGTGGTGGTGATGCACCACATCGTGTCGGACGGCTGGTCGATGCAGCTCATCGTCGACGAATTCGTCAAGCGCTACCGCGCGGGCCTGCGCGGCGAGGACGCGGCCCTCGAACCGTTGTCGGTTCAGTACGCGGACTACGCAGCGTGGCAACGGGACTGGCTCGCGAACGGCGAACGCGATCGGCAACTGGCCTACTGGCGCCAGGAGCTGGGCACAGCCCAGCCGGTGCTGCGCCTGCCCACCGATCGCCCGAGGCTGCCGAATGCGAACTACACCGCGGCGCATTGCAGCACCGCGCTGCCGCCCGCGCTGGTCCAGGGGTTGCAGCGGCTGGTGAAGGCGAATGGCGCGACGCTCTTCATGTCCTTGCTGGCCGGCTTCAACGTGCTGCTGCATCGCCATACGGGGCAGGAGGACATCCGCGTGGGCATGCCCGTGGCCAACCGCCACCGGATCGGCACCGAGGGCATCGTCGGCTTCTTCGTGAACACGCTGGTGCTGCCCGGGCGCATTGCGCCGCGGATGACGCTCGGCGACGTGTTCCTCCAGGCCAAGGAAGCTGCGCTGGGCGCGCAGCTGCACCAGGACCTGCCTTTCGAACAGCTCGTGGATGCGTTGCAACCCGAACGGGACATGAGCCAGACGCCGCTGTTCCAGGTCATGGTGAACCACCAGAAGTTCCAGGCCAAGGCGGACTCGGATCTTCCCGGACTGGCACTGCAGGACTACGAACTCGGCGAGCGCGGTGCGCAGTTCGAGTTGACGCTGGACCTGCTGGAAGACGAGCGCGGCGGCGTCCACGCCACCCTGACCTATGCCAAGGAATTGTTCGAGCCCGCGGCCATGCAGCGCATGCTGGCGCATTACCTCGTGCTGCTCGACGGTCTTGCGCACAGCCCGCAGCAGGCGGTCGGAGACGTGGCGCTGCTGGACGCTGCGGAGCGGGCACAGTTGTCGGCGTGGGGCGTGAACGAGACGAGCTACCCGCAGGAAGAGCCGGTGCACGCGCTGATGGAGCGGCAGGCGCGCCTGCGGCCCGAAGCGGATGCGCTGGTGTTCGGCGATCAGGTGCTCCGCTACGGCGAGCTCAATGCGCGGGCGAACCGGCTGGCGCACCGGCTGATCGGCCTGGGCGTGCGCGCGGAGAGCCGCGTGGGCATCGCTGTGGAGCGCTCCATCGAGATGGTGGTGGGCATCCTGGGCATCCTGAAGGCCGGCGGGACCTACGTGCCGCTGGACCCCGAGTACCCGGCCGAACGGCTGGCCTACATGATGGCCGACAGCGGGCTGGGCCTGGTGCTGACGCAGTCACACGTAGGCACGCGCTTGCCGGTGGACGACGCAGTGAAGCGGCTCACGCTGGACACGCTGTCGCTGGACGGCGAACCTGCGCACGACCCGCAGGTGGCGGTGCACGGGCACAACCTGGCCTACCTGATCTACACCTCCGGCTCCACCGGACGGCCCAAGGGCGTGGGCATTGCGCACCAGGCGCTGGGGCAGCATGCACAGGAGTCGGTGCGCTTCTTCGGACTGACGGGCGACGACCGGATGCTGCAGTTCTCGACGCTGAACTTCGACGGCTTCATCGAGCAGGTGTTCCCGCCGCTGGTGGCCGGCGCAGCCATCGTGCTGCGCGGACCGACGCTGTGGGACAGCGAAACCTTCTACCGCGAGCTCATCGACAGGCGCATCAGCGTGGCGGACCTGACCACCGCGTACTGGCACCTGCTGGCACAGGACTTCGCGCAGGACGCCGTGCGTAACGGCACGCGCGACTACGGGGCCTTGCGGCAGGTACACGCGGGCGGCGAGGCGATGCCGCCGGAAGGCCTGAAGGCATGGCGCGAAGCAGGGCTTGCGCATGTGAAGCTGCTCAACACCTACGGCCCGACCGAAGCCACCGTCACCGCATCGGTGCTGGACTGCGCGCCGTACCTGCGCGAAGGCGCGGCCGTGCCGCTGCGCATGCCGATCGGCGAGCCGCTGGCCGGGCGCGCACTGCGCGTGGTGGGCAGCGACCTGAGCCTGGTGCCGCAGGGCGTGGCGGGCGAGCTGTGCATCGGCGGGGATCTGCTGGCGCGCGGCTACCTCGGGCGCGCGGCGCTGACGGCCGAGCGCTTCGTGGCCGATCCATTCGACGACCGGGGCGGACGGCTGTACCGCACGGGCGACCTGGTGCGCTGGAACAGTGAAGGCCAGCTGGAGTACCTGGGGCGCATCGACCACCAGGTGAAGGTGCGGGGCTTCCGCATCGAGCTGGGGGAGATCGAGGCGCAGTTGCTGGCGCAGCCCGAAGTGCGCGAAGCGGTGGTGGTGGCCAACGAAGGCCCGACCGGCGCGAGGCTGGTGGGGTACGTGTCGCTGCAGCAGGGACAGGCCATCGAGCCGACCCAGCTGAGAGAGCGATTGGGCCAGGCGCTGCCGGACTACATGGTGCCCGGGGCGCTGGTGGTGCTGCAGGCGTTGCCGCTGAACCCGAACGGGAAGGTGGACCGCAAGGCGCTGCCGCAGCCGGAGTACGCGAACGAGCAAGCGCACGAGGCGCCCGAGGGCGAGGTGGAGGAGGCGCTGGCGGCGGTGTGGGCGCAGGTGCTGGGCGTGGCGCGCGTGGGACGCAACGACAACTTCTTCGAACTCGGCGGCGATTCGCTGATGGCGCTCAGGCTGCTCGCGAGGATGCAGCGGACGCAGGACCCGAGGCTGAAGTTCTCGTTGCAGGACCTGCTCCAGAAACAGACCATCGCGAAGCTGACCGCCGGCCTGCCGGCCGACGCGTTGCCGCAGCCGTTGCTGTTGTTGAACACGGGTGCCGCGCCTGCCGGTGCCGCGCCGCTGTTCTGCATCGCGCCGGGCCTCAGAAATGCGCTCGACTACCAGCCGCTGGCCCGGCATCTCGAAGGCCAGCGCGCGGTCTACGGCTTGAGCTACACCGACACGACCCGGCTCGATTCCGTCGCGCAGATGTCGGCGTACTTCGTGGACCTGATCCGCGCAGTCCGGCCGACTGGCCCGGTGGCGGTGCTGGGCTGGTCGCTGGGCTCGGTGATGGCCATGCACACGGCCAGCCTGCTCGAGCAGGAGGGCATCGAGGTCTCTTTCGTCGGTCTGGTCGACAGCTTCGTGATGGACGACGAGTTCGATCCAGGCAGCTGGTACGACGACCTGAGGCAGTTCGTGGCCGGGGTCGCGACCGAGACGGCCGGTGCGGCGCAGGTCGAGGCGATCCTCGATCGCTTCGAATCGATCCGCAACGAGTCTGAAGAAGTGGTCCACGGCGCCGTGAGCGAGATGATGACGGCGCTCGGCATCGACATGGGCGCGATCGACGTCGTCGGGCGGGTCGCGGCGGCGCGGCGTTTCAACGCAGCCACCGCGGCGATGCCGCCGCTGCCGAAGCTGGCGGGGGTTTCGCCGCATCTCTGGTGGAGCCGGCGCAGGACGGCCGAGGAGCGGGCATTGCTGCTGCAGGACCTAGGCACGGCGCCGAAGGCCAGCGCGGACATCGACACGAATCACCAGGGCATCGTCCGCCATGCGGCGTTGTTCGCCGGCGTGCGTTCGGCGCTTGCGGCCACCGAAGCGTCAGTGGCCGCCGATATCGATGACGGTGAGGCACAGGCCGCTGCGCGGCTGGAAATGGCGTGAAGCGATAAGGAAAGCAAAAGGGCCGCGATCCAAAACTCGGATCGCGGCCGTTTTCCTCAGGTTCAGCAGAACCTGGGCGACGGCATCAGAACTTGTAGCGCGCCGTCAGCGTGATCGAGCGACGGGCGCCGCTGTAGCACGAGTCCACGTAGCAGCTCGCGATGTACTTCTTGTCGCCGAGGTTGGACACGTTGAGCGCATAGCGCCACGGCCCCTGCTCGTAGCGGATGGCGGCGTCCAGCACCGTGTAGCTCGACGAGAAGAAGGTGTTGTGCTCGTTGCCGGGGCTCCTGCCCACGTGGCGCACGCCGCCGCCGAAGCCCAGGCCCTTGCCCATCGTGTAGTCGAGCCAGACCGATGCGATTTCCTTCGGCTTCTCGGGCAGGCCCTTGCCGATTTCTTCCGGATCGGAGCTGCTCGTGACCTTGACGTTCATGCGGGTGTAGGAGCCCGAGATGCTCAGGCCCGGCAGCAGCTCGCCCTTGGCTTCCAGTTCGATGCCGCGCGAACGCACCTTGCCGATCTGCCGGCCCTCGAAGGTTTCCGGGTCGTAGGAGACCACGTTCGACTTGCGCAGGTCGAACACCGCGGCCGTCAGCAGCAGCCTGCTGCCCGCGGGCTGGTACTTGACCCCCACTTCCACCTGCTTGCCGCTGGTGGGCTTGAAGGGGTTCTTGTTGGCGTCGAGACCGGCGCTGGGCAGGAACGATTCGGCGTAGCTGATGTAGGGCGCAACGCCGTTGTCGAACAGGTAGGTGAGGCCGGCGCGGCCGCTGAACTTCCTGTCGGGCTGGATCGTGAGGGAGCTGTTCAGCGGATCGTTGGTGATCTGGCGGACATGGTCCTTGCGGCCACCGAGCGTGAGCACCCAGCGGTCGTCGAACTTGATCTGGTCCTGCATGTAGTAGCCGATCTGCCGGGTGTCCTGCCGGTAGATGTTCAGCGGCGTGGTCGGATAGGGAACGTACTGGCCGTAGACCGGCTGGTAGAAGTCGAGGGTGGGCGCGGGGTCGCTGTACTGGTTCGCCGAACCCTTCTGCTGGCTGAAGTCGATGCCCCACAGCATCGTGTGCTGCACCGAGCCGGTCTTGAACTTGCCTTCGACGCTGGTGTCCATGACCGACTGCGACATCGGATCGTTCCAGGTGCGGGCGACCCGGTCGAGCGTGCGGCCGTCTTCCTGGAGGCCGGTGGTCCAGACCACGCGGCGCTGCAGTTCCAACTGCGAGAAACGGTAGTTCTGGCGCACCGTCCAGCCGTCGGCGAATTCGTGCTGGAAGCGGTAGCCGATGCTCTTTTGCTGCTGCGCGATGCCGCTGAAGCTGTAGTCGCCCATCTTCAGCGCGGTGGGACGCAGCTCCTTGTCCGGAACGAAATAGGTGTCTTCGGCCGAGCTGTTCTTGATGTACTCGCCATACAGCGTGAGCGAGGTCCTCGCGCTGGGCTTCCACTGCAGCGAAGGCGCCAGCACGGTGCGCGTGCGGTTGAGCTTGTGGCCGTCCGGATAGCGGTCCTCGTCGTTGCTGTCCAGGCCCACGCCGATGAGGCGATAGCTCCAGTCGGAGGTTTCCCCGAAGCGATCGCCGATGTCGAAGGCCAGCTGCTTGCGCTGGTGGTTGCCGATCTGCAGCTCGATCTCGCGGTTGCGCTCGCCCGATGCCAGCTTGGTGACGCGGTTGGTGATGCCGCCCGCATCGCCCTGGCCGAAGATCATCGACGACGGGCCGCGCAGCACCTCGACCCGCTCGAACATGTAGGGATCGCTGATGTAGTTGGTGACGTTGAAAGGCGTCTGGGCCAGGCCGTTCTGGTAGATGCTCAGCCCCGCGGGAAAGCCGCGGATCGAGATGTCTTCCCAGCCCCGGTTGTCCGGGCCGTTGATGTTGGTGATCACGCCCGGGGTGTAGCGAACCGCGTCCATGGCGTTCTGCACGCCCCGTGCATTCATTTCGTCGCGGCCGATGACGGAAATCGACTGCGGAATCTCGAGGATGGGCGTGTCGGTCTTGGTGCCGCTCAGGCTGCGCTTGGCGGCGAAGCCGGTCACCGGACCCATCGGGCTTTCCCCCTCGGCCGTGACGCGCACTTCGGGCAGCGCGCTGCCTGCCGTGGGCGTTGCCGGTGCGGGCGGGGTCGCTTGTGCGGGCGTCTGCGCCTGCGCCGAAGCCGCGGGGCTCCAGAAGGTCACGGCGGCGCCGAAGGCCGCTGCGAGCGAGGAACTCAGCAGACGCTGACGAGGCAGGGGAGGAGAGCGCATGGAAAGGACTTCTTAAGATTTAAACCGGGCGGATTTTAATGAGAATTGTTCGTATCTGATTGAAGGTATTTCACAGGCTCGTTGTGCTGTCGCCACATTTGCCTATGGCATGCCTCAACCGAGCCGGCCTCGTCGTACGTGCGGCCAGCAGCGCCAAGCCTTGGTGCATAGCCGGGAAGAGGCTTCGGTTGAAGTTGTTCCAACGCAATTCGAGGATCGTGTCGTCGGGGGCGATGTCGGTTTCGAGCGCATCGAAGATGACTTCGCCCGAGTCGATGCCGTTGTCGACGTAGTGCAGCGACGCTCCCGTCTTCGAGACCGTCGGCACGGAGACTTTCTCCATCGTGGTCCAGTTCGCCACCTTCAAGCCCTGGGCGCCATGCAGTGCGTCCAGCGTCGCGTAGGCGCCGCGGCGCTCGTACGGCGATTCGATGCGCGTGATGCCGGGATGGATGTTGACCATGCTGCGGTGGAAGTGCGCGCCGGGCCGCACCAGTTCGTCGAGGATGACCAGGAGCCCATCGAGCAGCACCAGGTCGGCCTGCAGCGTCAGCAGTTTGTCGAGCAGCGCGCGTTCGAAGGCGCTCTTTCCCGGCACGCGTTCGGCCGAGTTCAAGGGCAGCCGCCGGTAGGCCGAGGGCACCGGATGCAGCATGTCGCGCAGCAGCTTGCCCTGTGCCCGCAGGTCGGCGGGAAAGATCCATTTCCGTTCGGGATGCCAGGAGAAGCCGTAGTCCGCCAGGGCGGTCTGGTCGCGCGGGGACTGTGCATCGTCGTCGTAGACGATGCCTTCGAGCGAGTAGGCGTCACCCAGCGGCGTGTTGTCGAGCGCCTCTGCCAGGTACTCGAGCGGCGATTTCATGTAGCGCTGCTCGCCCTTGTAGGCGACGTGCTGGCCAGCCTTGTCGGCGGCTGCGTTTCTCAAGGACAGGATGTAGACGAGTTTTGCCTTGGACATGGATGTGTATGGGTCTCGATGGGTTGAAAGCGGCGGGCGCACGCGAACTGGCCTCCCTCCGCGGGCCTAAAGAACGAGACGAAATGGCCCGCGATCTGTTCACCGGGCAGGCGATGCGGCCCGATGCTGGATGGCCTCCCTGTCTTTCAGGCCGGCGGACCTTCAAATGCGCCCGCGTCCTCTTCTTCCTCTTCCCCGCCCTTGCGGTAGGCCGGCGAGAGCGGGCAGGCATTGCAATGGGTCTCGTGGGGAAGCAGGTAGTAGAGGCAGCACTGCCGGTGCAGCCGGAACGATGTGTGGCGCCCCTCGTGGACCAGGCGGATCTCGCGCTGGCGCCCAAAGAGGGGATTGCTGCGCTCCCCGGCTTCGGCTCCGCCTTCGGCCGCGTGCGGCCAGGTGGCGCTTTGCAGCAGGTACGCCATGTCCTGCGCGATGGGCTCGGAGCCGCCCGTGAGCGCCAGCGCCTGGCCGAGGATGGGTTCCAGGTGCCGCGCCGCGTTGCCCCAGAGGATCTTCGGCGCGAGTCGGGTCAGGCTGGAAAGCGCCGAGAACAACGGCGCCAGGTGATGCTGAAGCAGCGGCGCGTAGCGCTCGGCCGTGCGCGTGCCGGGGCAGGCGGCGCCGAGTTGCCTGATATGAAAACTCACGGGGCCGCCCCGGGCATCCAGACGCAGCCAGATCTGGGCCGCCTGCACCGGAAACACGTGGTGCAGCACGCTGGCCGCTGCCACCACGGGCGGCAGCAGCGCTTCCAGGTAGTCCAGGATCCAGGCCGAGGCGACCGCCCGCAGGTCGTCGCCCGTGCTGTGCCTGAAGCGGGCCTGCAGTTGCAGCACCTCGAGCAGCCGCGCCCGCGACGCCACGAGGTCCGCGACGCGCACGGCATCCGCGGGAACCGCGTCCGCGCATGCGAGTCGCTCACCGAGCGGCGCCAGCTCGCCTCGGAAGATGGGCGCGAGCAGCGGGATCACGCGTCTGCCTGTCGGGAGACGGTGGAACAGTGGGAAAAAAGAAGAAATGCGGCCTGCACACAGACAGGACGCGCTGGCCCGTCGCATGTTCATTCCGGCGCAGCCGCTGCGATGCCGCGGTCCGCATGAACATTGGCGAGCCCGATCCGTCTATGAGGGAGGCGGCGCTGTGCCGACCGGGAGGAACGCCCGAGCCGGGCGTCTTCCAGCCATATTGGTTCGGCCGTGCACGCGCGGCCGGTTGACGTCGCCTCGTGAAGGCGGAAAGAGTTCTGAATGACATCCAACAGCGGCAATGCCGCAGAAGTCGCGCGCCTGCTGAAGCCGTTCGCTCCCTGGATCGTGCTGTCCGCCATCACGGGCATCTGCGCGGGTGGTGCCACGGTGGCGCTCCTGCGCACGATCAACGAAGTCCTGAACCAGCAAGGGGGCATGGCCGGCGGACTGCTGCTGACCTTCGTCGTGCTCTGTGCCGTCGCGCTGCTGGGGCGCATGGTCTCCGATGTCTCCACCAACTTCGTTGGCCAGCGCCTGGTGGCCCAGGTGCGCAAGAGCCTCGCCCAGAAGATCCTGTCGGCGCCCATCGACGCGCTGGAGCGCTATCGCACCCACCGCCTGATGCCGGTGCTGTCGCAGGACGTGGACATGATCAGCGACGCCGCGTTCGTGGCGTCGTCCACGCTGATCTCGCTGGCCGTTGCGCTGGGCTGCCTGGGCTATCTGGCCTGGCTGTCGTTGCCGCTGTTCGGCCTGCTGCTCGTGGCGCTCGTGATCGGCACGGCGATCCAGACCATCACCCAGACCCGCGGCGAAGCCGGCTTCTGGAAAGCGCGCGAGCAGGAAGACCAGTTGCACAAGGCCTACCGCGCCATCAGCGAGGGCGCCAAGGAACTGCGCATGCACCGCGATCGCCGCACGCGCATGTTCAGCGGCCAGGTCGAGCGCATCGTGGACAGGATTCGCGTGGTCAACGGCCGCGCGATCAACACCTTCGTGATGGCCACTGCCTTCAGTTCGGCGCTGTTCTTCCTGCTGATCGCACTGATCCTGGGTTGGGCCTCGTTCCGCACCACGGAGCCCGTGGTGCTCAGCGGCTTCGTGCTGGTGCTGCTGTTCCTCAAGGGGCCGATGGACCAGATCGCAGGTACCCTGCCCAGCGTGGGCCGCGCCAAGGTCGCGTTCCAGCGCATCGCCGATCTCTCGGCGCGCTTCGCCACGCCGGAGCCTCATCTGCACCTGGACCGCGCCTCGGAGCCCGCGACGCTGGCCGATGGCATCGGCATGCGCGGCGTGCGCTACGCCTTCGAGGGGGCCGAGGGCGGCGAGTCCTTCGTGCTGGGGCCGATCGACCTGGAGCTTCGGCGCGGCGAAATGGTCTTCGTGGTGGGCGACAACGGCTCCGGCAAGACCACGTTGATCAAGCTGCTGCTGGGTCTCTACGCGCCACAGCAAGGCGAAGTGCTGCGCGACGGTATCGCCGTGACGCCCGAAACCCGCGACGACTACCGGCAGCTCTTCACCACGGTGTTCTCCGACTTCTACCTGTTCGAGGACCTGGTGGCGCGCGAGAAGGGCGAGTCGGGCGAGAGCGCGCTCCCGCAGGCGGCCCTCCCGTATCTGCAGCGCCTCGAGATCGCCCACAAGGTGAGCGTGAAGGACGGCTCCTTCAGCACCGTGGACCTGTCGACCGGCCAGCGCAAGCGTCTCGCGCTGGTGCATGCCTACCTCGAGGGCCGGCCGGTGCTGGTGTTCGACGAATGGGCTGCCGACCAGGACCCGACTTTCCGCCATCTTTTCTACACCGAGCTGCTGCCCGAACTGCGTGCCAAGGGGCACCTGCTGGTCGTGATCTCGCACGACGACCGCTACTTCCACCTGGCCGACCGCGTCATCACGATGCGCGCTGGGCGCGTGGCGGAAGACCGCAGCCACGCACACCTGGAAAGCCTCGCTGCATGAGCAGGAGGCCCGCGTTTCCCCGGCCATCGAAGACGCCCGTCCATCACCACAGGAGTTGAAAATCCATGCAACACATCCATGACCTGATCGGCGTCGGATTCGGCCCGTCCAACATCGCGCTGGCCATTGCACTCGAGGAAAAGCGCCATGGTGGCAAGCCGCTGGATGCCCTGTTCCTCGAGCGGCAGAACAGCTTTGCCTGGCATCCCCACATGCTGCTGGACCACGCGCACATGCAGATTTCCTTCCTGAAGGACCTGGCGACGCTGCGCAACCCCACCAGCCGCTTCACCTTCATCAACTATCTGCACGAAAACGGCAGGCTGCCGGACTTCATCAACCTCAAGAGCTTCTTCCCCAGCCGCCACGAGTTCAATGACTACCTGGGCTGGGCCGCGCGCCAGTTCGAGGAATCGTGTGCCTACGGCGAAGAGGTGTTCGAAGTGCTGCCCGAGAAGCAGGGCGGCGAGGTCTCGCTGCTGCGGGTGCGTTCGCGCCGTGAAGACGGCCGCGTGCAGGAGCGGATCGCGCGCAACCTCGTCGTGAGCATCGGCGGCACGCCCAACATCCCCGAAGGTTTTCGCGCCTTGCGTGGCGACGGGCGCGTCTTCCACTCCAACAGCTACCTCAAGGACATCGCGCGCCACGATGAGGCCCAGCGCGTCGCGATCATCGGTGCTGGCCAGAGCGCGGCCGAAATCTTCATGGACCTGCAGGCGCGGCCGAATGCGCCGCACGTCGACCTGGTCATGCGTGCCCGCTCGATCCGTCCGGCCGACGACAGCCCCTTCGTCAATGAAGTCTTCAATGTGGACTTCACCGACTACGTGTTCAGCCGTCCGAGCGACGAGCGCGCAGCGCTGCTCGACGAGGTGTCCCAGACCAACTACGCCGTGGCCGATCTCGACCTGATCCAGCAGATCTTCAAGGTCTTCTACAACCAGAAGGTGGCGCGCGGCAATCGCCTGCGCATGCTGCGCCAACACGATGTGAGTGCAGTGCGTGCCGCGGCGGACGGCATCCACCTGACGCTGCGCGACCAGGACGACGGGCTCGAGAGCACGGTGCGCTACGACGCCGTCGTGCTGGCCACCGGCTATGCGCGCGAGCAGCACAGGGACCTGCTGCAACCGCTGGAGGCCTACCTCGGCGATTTCTCGGTCGATCGCTACTACCGCCTGAAGACCTCGCCGGATTTTCATCCGGGCATCTTCCTGCAAGGTGCCTGCGAGGACAGCCACGGCATCAGCGATACCTTGCTGTCGGTGACTTCGGTGCGCACCGGCGAGATCGGCAATGCGCTGCTTGCCGCCACACCCCGCATGCGCCATGCGGTGCGCAGCGAGTCCCAGGCCGTCCAGATATAGATTGACAGAGACCGGCCCGGCGGGCGGTGCCTGCGCCATGCGGCGCGGCGTCCGCAAGGCCTTGGCCCATCGACATGCGCAGAATCGCCTATCTCCTTCTCGTTTTTCTCCTGATCTCGGTTGCGACCGGCTATCTCTGGGCGCGCCGTCCCGCGGGCGAGGTCGAGTCGACTGCGGCGTGGCGCGCGTCCATCGAATCGAGCGTCACGGCGTTCGGCACGTTGCAGCCGCGGCGTTATGTGGACGTCGGTGCCCAGGTCTCGGGGCAGATCCTGCGGCTCAACGTCCAGCCGGGCGACATCATCGAAAAAGGGCAGTTGCTGGTCGAGATCGATCCCAGCGTGCAGCGCGCCACGGTCGATGCCGGCCGCGCCTCGCTGGCTGGACTTCGTGCCCAGCTCGCCGACCAGCGCGCACAGCATCGCCTGGCGAGCCAGCAGCATGCGCGCCAGCGCCAGATGGCCGCCGACGGCGCCACCCGCGAGGAAGACGTCCAGAACGCAGAGGCCGCGCTCGCCTCGGCCGCCGCGCGCATCGACAACCTCGAGGCCCAGATCGCGCAGACGCAGGCCACCCTCAAGGCCGATGAGGCGCGCCTGGGCTACACGCGCATCTATGCACCGATGGCCGGCACGGTGGTCTCCGTGGCCGCGCGCGAGGGGCAGACGCTCAATGCCACCTACCAGACGCCCGACGTGCTGCGCATTGCCGACCTGTCCTCGATGACCGTGTGGTCCGAGGTGTCCGAGGCCGACGTGGGGCGCGTGAAGGCCGGCATGCCGGTCTACTTCACCACGCTGGGCAACAGCCGGCGCCGCTGGCACGGCAAGGTGCGCCAGGTTCTGCCCGCGCCACCCCCACCGGGCGTCAAGACCGGCGCCAGCGACAGCAGCACCGCGGCGCCCGCCGCGCCCAGCAAGGTCGTGGTCTACACCGCGCTGTTCGACATCGACAACGCCGACGGCGAGCTCATGCCGCAGATGACGGCCCAAGTCACGTTCGTGGAGTCGTCCGCCGCCGAAGCGGTGGTCGTGCCGGCGGCCGCACTGGTGCCGGTGCCCGGTGCCGATGCGGATCGCTTCACGGTGCGGGTGTTGCGTACCGACGGCAGTGTCGAGACGCGGCCGCTGCGCGTCGGCGTGCGCAACCGCGTCGTCGCGCAGGCGCTCGACGGTATCCAGGTGGGCGACCGCATCGTGACCGGCCTGGCCGACGGCAAGACCGCGAAGCCATGAGCGTGACGACGCCAGGCCAGGCGGCGGGTGAGAGGCCGCCGCTGGTCGAACTGCAGGACATCCGCAAGGCCTACGGCCAGCCACAGCAGACGGCGGACGATCCATCGCCCACGCAGGTGCTGCGCGGTATTTCTCTGAAGATCCGTGCAGGCGAGTTCGTTGCCATCGTGGGTGCCTCCGGCTCGGGCAAGTCCACGCTCATGAACATTCTTGGCTGCCTCGATCGGCCGAGCAGCGGACGCTATCTGTTCGAGGGCAAGGACGTCTCGGGCTTCGATGCCGACGCGCTCGCGCGATTGCGCCGCGAGGCGTTCGGGTTCGTGTTCCAGGGCTATCACCTCGTGCAGACCGAGTCGGCGCGAGAGAACGTCGAGATTCCCGCGCTCTATGCCGGCATGCCCGAGGCCGAGCGCCGCGCGCGCGCCACCGCGCTGCTCGAGCGGCTGGCCATGGGGGCGCGGCTCGACCACCGGCCGCACCAGCTGTCGGGCGGCCAGCAGCAGCGTGTGGCGATCGCGCGAGCGCTGATGAACGGCGGGCGCATCATCCTGGCCGACGAGCCCACCGGCGCCCTCGACAGCCAGAGCGGCGCCGAGGTCATGAAGCTGCTGCACGAACTCGCCGATGCGGGCCATACGGTGGTCCTGATCACGCACGACCGGCAGGTCGCCGCGCAGGCCGGCCGCATCGTGGAGATCCGCGATGGCGAGATCGTGGCGGACTCCGGCGATGCGCGTCCGGCCATCGGGACGGTACTCGCACACGAGGCCAGGCGCGGGCCGGGCCCCGGGCAGGCGTCGCTGTCCGCCGACCTGCATGAAGCGGCCCGCGCCGCCTGGCGCGTGATGTGGAGCAACCGCTTCCGTACCGGGCTGACGCTGCTGGGCATCGTCATCGGCGTCGCGTCGGTCATCGCGATGCTGGCGGTTGGCGGCGGCTCGCAGCAGCAGGTGCTCGCGCAGTTCGAGACCTTCGGTGTCCGCACCATGTTCGTCTCGGCCCGCGAAAGCAGCGCGCGCGCACCGAGTGCGCCGCTGACGCTCGAAGACGTCGACACCGTGCGTAGCCTGCCGAACGTGGAAGCCGCCACGCCCTACATCGAGGATCGCGTGGTGGTGCGACGCGGCAACGTCGACCACAGCTCGGAAGGCGGCGGCACCACGGTGGGCTTCACCCACGTGCTGGGATGGCGCATCACCGAGGGCGCGATGTTCGACGTCACGGACGAGGAGCGCGCGGCCAAGGTGACCGTCATAGGGCAGACCGTTCGCAAGACCCTGTTCGCGGATGGCAGCGATCCGATCGGCCAGGACATCCTGATCGACAAGGTGCCGTTCCAGGTGGTCGGCGTGCTCGCCGCCAAGGGAACGACCGACGGCGAAGACCAGGACGACCGCGTCATCGTTCCGTTCTCCGCGGCCGCGGCGCGCATCTTCGGCCACCGCAATCCGACCTGGATCGCCGTGCAGATACGCGACATGAACCAGGCCACGGCCACGGCGAACGCCATCGAGGACCGCCTGGCGCAGCAGCGCAAGGTGCGCGACGTGCATGTCTGGAATCGCGTCGAGGCGATCCGCGTGCAGTCCGAGACTGCGCATGCGATGACGATGATGCTGGGCCTGATCGCCACGATCTCGCTGGTCGTGGGCGGTATCGGCGTGATGAACGTGATGCTGATGACGGTGCGCGAGCGCACCCGCGAAGTCGGCATCCGCATGGCGACCGGCGCGCGCCAGACCGACATCCTGCGGCAGTTCATGACCGAAGCCGTGCTCGTGACTTCGGTCGGCGGCACCGTGGGCGTGATCGTGGGGCTTGCGATTGTCGCGGTGCTGATGCTGGCTGGTGTGCCCGTGGTCTTCTCCCTCCTTGCCAGCCTCGGCGCCTTCGCCTGCGCCGTGCTGACGGGCCTGATCTTCGGCTTCATGCCAGCGAGAAACGCGGCCCGGCTGGACCCGGTCGTGGCGCTGGCCTCGCAATAGTCGCAACAGAGAGCACCATGCGGAAAATTCAAATGCGTCGGCTGCGGCGCCTCTCGCCCGTGACTTGGGTTGGCGCGTTATGGCTCGCTGGTTGTGCCGTGCCCGCCGATCTGCCGCCGCACGCGGTTGAACTGCCCGCATCCTGGCAGCGTGCGCAACCTGACGCGAACGCCTCGACCTTCGATGCGCGCTGGTGGAGCCGCCTCGGCAGCACCGAGCTCGACACGCTCATCGCACAGGCGCAAGCGCGCAACCAGGACCTGGCGATGGCGCTGGCCCGTGTCGACGGCGCGAGAGCGCAGGCGCGTATCGCGGGTGCGCAGCGGCTGCCCGAACTGACAGGTCAGATCGATGCAAGCCGCCAGGCCCGCATGGGCGGGCGGGCGGCGGTCGATGGCAACGCGCATGCGATCGGCTTCGCGGCGCGCTACGAACTCGACCTGTGGGGGCGCCAGGGCGCGCTGCATCGCGAGGCGCAGCAAGGCCTGCGCGCCAGCGTGTTCGAGCGCGATGCTGTGCAGCTCAGCGTGACGGCCGAAGTCGCGTCGTCCTGGCTGCAGACGGTAGGTCTGCGCGAGCGCGTGACGATCGCGCGCAGCAGTCTCGAGAATGCACAGCGGGTCTTGAGGCTGGTGGAATCGCGCGGCCGCGCCGGTGCGGCCACGCCACTAGATCTCGCCCAGCAGCGCGGCCTGGCGGCGGCACGGGAGCGCGAACTCGCGCGCCTGGAGCAGCAAGCGCGCCATGCGGAAACCGCACTGGCCCTGCTGCTCGGCCTTCCAGCGCCGGAACCGGCACCGGCAGCGGCACCGACGCGGCTCGAGGCGCTTCGGATTCCCCTCGCCTCGGCGGGATTGCCGTCGCAACTGCTGGTGCGCCGCCCCGACCTCGCGCAAGCGGAAGCACGTCTGGCGGCTGCCGATGCGAACGTGCGGGCGGCGCGTGCCGCGATGCTGCCGCGCGTCACGCTGACGGCATCCGTCGGCCTGCAAGGGCAGGCGCCCGGCGGTTTGTTCGACAACCCGATCTACAGCCTCGCTGCCGGCCTGGCGGCGCCGATCTTCGATGGCGGGCGATTGGCGGGCGAACGCGATCTCGCAGAAGCGAGGCGCGAGGAATTGCTCGGGGCTTACCGCGCCGCAATCATCGGCGCCTTTGCGGATGCGCAAACAGCGCTCGATGCGGTGGCGGGCACCGATGCGCAGGCATCGGCGCAGGTCGATGAACTGCTGCAGGCGCGCCGCGCGGCGGAACTCTCGGAACTGCGGTATCGGGCTGGCGCCGAGACGTTGCTCGTCCTGCTCGATGCGCAACGCGTGCTGTATAGCGCGCAGGACCTCGACGTCCAGCTGCGCCAGGGCCGACTGCAGGCACGCGTTGCGTTGTACCGGGCGCTAGGTGGCGGATGGCGCGACGAGGCCAGCGTGCTCGCGCAGGGCGAGCGCTGAAGACCCTGCGCGGCTTCGTTCGAATCGTCTGTCACGTGAGCGCCTGCTTCTTCGGAAGACTCCGAAATGAACATATGCGAGGGCTCTGCGTCAATACGAAAGACGAAGCCAACCCCGGCACAGATTCATCAGCGCAGTCGACGATGGCCACCAGAACTTCTGTTTCCGCAGCGACTGCCGTCGACACGGCCTGGGCGCTTTTTTGTCAGTTTCACGACCTGCCCTCGCACGTTCACGCAGAGCAGCTTGTCCACTGGCTGGGCGAAGACCCGCGACACATGCGCGCGTTCGACGAAGCGCTCACGCTGTGGGCGCTCGCGGGCGCCGGCCTGGTCAAGCCCGCGCTGGAAGAAGCGCGGCGCCGCGGCTCCGATCTGCAATAGCCGGTTGCGCACGTGTTGCGCACCGTTCAAGGATGCATGAAAACAACCCCCAGACCTGGTGGCCGCGCGTGGAGTGGCTGTATCGCGGCCATCGCCCTTGCCGGCACATTCATCGGCACCGCCCCGGCATGGGCCCGGCGTGAAGCCCCGACCGCGACGGCATCGATGGAGATACGCCGCACCGGCGATGGCATCCCCCACATTCGCGCCACCACCTGGCGAGGCCTGGGCATCGGCTACGGCCAGGTGCAAGCCGAGGATGCGCTGTGCACGTTGGCCGACGCCTTCGTCACCTACAGCGGGCAGCGCTCCCTGTATTTCGGCGCGGACAAGAAACCCGCCACGCGCTCGACCTTCGGCACCCCCGTCAACCTCGATCTCGATTTCTTCTTCAAGGCCTTCGCCGGCCCCGATGCGATCGAGGCCCTCAAGCGCGAGCAGCCGGCCGATCTCAACGAACTCATCGCCGGCTACGCGGAGGGCTACAACCGCCATGTGCGATCGCTCCAGAAGAGCGGCGGCAAGGGCGCGCGGCACGCTTGCGACGATGCACCGTGGGTGCGGACCATCGAGCCGGCCGATGTCTACCGGCGCATGATCGCTGCCGCGTTGGCAGGCGGATACACGCATCTCGTCTCCGAGATCGTGAATGCGAAACCCGCGGCAACTTCCCCACCTGTACCGACGGACCATCTCTCGCTGTCGTCCCGGCTCGAGATTCCCGTCGGCGATGCGCGCGGCATCGGCAGCAATGTGCTGGCTTTCGGCCAGGCCGCGACGGGCGAGCGCGGCGGCAGCGTCCTGTTCGGCAATCCACACTGGTATTGGGGCGGGCCGGACCGCTTCTATCAGGCCCACCTGACGCTGCCGGGGAAGATGGACGTGGCGGGCGTGTCATTCCTCGGCATCCCCGTGATCATGATCGGCTTCAACAACGACGTCGCCTGGAGCCACACGGTGTCGGCGGCACGGCGCTTCGGACTGTTCGATCTGGTGCTGGACCCGTCGGACCCCACCCGCTATCTGGTCGACGGCGTGTCCGAGCGCATGCAGGCCCAGCCGGTGACCGTGGAGGTGCGCCGGCCCGACGGAAGCTTCGAGGCGGTTCACCGAACGCTCTACCGCACGCGCTTCGGGCCGGTGGTCGATCTGGGGGCGCGCAATCCGGCGCTCGGCTGGAGTGCCCGCAAGGCGCTCGCGATACGTGACGTCAACGCGAGCAACGCGCGCATCTTCCCGAACTTCTTCCGCTGGGGCCAGGCGCGTTCGCTCGACGAATTCATCCAGATCCAGAAGCAGGAGGCCGCGATGCCGTGGGTCAATACCGCCGCCATCGGGCGGGGCGATGGCCGCGTCTGGTACGCCGACATCGGTGCAGTGCCCGCAGTGCCGGACGATTTGCGCGCAGCCTGTGCAACGCCGCTGTCGAAGGCCTTCGCCGCAATCGACGCCAGCGCGCCCGTGCTCGATGGCAGCCGATCGGCTTGCGAATGGAAAGCCGGTCAGGCTTCGGCGCAACCCCGTCGCATGCCCGCCGACCGCATGCCAAGCCTGCTGCGCGAGGACTACGTGGCCAACATGAACGACAGCTACTGGCTCACGAACCCGGCGCAGCCGCTGACGGGTTTTGCATCGATCCTCGGTGGCGAGGGGCAGGCGTTGAGCATGCGCGGAAGAGAAGGGCACCGCATCGCGCGTGAGCTCTCGAATGCGGGCTCGACCTCGGCCCGGCAACTGGCCGAGCGGGTGATGCAGAAGACCCAGGAGGCGCGTTCCTATACCGCGGATCAGTTCAAGCAACCCTTGCTCGATGCAGCGTGTGCAGCATCGCCCGGTCAGGGCGCGTCGACACCCGACGTACAGCAGGCCTGCCAGATCCTTCGCAAATGGTCGAACCGCGCGGGTGCCGAGGATCGCGGGCCACTGCTGTGGGATGCCTTCTGGACCCGGCTGCAGCAGATTCCGGCCGGGGAGCTCTACGCGAAGGCGTTCTCGGCACAGGCGCCGCTACGCACGCCGGGCGCCATCAATGCCGCAGACCCGCGCGTGGCGCGCGCGCTCGTCGGCGCGGTCGACGACATGCGGCAGAAAGGCCGGGCGCTGGACGCGCCGCTGGGTACGCTGCACTTCGCCCGCAGCGAAGGCCTCCGGATTCCGCTTTTCGGGGGCTGCGATGCCGAGGGCTATTTCAGCGTGTCGTGTGCCAACGAGGGCGACTACACCATGGGTGATCGCTCCCACGGCAATACCTACCTGCAGGTCGTGTACTTCGACCGGCGCGGCGTGCATGCCCGCACGCTGCTCGCACACGGCGAGAAGGAAACTGCGGTAGCCAACGGGCCGGGCGCCGCAGCGGTGGTGCGCTACGCGAAGAAGGACTGGCTGCGCTTCCCCTTCCGCGAGGAAGACATCGCCCGCGATCCGGCGCTGGTGCGCAAGACGCTGCGGCCCTGATGAGGGCCAGTCGCCAGGCTCTCAGCCCCGCTTGGGGATGTTGAGGCCCTTCACCACCGCAGGCCGTGCGACGAACGCTTCGAGCACACGCGCCACGTTCTTGAACTCGCTGAACCCGACCAGCTCGCCCGCCTCGTAGAACCCGATCAGGTTGCGGATCCAAGGGAACGAAGCGATGTCCGCAATCGTGTACTCGTCGCCCATGATCCACGCGCGGTTCGCCAGGTGCTTGTCGAGCACGCCGAGCAGGCGCTTCGATTCGGCCACGTAGCGGTCGCGCGGACGCTTGTCTTCGTAGTCCTTGCCCGCGAACTTGTTGAAGAAACCCAGCTGCCCGAACATCGGCCCGATGCCGCCCATCTGGAACATCACCCACTGGATGGTTTGGTAGCGGCCGGCGGCATCCTTCGGGATGAACTTGCCGGTCTTCTCGGCCAGGTAGATCAGGATCGCGCCCGACTCGAACAGCGCGAGCGGCTTGCCGCCGGGGCCGTCGGGATCGAGGATCGCCGGGATCTTGTTGTTCGGGTTGAGCGTCAGGAACTCCGGCGACATCTGGTCCTGCGTCTCGAAGCTCACCAGGTGCGGCTCGTAGGCGAGGCCGGTTTCCTCCAGCATGATCGACACCTTCACGCCGTTGGGCGTGGGCAGCGAATACAGCTGCAGGCGGTCAGGGTGCTGTGCGGGCCACTTGGTCGTGATGGGGAAGCTCGAGAGATCGGTCATGGGTGTTCCTGAAAAAGCGCAAGCGGGGGATTCTGCCCCCGCTTGTCGTTTTGCAGATACCGGGTTTCAGATGCCCAGCCAGCGCATCAGGTCCGCTTCCGAGTCGTTCGTGGGCGCGACGAATCCCGTGTAGTTCGAGGCGGCGAGCGCGCGCTTGCCGGCATCGCTCTGGTTGAGGCCGAGCAGCGTCTCGCGCACGGTCGCCACGGTGGCGGCGTCGGTCTTGGTCGACACGAGCCACTGCTTGATCGGCACGCCGCGCGATTCCGCGCAGACCTTGCCGCCGCCGTCGGTCCAGGTCTTGATCACGCCGGCCGACGCTGTCGCGCCGTACGCGGCAAAGCCGTTGGTCACATAGAACGGCACGGCCTCCTGGAAGCGCGTGTTGGTCACCTTGACTGCGGACTCCGCGACGCCGTGCTCGCGCAGCATCGCGCGCGTGATCACCGAGGTGATCGAGTCCACCTCGGGCAGCACCAGGCTCTTGCCCGCGACGGCCTTCCAGTCGGAGATGGGCTGCGCCTGCTTGCACAGGAACGAGACCTTGTAGTCGGTGTAGTCCGCGGTGAAGGCCAGCGCCTTGTAGTTGCCCGACTTCACCGCCTCGAGCGCGACATGGGCCGGGTGGATGAACACCAGGTCCACCTCTTTCTTCTTCAGCGCCTCGCGCGCCACGTTGTACGAGATCAGCACCTTGACCGTCACCGGCTGCTTGAGCGCCTTGCTCAGGGCCTCGGCAATCGGCTCGAAGCGCGGCGCGATCTGTGCCTCTGTGACCTGGTAGCTCACGCCTTCGGTGATGCCGATCACGAGCGCATGGGCCGAGGCGCCGGTTGTGAGCAGCAACGCCGCCAGCCCGCGTGCGGCCATGCGAAGCGACGAAGGGAGGGTGCGTGATTCCATCGGGAGCTTTCTTTCAAAGTGGCTCGAGATTGTTACAACATGTTGAATTCCATCATAGACAGCCGAAAGGGTTGCGGCCTCACGGGTTAGTACCAAGGTCCGCATTTCTGATGCGCGCGGGCAACGCCTCCAGCCATCTCGTTCGGAGATACGCAGGTCTTCAATCCATATGAATCTTCCGCGTTAACCCGCTGCGGCGAGGCCGCGTGGCGCCGCGACCATCGTCTCCACAACGAAAGCGAGACACCACACCCATGAGCACCTCCGCAATCACGAAACCCTACGAGGGCCGTTTCGACAGCACCTCCGACGCGGTCTACCGCAAGGTCAGTTGGCGCCTGATACCGCTGTTGTTCCTCTGCTACATCGTGGCCTACCTGGACCGCGTGAACGTCGGCTTCGCCAAGCTGCAGATGCAGGGCGACCTGCAGTTCAGCGAAGCGGTGTATGGCCTGGGCGCCGGCATCTTCTTCGTCGGCTACTTCCTCTTCGAGGTGCCGAGCAACGTGGTGCTGCACCGCGTGGGCGCGCGCCGCTGGATCGCGCGGATCATGGTCACCTGGGGCCTGCTGTCCGCGGCGACCATGTTCGTGAGTTCGCCGATGTCGTTCTACGTGATCCGCTTCCTGCTCGGCGCGGCCGAGGCGGGCTTCTTCCCCGGGATCATCCTGTACCTCACCTACTGGTATCCGGCCGCGCGGCGCGGCAAGGCGACCTCGCTGTTCCTCGCGGCGATTCCGTTCGCGGGCATCCTCGGCGGCCCGATCTCGGGCTGGATATTGCAGGGCATGAGCGGCGTCAACGGCTGGGCCGGATGGCAATGGCTCTTCCTGCTGCAGGGCCTGCCGACGGTGGCGCTGGGCTTTGTCGTGTGGCGCTACCTCGACGACCGCGTGAAAGACGCGCAATGGCTCGCGCCGGCCGAGCGCGAGCTCATTGCCCGCGACATCGCGGCCGAAGACGCCGGCAAGTCCGAAGCGAAGATCCTCACCGTGCTCGCCAATCCGCGCGTCTGGCTCTTGGCGCTGGTGTATTTCTCGTTCGTCTCGGGGCTCTACGGCATCTCGTTCTGGCTGCCGAGCATCATCAAGGCGATCGGCGTGAAGAGTGCGCTGGACATCGGCCTCGTCAGCGCGATCCCCTGGGCCTTCGGCGTGGTCGCGATGTACCTGGTGGCGCGCAGCGCCGACCGGCGCCTGGAGTACCGCTGGCACAGCGCCATCGCGGCCGTTGTCGGCGCCGTCGGGCTGGTGCTGAGCGTGGCTTTCCACGGCAACGCGGTGTATGCGATGGCCGGGCTCACGCTCGCCACCATGGGCATCATGGCCACGCTGCCGATCTTCTGGGGCATGCCGACCGCGTTCCTCGGCGGTGCGGCCGCGGCGGCGGGCATTGCCTTCATCAATTCGTTCGGCAACCTCTCGGGCTTCAGCGCGCCTTTCATGATCGGCCTGATCAAGGACGCGACGAAGAGCACTGACGCGGGCCTGCACATGCTGGCTGCGCTGCTCGTCGTCGGCGCGGTGCTCGTGCTTTTCGTCAAGCCGCAAGCCGCTTCTTCCACGAAGCGCTGAGGCGTTCCCCGCACCGCGGCATTGGCCCGCGGTGCTTCTCCAGAGTTCAGGAAAGAAGACCCCATGGATGCGGTTGTGAGTCCCCCTGCGCGCGCGAAACGCCGTGCGCCCTCGAGCGAGTTGCTCGCATTGTTGCAGCGACGCTTCGGCGAGCGCTGCTCGACCAGCCAAGCCGTGCTGCTGCAGCATGGCACCGACGAATCGGCCTACCTCCCGCAGCCGCCCGATGCGGTCGTCTTCGTGCAGAGCACCGACGAGGTGGCCTTCGTCGTGCGGGCCTGCGCCGGGGAGCGCGTGCCGGTCATCGGCTTCGGCGTGGGCTCGTCGGTCGAAGGGCACCTGCTCGCGGTGGAGGGCGGCGTGTGCGTCGACTTCTCGCAGATGAACAAGGTGCTGGCGATCCGCCCCGGCGATCTCACGGCCACCGTCGAAGCGGGTGTCACGCGCGGTCAGCTGAATGCGGCGCTGCTGGAGACCGGCTTCTTCTTCTCGGTCGATCCAGGTGCGGATGCGTCCATCGGCGGCATGGTCGCGACGGCCGCCTCGGGCACGAACACCGTGCGCTACGGCACGATGCGCGACAACCTCGTGAGCCTCACGGTGGTCACCGCCAACGGCGACGTGGTGCGCACCGCATCGCAGGCGCGCAAGAGCTCGGCGGGCTACAACCTCACGCAGCTCTACTGCGGCTCCGAAGGCACGCTGGGCCTCATCACCGAAGCGACCGTGCGGCTGCATCCGCATCCCGAGGCGTACGCGGCGGCGGTGGTGCACTTTCCGACGGTGGCCGCGGCGGTCGATTGCGTGATCGAGTCGATCCAGATGGGCGTGCCGCTCGCGCGCGCCGAGATGCTGGATGCGCTGACCATTCGCGCGGTCAACGCGCACAGCCGCACCGCGCTCGCCGAGCACCCCACGCTGTTCCTCGAATTCGGCGCGAGCAAGGCGCAGATCGACGAGCAGTCGGACATCGTCCGCGAGATCGCGGCCAGCCACGGCGGTGGCGCGTTCCAGTGGGCCAATCTGCAGGAAGAGCGCTCGCGCCTGTGGACGCCGCGTCATCACGCCTACTTCGCCTGCCTGCAGTTGAAGGCCGGCAGCCGCAGCCTGACGACCGATGCCTGCGTGCCCCTTTCTGCGCTTGCGCAATGCGTGGAAGAAACGCAGGCGGACATTGCCGAGCACGGCCTGCTCGCACCCGTGTTCGGCCATGTGGGCGACGGCAATTTCCATTGCCTCGTGCTGGTCGATCCGCAGAGCGCTGAAGAGAACGAAGCGGCTGAAGCCTTCAGCCACCGGCTGGTGCAGCGCGCGCTGCGCCACGGCGGCACGTCGACCGGCGAACACGGCGTGGGCCTTCACAAGATGCAGTACCTCGTCGAGGAACACGGCGTGCACACCGTCGGGCTGATGCGCGCGATCAAGCAGGCGCTGGACCCGCACGACATCTTCAACCCCGGAAAGATCATCGGCCCGGCCGAGGCTGTCCATACCCACCAGGAGACATGAGAAATGAACACAACCAGGCACACGCTCGTCTCGATCGCGGTTGTCATGTTTGCGGCCGGTTGCGGTGGAGGCGGGGCCAACGGGGGCTTCTCGCCGCTGCCGCTTCCGGCCGCTCCTCCGGCCCCGCCACCCGCTGCACCGCCGCCGGCCATGTCGCTTGCCGAAAAGTGCCCCACGCTCAAGGGGCAGACGCTGGCGGGAGGCGCAGTCGCCGTCGATGACGCGAAGCTCATCGCCGCATCGGCGCCGCAGCCCGAGTACTGCGTGGTGACCGCGAGCTTCAAGGGCTCCACGCTGCGCTTCGAGGCGCGCCTGCCGACCGCGGGCTGGAACGGCAAGCTCGCCTTCATCGGCGGCGGCGGTTTCGACGGCCAGATGCCCACGGCGACCGCAGCGCAATTCAGCGAATCGATCTTCACCGAGCGCTATGCGACGGTCGGCACCAACGGTGGCTACGACTACCCGGGCGCCACCGATCTGAACTACTTCAAGGGCGAGTTCGCACTCGATCCGGTCAAGCTGCTCGACTTCACCCAGCAGTCCGAACACCGCGCGCTGCCGCCGGGCAAGGAGGTGATCGCGCAGTTCTTCGGCACCGCGCCCACGCGCAGCTACTTCGAGGGCTGCTCGATGGGCGGGCACGACGCGATGATGCAGGCCCAGCGCTTTCCCGAAGACTTCGACGGCATCGTGGCGCGCGCGCCGGCCGGCAACATCATGGGCCTCTTCATGCAGTTCAACCGCATCGCCAAGCAGGTGCGCGTGCCTGCCAACGCGCTGAATCCGGCTAAGCAGACGTTGCTGGCCGACGCGGTGCTCGCGCAGTGCGACGGGCTCGATGGCGTGGCGGACGGCATCATCTCCAGGCCCGCGGCGTGCACCTTCGATGCGACGGCGCTGCGCTGTGCGGGCGGTGCGGACACCGGCGACAGCTGCCTGTCGGATGCGCAGATCGCCACCGTCAAGACCATCACCTCGCCGGTTGCGACATCGGATGGCGCGTGGTCGCACACGGGCTACAACTTCGGGGCGGAGAATTCGCCCAAGGGATGGGGCGAGTACATCTGGCCGCAGGCGGCGTTCGGTGGCGCGTCGGTGCAGGGCTTGTTCTCGGATGGCTTCGTGCGCTCGTTCATCACGCGCGATGCGGCCTTCGACACCTCGACCTGGAATCCGGACCAGTGGCTCTCGCGCATGGGCATCGTCGGCGGCATGTTCAGCGCGGCCGATCCGGACCTGGGCAGGCTCCACGCACGCGGCGCGAAGCTGATCATGTGGAACGGCACCAACGACACCTCGGTGAGCGCACGCGACAACGCGCGCTACTACGAGCAGGTGGTGAGCACCCTGGGCGCGCAGAAGGCGGATGAGACGGTCGAGCTGTTCCTCGCGCCCGGCGTGGGCCACTGCTTCGGCGGCGCGGGGCCCGACAAGGTCGACCTGCTGAAGGCGATGTCCACCTGGGTGGAGCAGGGCGTGCCCGCCTCGGCGCAGAAGCTGGTGCACCGCAAGGTCGATGGGGCAGGAGCCACCACGATGGCGCGCCCGATGTGCAAGTACCCCGCCTATCCGCGCTACAAGGGCGCGGGCGACGCGAACGATGCGGCGAGCTTCGATTGCGTGAACTGAGGACCGCCTCGCCCGGACCCCGGTCCTAGAATGACCGGCCGCCCCTGCACCCTCGCAGCCGGCGGCCGGAGACACCCCGATGGAGTTGCGCCAGTTCAAGTATTTCGTCGCCATCGTGGATTGCGGGAGCCTCTCGCGCGCGGCGCAGCAGCTCTTCGTGGCGCAATCGGCACTCAGCAAGCAGATGGCCGAACTCGAAGGCGAACTCGGCACCCCGCTGCTGCTGCGCAGCCGCAACGGCGTGACGGTGACCGAGGCGGGCAAGGTGTTCTACGAATACGCGCAGGGCATCACCAAGCAGGTCGGCGATGCGAAGGCCGCAGTGCACGTGGCCGCAGATTCGGTGGTCGGCTCGGTGGTGGCGGCGCTGCCGCAGAGCGTCTCGCCAATGATCGCGCTGCCGCTGATGCGCGCGGCCGCGCGGCGCTACCCGGACGTGGTGTTCCATCTCAACGAAGAACTCACCGGCAACATGGCCGACCAGTTGCTGCGCGGGCGCGTCGACGTGGCGATCTTCTCGCCCACCATGCCCGCGGAAGACATCGCCTTCACGCCACTGGTGGAAGAGGATTTCGTTTTTCTGGAATCGCCGCAGGATCCGCGCGCATTGCCGCCGGGCGACGTGAGCATCGCGCAAGCCACGGCGCGTCCGCTCGTGTGGCCCGCCAATGCGCATGGCCATTGCACCCGCTGGCTGGTGGATGCGGTGCTCGAGGCCGCGGGCCAGCCGGCCGCGCGCGTGGCGGCGGAGATCAATTCGGTCTACACGCTGAAGGCCGCGGTGGAAGCGGGGCTCGGCGCGACCATCATGCCGCTCGGCCTCGCGCAGCGCGAAGTGCGCGAAGACCGGTTGAGGGCGCACCGCATCGATTCGCCTGCGATGTTCCGCACCCTCGGGCTGTGCGTGTCGGTGCATCTGCCGACGACCAATGCGAAGCGCGCGATCTGTACGTTGATCGCCGACGTGATCCGCGACCTGTGCACCAGCGGGCAGTGGGAAGGCACGCGACTGGCGGCGCCGCCCGGCAAGCCGAAAAAGGCGTAGCCGAGCCCCGAGCCGTGTGTGGGGCTCAGGCCTTGCGCTTGCGCGCGACGGCGCTCTTGGGTGCGGGCGCAGCAAACAGCCACGAGATGGATTGCCGCACCGCGGCCTGCATTTCCTCGATGGCCTTCGCATCGCCCGACAGGTGCTTGAGCAGGGCCTGCTGGAACAGGCCGTCGAAGAGCGCGTAGGTGGCCGAAGGCGGCAGGCCGGACTGTTCGCCCGAGAGTTCGGCGAAGCGGCTCATGATGCGCCAGATCATGTCTTCCAGGCTCTTGTCTATCTGCACCACGTCGTCGTGGAAGGCCTTCTCGAAAAGGGCCTGCGAGCGCAGGTCGTACCAGAGCCGGTGGACTTCGCCTTCGTCGCGCAGCGTGTCGCCCAGGCTTTGCAGGAAGCCGTCCATCAGTTCGTCGTAAGTGGTGGCGGTGTCCACCGCATGGTCGTAGCGCGTGACGCAGCGGGCCTTGTACTGCTTGACGCTGCAGATGATCAGGTCGACCTTGTCGCTGAAGTAGTAGTGCAGCACGCCGTGCGAGAACTCGGAGTTCTGCGCGATCTCGCGCAGGCTCGTGCGTGCGTAGCCGAGCGTGGCCAGGGTGGTGAGGGCGGCTTCGCCGAGTTCGGCGCGGCGTTCGGCGAACTTGTCCACCCGTGCCTTGGGCACGCGGCCCGCGTGTTTCTTTACCCGTTCATGTGACGTCATTTCGAGCCCGGCCGCATGGCATGCCGGCCACATTGTTTCCTGATGATTGCAAACCATAGCACGCATGCGGGAGAAGTCCCATATCTGTGCCGCGGGTGTCATTTTATGAAATCTTGACACACGTCAAAGAAAAACTTGACACCCGTAAAGTCGATTTCTACGATGCCTCTTCCATCTCAACAACAGATACACAGGAGACAAGTGATGGCCAAGTTCGACTTGAAAGGGCGCAAGGCCCTGGTGACGGGTGGCGCGCGCGGCATTGGCGCGAGCATTGCCGAAGCACTCGTGCAGGCAGGTGCCTCGGTGATGATCGGCGACGTGCTCGCAGACGTGGGTCGCGGAACGGCGCAACGGCTTTCCGCCTCGGGCGCCAAGGTGGGCTTCGTTCCGCTCGACGTCACGAAAGACGGCGACTGGGCCGCCGCCGCCGAGACCACGGTGAAGGAGCTCGGCGGCTTCGACATCCTGGTGAACAACGCCGGCATCGAGATCACCTCGCTGGTGATCGACGTCGACGGCGACGACCTGCGCCGCATGCTCGACGTGAACGTGGCCGGCACGCTGCTCGGCATGAAGCACGCGTTCCGCGCGATGCGCCCCGGCGGCAGCGCGGGCGGCGGCGGTGCGGTGGTGAACATCGCATCGGTAGCGGCCACCATCGCGTTCCCTGCGATCGCCGGCTACTCCGCCACCAAGTCCGCCGTCGACCGTGCCACGCGCGTGGCGGCGATGGAGTCCGGCAAGCTGGGCTACGGCGTGCGCGTGAACTGCATCTACCCGGGCCTCGTGCCCACTGACATGGGCATGAAGCTCGCGAGCGACATCGTGGCCGCGGGCCTCGCGCCGAGCGTCGAGGCTGCCGTCGGCGACGTGATCGGGCAGACGCCGCTCGGTCGCCTGGGCGAAGTCGGAGACATGGCCGACGTGGTGGTCTTCCTCTGCTCCGACGCTGCCCGGTTCATCACCGGCGCGGGCCTCGCGGTGGATGGCGGCATGGGCATGTGATTGATCAAAAAAAGGAGAGACAAGAATGAGCAGCAGCAACAAGAAACCCGTCGTCGTCTACGGCGCCTCCGGCTACACCGGCCGCCTCGTGTGCGAATACCTGCGGGAGATGAACATCCCCTTCATCGCCGCGGGCCGCAGCAAGGAAAAACTGGATGCGGCAATGAAGTCCAACGTGCCCGGCATCGAGACCGCGCGCTACGAGGTGGTGGAGGTGGCGCATTCGGTGGCGGCGCTCACCGAGCTCTTCACCGGCGCCTCGGTGGTGCTCAACACGGTGGGGCCCTTCGCGAAATTCGGCCCCGAGGTCGTCGAGGCCTGCCTGGCGGCCGGGTGCCACTACACCGACACCACGGGCGAGCAGGATTGGCTCATCACGCTCGAACAGAAGTTCGGCGCCAAGTTCGCCGCCGCGGGCCTGCTGCTCTCACCTGGCCTCGCACAGATGTACACCACCGGCGAGATCGCCGCGCAGCTGTGCCTGGAGACGCCCGGCCTCGACACGCTCGACATCGCCGTGTTCTGGGGCGGCAGCCCGACCATCGCATCGACCCAGACCATCCTGGTCAATGCGGCCACGTCGAAGGCCTACTACCTGGAGCAGAACGAGTACGTGGAGTGGCAGCCCGACGCGGGCCTCTACCACCTGTCCATTCCCGGACAGCACGAAGCGGCGCTGGCGCTGCCCTGGGGCGGCACCTCGCACCCGGTCTGGTTCAAGCGCGATCCGCGCGTGGCCAATGTGAAGGTGCTCGGCGGCGTCTTCACCAAGCCGCTGATGCTGGGCGTGCCGCAGATCGTGGCCGCCGCGCTCAAGGCCACCGAGGGCATGAACGAGGAAGACCGCTACGCCGCCCTGGCCCAGACGGCGGCAGGCGTGATGAACACCATGCCCCCGCGCGAGAACCCGCGCATCAACAAGTCCGTCGATTCGGTGCATGCGTCCGGACCGCTGGGCCGTATGCACTGCGTGATCTTCGGGAACTGCAACTACAAGCAGACCGGCCTGCTGCAGGCCTATGCGGCCGCCTCGCTGCTGCAGCAGGCGCCGCGGCGCGCCGGCTTCGCCTCGGGCTGCCAGGCCTTCGGGCACCACGAGCTGCTGGGCGCACTGCGCAGCTTTGGACTGGTGCAGGAACCCGTGCTCACGCGGATGGGCTGACGCCCATGCGCCTCGTCGACTACCTGGACAAGGGCGCCCAGTCGGGCGCCGACGCGCCGTGCCTCTGCATGGGTGACACGCGGCTTTCGTACGGCGACGTGCAGCGCCTGAGCCACCGCGTGGCCCGCGCGCTGCAGCGCAGCGGCGTTGCGCCGGGCAGCAAGGTGGCGGTGCTGTCGAGCAACGACCCGGTCGCCTTCGCCTGTGTGTTCGGCGTGTCGCGCGCCGCGGCCGTGTGGTGCCCGATCAACCCGCGCAACGAGGCGGCGGAGAACCGCTTCGTGCTCGATGCCTTCGACTGCAGTTGCCTCATCTTCCACAGCAACTACGCGCCGCTGGTCGAGCAGATGCGCGCCGATCTGCCCAAGGTGAAGACGCTGGTGTGCCTCGACCAGGCGATGCCGTATGCGCCATCGCTCGACCAATGGCTTGCCGGCGCGGACGACGCACCGATCGACGTGTCCGTGATCGACGACGTCGCGATGATCGCCGGCACCGGCGGCACCACCGGCCAGCCCAAGGGCGTGATGCTCTCGGGCCGCAACCTCGAGACCATGTCGGCGCTCACGCTGATGGGCTACCCGTTCGAGGGCCGCCCCGCCTATCTCGCGCTCGCGCCGCTCACGCATGCTGCCGGTGTGCTGTGCCTGCCGGTGATGGCGCTCGGTGGGCAGGTGGTCATCATGCCCAAGCCCGATCTGGCCGAGTTCCTCGCGCTGATCGAGCGCCACCGCATTACTCACACCTTCCTGCCGCCGACGCTGATCTACATGCTGCTGCAGCATCCGCAGCTTGCCGCGACGAAGCTCGATTCGCTGCAGTGCTTCTGGTACGGCGCTGCGCCCATGTCGGCCGCGCGGCTCGAAGAGGCGCTGGAAAAGATTGGCCCCGTCATGGCGCAGCTCTTCGGTCAGACCGAGGCGCCGATGATGATCTCGATGATGTCGCCGAAGGAGCACTTCAACGCCGATGGCTCGGTGGCACGGCAGCGCCTTTCTTCGGCAGGCCGGCCCGGCCCGCTGGTGCAGGTCGGCGTGATGAATGGCGATGGCGCATTGCTGCAAACTGGCGAGAGCGGCGAGATCGTGGTGCGCGGCTCGCTCGTGATGCTCGGCTACTACAAGGACCCGAAGGCCACCGAGGAGGCCTCGCGCCACGGCTGGCACCACACGGGCGACATCGGTTACCTCGACGCCGACGGCTTTCTCTACATCGTCGACCGCGCCAAGGACATGATCATCTCGGGCGGTTTCAACGTCTACTCCGCCGAGGTGGAGCAGGTGCTGATGCAGCACCCCGACGTGCAGGACAGCGCCGTTGTCGGCCTGCCCGACGAGAAGTGGGGCGAGCGCGTGGTGGCGGTGCTGCAGCTGCATGCCGGCCGGCAGGTGGATGCGGAAGACATCAAGGCCTTCGTCAAGGCACGCATCGGCAGCGTGAAGGCGCCCAAGCAGGTCGAGGTGTGGCCCGACCTGCCGCGCTCCAAGGTGGGCAAGGTGCTCAAGAAGGAAGTGCGCGCGTCGCTGCTGCCGACAACACCGCACTGACGGCGGCGAGGGGGCCGCCGCAGTGCGTCGTGCGCGTCAGAAGCGCGCCTTCAGGAACGCCGACGGGCCTTGCAGCCGCACCTTGAGCCGCGAGTCGGCGGTGCTGCCGTCGCGGGTCAGGTCGATGTTGGTCACGCCATAGGAGACCACCAGGCCCACGTTCTTCACCGGGAACCACTCGACGCCGGCCGAGGCGTTGTAGATGTTGCCGTGGAAGCGGCCGCTGCTCTTCCAGACGCCTGAGGCGTCGGCGAACAGCCGCAGGTCGGGCGTGATGGCATGGCGCACGCCGAGCTCGAGCAGCGGCGCGATCGCGTTGTCGCTCGAACTCTCGTTCAGCGTGCCGACCTGGCCGTTCACCCCGGCGAGCGCGGTGATGCCCAGTGTCGCGCGGTAGTAGGCCGCGCCGGCGCCCAGGCCGAACACGGTGTTGCCCGAACCGAGCCACCACTTGTACGAGAGCTTGGCGAAGTCCAGCTTGGTGCTGAGGTTCGCATTGCCGAGGGTGCTCAGCGTGCCGAACGGGCCAAGCGAGGTGCTGTTGCCGAACTGGCCGCCGTAGTCGCGCTTGTACTGGTAGTAGTCGAAGGAGATGCCCTGGCTGTCGCCGATCAGCAGGTCGGCGCTGATGCGGGGCATCGTCACCCGGCCGGGCTTGATGTCGCCCGTCTGCAGCGTCCCGTAGGGCGTGGCCACCGAGGCGTTGAGCTTGGGATCGGCACTGAAGCCGCCCACCGAGAAACTGAACCGGTCCAGCGCCGGCGAAGGATCGGCCAGCGCAGGCGCGGTGGCGAAGAGAAAACCCGAACCCACGAGCGCGCCGAGGGCGCCGAATCTGAACGTCCAGTCGAACGGACGGGAGCGAAGCGACAGCATGAGAATCCTTGAGAAGAAAAAAATGAAGGCCTCGGGCACATCGCATGGCGCAACGGTCTTCGACTGCGCGTGATGCCTCGCGGCCAGACTCCCTTGAACCAGCCGTACCTTAGTGATGCGGCGCAGCACATCGAATGCGTCGAATGCGGGTCTTCTTGTAGGAATTTCTTGATGGCGCGAGGGCGGCGCTACAGTGCCGCATGCGCAAACACCTCTCCACGACCACGGGCCCGCAACGTCTTCTCTATGGCACGGTGGTCGGTGCCGCCGTGGCGCTGGCACCCTGGCCGTTCGGCGGCATGGCGCGCGGGCTGGCGGGCTGGTGCGCAGGGGTGCTGGTGTACCAGCTCCTGACCTGGTGGCTGATCGAGACCTTCGATGCGCGGCGCACGCGCGAACGGGCGCAGTCGCTGGACCAGCCCAACGTGATGATCCTGGTGTCGATGCTGGTGGTTGTGGCGGTGAGCGTGGTCGCCATCGCGATGCTGTTGCAGCAGGTCAAGCAACTGACGGGCTGGGAGCGTGCGGGCCACGTCGTGCTCGGCGTGGTGGCGCTGGTGGGCTCGTGGCTGATGATGCACACGATCTACGCCTTTCACTACGCGCACCGCTACTACATCGACCAGAAGGGCGGCACGCCCGATGGCGGCCTCGACTTTCCGGGCAAGGACGACGCCCCGGACTACTTCGATTTTCTCTACTACTCGTACGTGATCGGCATGACCTCGCAGGTGTCCGATGTGCAGGCCACCTCGCGCGAAATGCGGCGCATCACGCTGGTCCACAGCGTGCTGGCCTTTGCGTTCAACATGCTGGTGCTGGCGCTCTCGGTCAACGTGGTGGCCGGCGCCATCTGAGCGCCGGCGTCAGGCTGTCTTGGGCTTGGGGCCGAGGCGGACGATGCCGGTGGAGAGCGCCACGCCGCACACGATCACCACAGCAGAGATCAGCATCCACTGCGTGATGTTCTCGCCAAGGAACACAGCGCCGTAGAAGAGCGCGAACACCGGCACCAGGAAGGTCACGGTCAGCGCGCGTGCCGGGCCGGCGCGTTCGATCAGCCGGAAGAACAGGATGTACGCCACGCCCGTGCAGGCGATGCCGAGCGCCAGCAGCGCGAGCCATGCGCGCAGGCTCGGCATCTGCGCGGGCCAGAGCCAGATGGCCGGCAGCGCGAGGAAGAGCGTGGCGCCGAGTTGGCTGCCCGTCGCGGTGGCCAGCGGCGGCACCCCGCCCAGGTAGCGCCGCGTGGCGCTGGCCGAGATGCCGTAGCACAGGCACGCGCCGAGACAAGCGATCACCGCCCACAGCGCGGCGTTGCTGCTGGCACCCGCGTGCAGGCCCGCGCTGCGGCTCGCGAGCATCGCGACGCCGGCAAAGCCGATGACCAGCCCGGCAATGCGCGAACCGTTCGGCCGTTCGCGAAACCACGCCCAGGCCACCAGCGCGCCGAACATCGGCACAGTGGCGTTGATGACGGCGGCGAGGCCGGAATTGATGGTCAGGAGCGCAAAGCAGAAAAGCGCGAACGGCATCCCCGAATTGAAGACGCCGACGCCGAAGGTGGCCTTCCAGTGCGTGGCAATGGCCGGCCCCTGCCCGCGCAGCAGCGCGATCGGCAGCAGGAAGAGCGCGGCGATGGCCACCCGCACCGCCGCCGTCGGCAGCGCGCCGAATTCGGCCGCGCCGATGCGCATGAAAAGGAAAGACGCTCCCCACAAGGCCCCGAGCAATGCGAGATCGATGAGCCAGGGCTTGGCGGTGCTGGTGGCGATGTTGTTCTGTGTTGTTGTGCTCATGCGTCTCTCGGTTTTTATCTCGCGCCTTCCAGTTCGAGGAGGGCGGTCTTGCGATGAAGCCCGCCAGCGTAACCGGTCAACGAACCATCGGAGCCCAGCACGCGATGGCAGGGCACGATCACGCTGATCGGGTTGCGCCCCACGGCCGCGCCCACCGCGCGCACCGCGGCCGGATTGCCCACATGTGCGCTGAGTGCGCCGTAGGTCATCGTCTTGCCCGCGGGAATTGCGAGCAGCGCCTGCCACACGCTCTGCTGGAACGCGGTGCCGTGCGACAGGTCCAGCGGCATGTCGAAATCGTTGCGCTTGCCGGCGAAGTAGTCGCGCAGTTGCGTGCCGGCCTCGATGAGCGCGGGGTGGTCGTCTTTCGCGATCCAGCCCGTGGTGTCGGGCCAGTGGCGCTGCTGGTCGAACCAGACGCCGGCCAGGCCCTGGTCGGTGGCCGCCATCGTGATGCCGCCGAGCGGCGTGTCGATGTGCGAGGTGTAGATGGTCTTGCTCTTGAACTTCATGACATTTCAGGCTGCGACGCCTGCCGTGGTGATGTTGGAAGAATCTGCCGCCGCGTCCGGGGCGACTGTGGGAGAAGAGGGAGAGGGCGCATGCCAGGCCCGCAGCACCGCATAGCTGCGCCAGGGGCGCCACGCCTGCGATGCCTCGCTGGCCGCGCGTGCGGTGGTCACGCCCAGCGCCTTCTGCAGTGCGATGTCGCCGGCCGGGAAAGCGTCAGGCCAACGCAGCGCGCGCATCGCGATGTATTGCGCGGTCCAGGCGCCGATGCCGGGGAGCTCCTGCAGCGCGGCGATGGTCGCGGGCACGTCGGCGCCCGCATGCAGCGCCAGCTTGCCGCTGGCGACTTCGCGCGCAATGGCCTGCAGGGCGGCTTGCCGCTGCCGCACGATGCCCAACTGTCCGAGTGCATCGCCGCTTGCCGCCGCGAGCGCCGCGGGTGTGGGAAACAGCTTGTCCAAGCCGTCGATGGGCGTAGCGATGGGTTCGCCGAACGCCTCGACCAGCCGCGAGCCCAGCGTGCGCGCCGCGGCCACCGTGATCTGCTGGCCCAGCACCGCGCGCACCGCGAGCTCGAAGCCGTCGACCGTGCCCGGCACGCGGAGGCCGTCGCCGTGCGGAAAGGCCGCATGGAGCGCCGCATTGATCGCCATCGGTTCGGCATCGAGATCGAGCATGGCGCGGGCCCGGCTGATCACGATCGGCAGCACTGCGGCCAGCGAATCGCTGACCGACAGCAGCATCTGCTCGCGTTCGATGTCGAAACGCAGCTGCAGCCATCCGGCGTGGGCTTGCCCGCCTTGCTGCACGCGCAAGGTGCGGGCGAGGCGCACATAGGTCGGCGTGCTGCCCTTGGCGGGCGCCTTGCCGTCGGCCGTCGCCGCCACCTCGACACCACGCAGCGCGCGGCGCGCGAAGAAACCGAGCATCGCATTCACGTCGTAGGGCGGACGAAAGCCCAGGCGCACCTCGATCGCCTTGCCTTCGCGACCCTGGGTGCCACCCGCGCGCCGCAGCGCACTCGGGTTGAGGCCGTAGTGCTCGACGAAGGCGGCATTGAAGCGGCGCACGCTCGCAAAACCGCTGGCCAGTGCCACCTGCGTCATCGGCAGGCGCGTGTCGGCGATCAGTTGCTTGGCGGCCAGGAGGCGGCGCGTCTGCAGGTATTGAAGGGGGGAGACGCCGAACTGCGCCTCGAAGATGCGCCGCAGGTGCCGGTCGCTCACGCCCAGGCGCGCAGCGATCTGCGCCGCGCCGGGGCCGTTGTCATCACCATGGGTCCATGCGTCGGGCTCGTCGATCAACCGTGCGGCCTGCAGCGCGAGGATGCGCGAGGAATCCTCGGTCGACCAGCTGGCCGCGCGCGGCGCCAACTCGGGCCGGCAACGCAGGCACGGGCGAAAGCCCTCGGCCTCGGCCTGCGCCGCATGCACGAAGAACCGGCAGTTCTCGCGCCGCGGCAGCTTGACGCGGCACACCGGCCGGCAATAGATGCCGGTGGAGGTCACAGCGGTGAAGAACGACCCGTCGAAGCGCGCATCGTGCGTCTTCATCGCCAGGTAGCAGGCGTCGCTCTCGAGCGCTTCAGAGGGGGCGTGGGGGGTAGGCATGGGCAAATGATACGGTTTCATCCCGTTTCGACTGGCCGTTTTCGGACATGTGGGCACACGGGGCGTTGCCTACAATGCCCCGTTCCAAAACCCACAGGGAAACGCCTCTCATGCAGCTCAGCGCGTCGATCTTCAAGGCCTATGACATCCGCGGCGTCGTGCCCGTCACCCTCGATGCCGAGGTGGCGGAAGCGCTCGGTCGCGCGTTCGGCAGTGCCGCCCGCGCTGCTGGCGAGAAGGCGGTGGCCGTGGGTCGCGATGGCCGCCTGTCGGGCCCCGCACTGGCCGAGGCGCTGATCAAGGGCTTAGTAGCCACAGGCGTCGAAGTGATCGACGTGGGCGCGGTGACCACCCCCATGCTCTATTTCGCGGCCCACACGCTGTGCACGAGCGGCATCCAGGTCACCGGCAGCCACAACCCCAAGGACTACAACGGCTTCAAGATGGTGCTGGCCGGCCGCGCGATCTACGGCGACGAGATCCAGGGCCTGCGCAAGACCATGGAAGACGGCACCGCCAAGCTCGCCCCCGGCGGCAGCGTGCGCAAGGTCGATGTGACCGACGCCTACGTCAAGCGCATCGCCGGCGACATCAAGCTCACGCGCCCGATGAAGATCGTGGTCGATTCGGGCAACGGCATCGCGGGCGCAACGGCCCCCGCCATCTTCCGCGCCATCGGCTGCGAGGTGGTCGAGCTCTTCAGCGAGGTCGATGGCGACTTCCCCAACCACCACCCCGATCCGAGCAAGCTGGAGAACCTCAAGGACCTGATGGCCGAACTGGCCAAGGGCCAGGCCGAACTGGGGCTGGCCTTCGACGGCGACGGCGACCGCCTGGGCATCGTCACCAAGGACGGCCAGAACATCTTCCCCGACCGCCAGATGCAGCTCTTCGCACAGGACGTGCTCTCGCGCGTGCCGGGCGGCACCATCGTCTACGACGTGAAGTGCTCGCAGCGCCTCGCGCCGGCCATCGAGGCCGCGGGCGGCAAGCCGCTGATCTACAAGACCGGCCACTCGCTCATCAAGGCGAAGATGAAGGAAATCGATTCGCCGCTCGGCGGCGAGATGAGCGGCCACATCTTCTTCAAGGAGCGCTGGTTCGGTTTCGACGATGGCACCTATGCCGGCTGCCGCCTGCTCGAAATCTTGAGCAAGAGCCCGGATGCGAGCGACGTGCTCAACGCGCTGCCCACCAGCTTCTCGACGCCCGAACTCAACGTGGCCTGCGCCGAAGGCGAGCCGCATGCGGTGGTCGACACGCTCGTGAAGGGCGCCAGCTTCGCCGCGCCTGCCAAGGTCTCGACCATCGATGGCCTGCGCGTGGACTGGCCCGATGGCTTCGGGCTGATCCGCGCTTCCAACACCACCCCCGTGCTGGTGCTGCGCTTCGAAGGCCAGACCGATGCGGCGCTCCAGCGCATCGAAGCCGAAATGCTCGCGCTGCTGCGGACCGTCAAACCCGACGCCAAGCTGGCCGAAGCTTCCCACTGACACCACCCGTGCGTTCCCTGCTGCTGCGCCTGTACGGCGCCTTCACCACCGTCGTGCAACCGCTGGTGCGCCGCAAGTTGCGGCGCCGCGCGGAGGCCGAGCCGGGCTATGCCGTGGCCGTCGAGGAGCGCTTTGGCCACTACGACGAATTCATCACCGGCGAGGCCCAGTGCTGGGTGCACGCGGTGTCGCTCGGCGAGACGCGCGCGGCCGCGATCCTCATCGCCGAGCTGCGGCGGCAGTACCCGGGCATTCCGATCCTGCTCACGCACGGCACCGCCACCGGCCGCGAGGAGGGCGCCAAGCTGCTCGAGCCCGGCGACACGCAGGTCTGGCAGCCGTGGGACACGCCGGGCGCCGTCGCGCGTTTCCTGGACCGCTTCAAGCCGCGCATCGGCGTGCTGATGGAAACCGAGGTCTGGCCCGAAATGGCCGCGGCCTGCGCCGAGCGCCGCATTCCGCTGGTGCTGGCCAATGCGCGGCTCAACGAGAAATCGCTCGCTGCGGCTGAGCGCCTGGGTTGGCTCGCGCGGCCCGCCTACTCGGCGCTCACGGCCGTCTGGGCGCAGACCGAAGCCGATGCGCACCGGCTGGTGTCGCTCGGCGCCAAGGTGGCCGGCATCTACGGCAACCTCAAGTTCGATGCGACGCCCGACGCACGGCAGCTGACCGCGGCGACCTCGCTGCGCGAGCGCCTGCCCAAGCCCATGGTCGTGCTCGCAAGCTCGCGTGACGGCGAGGAGCGGTTGCTGCTCGACGTGCTCAAGCGCTTCGGCGCAACGTCGCCCGTGCCGCCCGAGCAGGGCGCGATCCGCTCGATCGCCAAGCGCGTGCACGACGTGCAATGGATGATCGTGCCGCGCCATCCGCAGCGCTTCGACGAAGTGGCGGCGCTGATCGAATCGCAGGGCTTCGCAGTCGCGCGCCGCAGTGCGGCGGGCCAACCGACGGATGCGGAGATCTGGCTCGGCGATTCGCTCGGCGAGATGGCGCTGTACTACGGCCTGGCCGACGTGGCGCTGCTCGGCGGCAGCTTCGAGCCGCTGGGCGGGCAAAACCTCATCGAGCCGGCCGCATGCGGCTGCCCGGTGGTGATGGGCCCGTCGACCTTCAACTTCGCCGAGGCGGCGCAGCTGTCGCTGGCGGCCGGTGCGTCGCTGCGCGTCGAAGGCATGGAGCAGGCGGTGACGGCGGCGCTGAAGCTGGTCGAGAACCCCGAGCGTCGTGCGGCGATGGCGCAGGCCGCGCTGGCGTTCTCGTCGTCGAACCGTGGGGCCGCAGAGCGTACGGCGGCGGCTGTGCTGGCCATTGCGCAGGCGGCGGAGCCTGTGGTGGCGGAGAACGCGCCGCTGGCTGACGAACCCGAGCGCGCGGAACCGACCCTGGACTGAGCTTGCCTTGCTCCTTCCCCTTCCGAGGGAAGGCTGGGATGGGGGCAAGCGTCCAACGAGCGCTGTGTAGGGGGCGAGGCCGTCGTGCCCCCACCCCAACCCTCCCCCGAAAGGGGAGGGAGAAAGCCTCCACCCTCGTTCAGCGCACCGGCGGATTCACGATCACCGGCGGCACCGGCGCGGTTGGCATCGTCGGCGGCGCCGGATTGAACGGCTGCACCGGCACCGGCGGCACCACCGGAATGCTGGGCGGCGTCACCGTCGTCGAAGGCGTGGAAGAACGGTCCGCAGGCGTGGGCGAAGGCACCGCCGGCGTGCTTCCATTGCTTGCCAGCGTCGCATTGATCGCATTCATGTCTGCCGTCGTCAGCGTGCCGTTGGCCTGGCGCAGCTTCAGGTTGCCCAGCAGCACGTTGTAGCGCGCCTGCGCGAGGTCGCGCTTGGTCTGGAACAGTTGGCTCTGCGAGTTGAGCACGTCGATGTTGATGCGCACGCCCACCTGGTAACCGAGCTTGTTGGCGTCGAGCGCGCTCTGGCTGGAGGATTCGGCCGCTTCCAGCGCCTTGACCTGGCCCGCACCCGACACGAGGCCCAAGTACGCCGCGCGCGTGGCCTGGGCCACGCTGCGCCGGGTGCCGTCGAGCACGCTGCGCGACTGGTCTTCGAGCGCCAGCGTTTCCTTGATGCGGTTCTCGGTCGCGAAACCCGCGAAGAGCGGCAGGTTGAAGGTCACGCCGACCGTGGCGGCGTTGACGCGCGTGCCCACGGTGCTGGTGCTGGTGCCCGTCGGGTTGCGCGTGACGTTGTAGCCCAGGTTGGCGTCGAGCGTGGGCTTGTGGCCGGCCTGCGCCTTCTGCACTTCGAGCCCGGCCACGTCGAGGCCCAGGCGCGCCTGCTGGATCGCGGGATGCACCTCGTCGGCCTGCGCGACCCAGGCGTTGATGTCCGCCGGTTGTGCGGTCGGCAGCACGACCGGCACGGCCAGCGGCACCGGCACGCTGCCGGGGCGGCCGACGAGCTGGTCGAGCACGATCTTCTTGACCTGCAGGTCGTTCTCGGCGGCGATCTCCTGCGCGATCACCAGGTCGTAGCGGGCCTGGGCTTCGCGCGAGTCGGTGATGGTGGAGGTGCCGACCTCGAAGTTGCGCTTGGCCGAGGCCAACTGCTCGGCCACGGCGACCTTTTGCGCGCGCACGAGCGCCAGGCTGTCCTGGCTCGCGAGCACGTCGAAATACGCCTGGCTCACGCGCACGATCAGGTCCTGCTCGGCGGTGGTGAGCACCGCCAGCGCGATCTCCGTCTGGCGCTTGCCCTGCTCGTAGGTGGCCCAGTTGGCGGGACGGTAGAGCGGCTGCGTGGCGTTGATGCCGGCGTTCTGCGTGTTGAAGTCGCGCGAGGCGCTGGCGCCGCGGCTGGTTCCGGTGAGGGTGTCGATGTCCAGGTTGCTGCGGTTCACGCCGGCCGTGAGCCCGACGGCGGGCAGGATGCCGGCCTTGGCCTGCGCGGCGCGCGCGACGTTGGCGTCGTACTGCGCCCGCGCGCCCTGGTACGTGGCGTCGTAGCCGCGGGCGGAGTCATAGAGTTCGTTCAGTGTCTGGCCCTGGGCCGGCAGTGCAAGCAAGGTTGCGATAACGCTGGCGAGTGCTGCGGAAAGTGGCAGAAGCCGGGGCCGTGGAGGCATTGAACGTCCTTGAGGGAAAGAATCAGTAGCGCGGGACCGAAGGGTCGTGCGTTGACCAGGCGTCGATGCCGCCCGCCACGTTGGCGAGCTGGTCAAAGCCGTTCTGGTTCAGGAAGGCGGCCACGCGCTGGCTGCGCGCGCCGTGGTGGCAGAGGCATGCAATGCGCTGGCCTTCGCCGAGTTCGGCGAGGCGGCCCGGAATTTCATTCATCGGGATTGCCACCAGCGTGAAGCCTGCGGGCGCGACGCTCGCCGTCTGCAATTCCCACGGTTCGCGCACGTCGAGCAGCACGGGGGCGGCATCGGCGTCCTGCGCGAACCAGGCGGCGAGGTCGGCGGGGCGGACTTGATCGATCATGCGTGCGGCCCGCTCAGAACGAGAAGCGCGAGGGCTCGGGGAAGTTCAGCAGGCGCGGCGCCACGGTGTCCCAGGGCTGGACCGTGTCCCACTTGCTTTCGCTCGAGCGGGTGACGAAGTGGGCACGCATCATCGGCTCTTCGCCCACGATGGCCGCGAGGCGGCCGCCGACCTTGAGCGAACCCAGCAGGTTCTGCGGAATGCGGGCGACCGAGCCGCTCAGCACGATCACGTCGAAGCTCGGGCCGCTGGGCAGGGGCACGGCGCCGTCCGCATGGCGCACTTCGACGTTGCTCACGCCGTTCCGGCGCAGCGTCTCGGCGGCGCTGGCGGCCAGCACGGGGTTGATTTCGAGCGACAGCACCTGGGCGGCGCGGGCGCCGAGCAGGGCGGCCATGAAGCCCGAACCGGTGCCGATTTCGAGCACGGACTCGTGTTTCTGCACTTTCAGGTCATGCAGCGTGCGGGCCTCGACCTTGGGCGACAGCATGAATTCGCCGGGCACGGAGCCGTCGAGCAACGGCAGTTCCATGTCGAAGAAGGAGAGCGTGCGGTGGGCTTCCGGCACGTAGTCTTCCCGGTGGATGGTGGCCAGCAGGTCGAGGATGTCCAGGTCCAGCACATCCCAGGGGCGGATCTGCTGTTCGATCATGTTGAAGCGCAAGCGCTCGAGGGTGGGGGTGGGGTTCATGGCGTGGCTTTCCTTGTGGGCTCAGGACAAACCTTCAATTTTAGGTGGCCCGGATGACGCCAGCGGCCCGCTCGGCCATACAAAAGTCTTTCATGCCTTGTCTCCGGGGCGCACGCTGAGCCCGTAAAGCACGGTTTCGGCCTGGGTGGCGACGAATTTTTCGGGGTCCAGGGCGCTTTCTCCGTCGACACAAACCATGGCCGAATGCTTCCAGAGCATCAGGAAGACCATGGGCGCGATCACCGAATAGATCGCGTGGTCGATGTCGACCGGCGCGAATTCACCGCGGTCGATGCCGCGCTGCAGGATGCGCCGCAACAGGTCGTGGCCGGGGCGCACTACCTGCTGGCGGTAGAACTCCGCCAGCTCGGGGAAATTGCCGCCTTCGCTCATCATGAGCTTGGTCAGGCCCGAGGCCTTGGTCATGCCCACGCGCTCCCACCACACGTTCATGCAGTAGCGCAGCATCTCGGCGGTGGTGCCTTCGAAGGCCTCGAATTCGGCGTTCCATTCGGTGAAACGGCCGCCCAGGCTTTCCATGATCACGGCCTTGAAGAGCTCTTCCTTGCTCGGAAAATACAGAAAGAGGGTGCCCTTGGAGACCCCGGCGCGCGCCGCCACTTCTTCCGATCGGGTGGCGGCAAAGCCTTTTTCGACGAACAGGTCGAGCGCGGCGGCCAGCAATTCGCCGGGGCGCGCTTCCTTCCGGCGTTCGCGCTTGGAGCGGACCGGGCAGAACTTGTCGACAAGGGAGCGTGGGGTGGACATGTGGGTTAATGACTCGCGGGTTAGTAATGTAGTGACCGGCATCTGTCACGTCAAGCCGCGACAATATCGGGTTCGCCGATTCCCAACCTGCCGGAGCAGTGCCCATGTCTTCCTCACCGTCGCCCACCGAAACCATCGTGATTGGCGGGGGCTGCTTCTGGTGCACCGAGGCCGTCTTCGACCGTGTGCAGGGCGTGGTGGACGTGGAGTCGGGTTATTGCAACGGGCAGGTCGTCAATCCAACCTACGAGCAGGTCTGCACCGGCCGCACCGGCCATGCCGAGGTCGTGAAGCTCGAATTCGACCCGGCCCAGATCAGCCTGCGCGAGATCCTGGAGATCTTCTTCGTCGTGCATGACCCGACAACGCTCAATCGCCAGGGGAACGACGTCGGCACCCAGTACCGCAGCGGCATCTACTACACGAACGACGCGCAAAAGCAGGTGGCGCAAGACGTCATCCGCGAGATCGAGGCCAGCAAGACCTACAGCTCGCCCGTCGTGACCGAGGTGGTGCCACTCGCCAACTACTCGACGGCCGAGGCCTACCACCAGGACTATTTCCTGAACAACCCGAACCAGGGCTACTGCGCGTTCGTCGTCGGCCCGAAGGTCGAGAAGTTCCAGAAGACCTTCGCCTCCCGCGTCAAGGCCTGATCAAGGCCTGATCGACCAGCCCTCCGTTTCCGTGCAGCTCGCCACCCGTCAATCCCCGCACTTCTCGACCCGCGCGATCCTCGTCGTGCTGGCGATCGCGCTGTGGTTCGCGGGCACGCTGGGCGTGATGCACCGTTCGCTGCATGTGCCCGGCCTGCCGGCTGCGGCGGCCACCGTCCAGGCGGCACAGGCCGACAAGGGCGCCCACGTCCACGCGGGCCACGGCGTGGTCAGCCTCTTCGGCGATCACACCGACGCCGAGTGCCGGCTGTACGACCAGCTCTCGCACGGATCGAGCGTCCCCGGCGTGCCGCTGGTGGTGCTGCCGGTGCTGCTGCCCTCGGCCACTTTTGCCTATCTGCAGGGCGAGGCCATCGCCCGCTGGGTTGCGCTCTTCGACGCGCGCGGCCCGCCTTCCACTCGCTGAATCCCCCCGTGTTCCGGTCGCTGCGCCTGCCTAGTGCGGGTGACGGCGTGCCGTCCATTGATTCAACGAGTGTTCACCATGATTCCCAATTTCCGTCGCAACGCCATCGGCGTCGCCGTTCTCTCGCTCGCCTTCGCCGCCGCGTCCCATGCCCAGGAAACCGTCCAGGCCCAGGCTCAACCCGCCAATGACGCCAGCCTGCCCGCGATCACCGTCACCGGCAATCCGCTCGGCGCCAGCGACCTGATCGCGCCGACCGTCACGCTCTCGGGCGAAAAACTCCTGCTGCGTTCCGACTCGACGCTCGGCGAAACGCTCAACAACCTGCCCGGCGTGAGCAGCAGCTACTTCGGCCCCAACGCGAGCCGCCCGATCATCCGCGGACAGGACGGCGACCGCATCCGCATCCTGCAGAACGGCGGCGGCGCGCCCGACGCCTCGGCGCTGAGCTACGACCACGCGGTGCCGGTCGACGCGCTGGTCACCGACCGCATCGAAGTGCTGCGCGGTCCCTCGGCGCTGCAGTACGGTGGCAGCGCGGTGGGCGGCGTGGTCAACGTGATCGACAACCGCATCCCGACCGAGCCCATCAACGGCTTCGGCGGCCGTGCCGACCTGGGCTTTTCCACCGGCAACAAGGAAAAGAACGGCGGCGTGGTGCTCGAAGGCGGCAACGACCGCTTCGCGCTGCACGTGGACGCCTTCAACCGCGACTCGAAGGACGTCTCGGTGCCCATCGACCTGAACTGCGAGAAGCCCGGCTCGCCGTGGCGCGCCCGCAAGATCTGCAACTCGGCCAACGAGGCGAACGGCGGCGCGGTCGGCGGCACGCTGTTCTTCGACCAGGGCTGGATCGGCGCCTCCGCCAGCACCTACCGCAGCAACTACGGCACCGTGGCCGAGGACGATGTGACCATCCGCATGAAGTCCGACCGCTATGCGCTCGAAGGCGAATGGCGCCCGGGCGGCATCATCAGCAGCATCCACGCGAAGGTGAGCCACACCAACTATCGCCACACCGAGTTCGAGGGTCCCGAGGCCGGCACTACCTTCTCGAACATGAGCAACGACCTGCGCATCGAGGCACGTCACCAGAAGATCGGCAACTTCGAAGGCCTGGTCGGCTTCAGCAGCGAGACCAACCGCTTCGCCGCCGATGGCGAGGAGGCCTTCGCTCCGCACAGCCGCACGCGTTCCAACGCGCTCTTCCTCTATGAAGAGTACGGCGCCTCGTGGGGCAAGCTGAGCTTCGGCGCGCGCACCGAGAAGGTCCGCATCCGTTCACTGGGCTATCCGGACGATCCGTCGATCACCCGCTTTGCGATCGGCGAGCGCACCTTCAATCCGCACAGCGCGGCGTTCGGCGCGCTGGTCAACCTCACACCGCAGTGGCAGCTGACCTCGAACCTCGCCTACACCGAGCGCGCACCGAAGGACTACGAGCTGCTCGCCAACGGCCCGCACGTGGCCACCGCCGCGTGGGAGGTGGGCGACCCGAACCTGAAAAAGGAAAAGTCGACCGGCCTGGACCTTGGCGCGCAATGGAAGTCGGGCCCCAACACGGCCCGCGTGAATGCCTACGTCACGCGCTTCAGCAACTACATCGGCCTCACCGCCTCGGGCCGCACGCTCGATGAAGAAGGCCAGGTGGTGACCGACCCGGCCGCGACCGACACGCTGGCCGAATACGTCTACAGCGGCGTGCGCGCGCGCTTCACCGGCATCGAGGCCAACGGCAACCTGCGCCTCCTGGGCAACGACGGCTTCGCGCCGATGCCCGACGCCTCGACGCTCGACCTCGAATGGCGCGGCGACGTGGTGCGCGCGAAGAACCTGGACACCGGCGAGCCGCTGCCGCGCATCGCGCCGTTCCGCACGGGCGCGACGCTGGTCTACGGCAACGGTCCGTGGAGCGCGCGCCTGGGCTTCGACTACAACGCGGCGCAGCGCCATGTGCCCAGCGTCGGGGCGCGCGAGACCGATGCGTACACGCTGTGGAACGCCGCGATCTCCTACCGCATGAAGGTGCAGCGAGCCAACCTCACCTGGTATGCGCGCGTGGACAACATCACCAACAAGCTGGCCTACAGCCCGACGTCGATCCTGACGACGACGGTGTATCCGAACGCGCCATTGCCGGGGCGTTCGCTGAAGGTCGGGTTGCGCGTGACGTTCTGATGCTGCATGGCTCCCTCCCCCTTTGGGGGAGGGCAGGGGTGGGGGCAAGCGGCGTGTGACGAGGCCATGGCTTCTGCAGGCGCCGCTTGCCCCCATCCCAGCCTTCCCCCAGAGGGGGAAGGAGCAAGGCAGCTTATCCTCGATGGGTGAACTCCTTCGTCATCTCTTCGCTGCTCCCCGTCGTCATCCTGATCGCCGCGGGCTACCTGGCCGGCAGGCGCCGATGGATCGGCGGCAATGCGGTGAAGGACCTGTCGAACCTCATCTTCCTGCTGCTCGCGCCCGCGCTGCTGTTCCGCGCCATGAGCACGGTGCATGTGCAGGAACTCAGCCTCAAGCCAGTTGCCGCGTACTTCATCGCCTCCGGCCTGCTGTTCGCCGGCACGCTCGCGCTGCGCGGGTTCAATCGCACGGCCGCGGTGATCGCGCTGGCCAACACCTACAGCAACACCGTGATGATCGGCATCGCGCTCGTCGGCCTCGCCTATGGCGAGGCGGGCATGGTGGTGCTGCTGACGCTCATCTCGCTGCACTCGCTGGTGCTCATGACCAGCGCCACGCTCGTGCTCGAACTGGCCGTGGCGCGCGAGCACGCGGTGGTCAGCGGTGAAGAGAAGCGCTCGATGGCGCGCACCGTGCTGCGCGCGCTGCGCAACGCCATCATTCACCCGGTGCCGCTGCCGATCATCGCGGGCCTGCTGTTTGCGCAGACCGGCCTCGTGATGCCCGAGGTGATCGACAAGCCCATCCAACTGCTAGGCCAGGCCTTCGGCCCGGTGGCGCTCGTCATGGTGGGCATCACGCTCGCGCTCACGCCCATCGGGCGGCACTGGCGCGGCGCGCTGGTACAGGCGCTGGTGAAGAACCTGCTGCATCCGCTGCTGGTGGCCGGCATCGGCTGGCTGCTCGGCGTGCGCGGCATCCCGCTCACCGTGATGGTGGTGGCGGCGGCGCTGCCCATCGGCGCCAACGTGTTCCTGTTCTCGCAGCGCTATCGCACGGCCGAAGACCTCGTCACGGCCAGCGTCGCCGTGTCGACGGTGCTGGCGCTGGGCACCCTGACGCTCGTGATGGTCTGGGTGCAGTGGCTTCCCTGAGAGGCTGAGAAGGTGTGAACGAACCCGTCATGCCCGCTCATCCCGCCCAGACACACCCGCTCGGCGTTGCAAATGCTCGCCATAGCCCGAGCTATGGCTGCGCTTTGCGCCTTGATCGGGCGCGCCTGGGCGGGCTGCTCGGGCACGCCGGATTCATTCACACCTTCTGAGTCCTTCGGTTTCCCCTTCGCAGCCGGCTCGCGGTCTTTCGCTTTATCGGCCGCCCGCCAGCCCCTATGCCGTTTGGCAGAGGTGGCCGTTTGGTGGGATGGCGCACGACGCCCACCGCCCTACATTTGCCGGCTGATGAATTACCCGGCGTGCTCTTCGCCCCTTGTTGCTATGGCGGTGGTCGCGACGGTGATCGCGCTCTTCGGCGCACCCGCGCAGGCGGCGGCCGATGGCAAGCCGTGCAGGACGCCGTGCCTCTCGGTCAACGTGCCGCGCGAGGCGCCCGAAAGGCCGGCGGAGGCCGAAGCGAAGCCCGCAACCGCAGCCAGGCCGAACGCAAAGCCCAGGCCGCAGGCCACGGCGTTGGCCGCGCCTCTGCCGCATCCATACGAAGCGCAGAGAGAGCCCGTGGCGAAAAGACCCACGCCCTCGAAACGCTGCACCGACATCAACATGCGCGCCGCCGTCGGCGAGCCGTTGTCGGACGAGGACATGAAGACATTGAGGAGCCAGTGCTGATGATGAACACCAACATGCAAAGGGTCCGCACCGCATTGCGCGTGCTGACGCTGTGCGCCGCCGCGCTCGCCGCCGCCTGCGCGAACCGCCCCGTGCCGGGCAATGCCATGCCCTTCGACCAGGCCGTCAACCAGGCGGTGGACGACCTGATCGTGCAGACGCAGAAGCTGCCGGCCTTTCTTGCGAAGGTGGAGTCGCTCTCGCAGCGCCGCATCGCGATCGACCCGCTGCTCGACGGCGCGAGCGGCCAGCAGACCGAGGTGACGCGCGTGGCCGAGCAGCGCATCGTGCAGCGCATGCAGGCGCAGTTCAAGCAGTTCACCGTGTCTCCGTTCAACACCGCCGAGATCGGCAATGCGCAGTACGTGCTCAACGGCACGCTGATGCGCGACAAGGACGCCACCGCCGGCGGGCGCTACCGCCTGAACCTCGCACTGACCGAGATCAAGAGCGGCGTGGTGATCGCGCAGTCGGTCGCGCGCATCAGCGATGCCACGCTCGACACGCGGCCCACCGCGTTCTTTCGCGACAGCCCGGTGAACGGCAAGGACCGCGGCGTGGAGGGCTACATCCGCACCGCCGAAACCCAGCCGGGTCAGGCGGCCGATGCGCTGTACCTCGAGCGCCTGCCGACATCGACCGTGCTGCAGGAAGCCACCGCGGCCTACGAGGCCGGCCGCATGAGCGAGGCGCTCGGCCGCTACGAGGCGGCGGCCAAGCGGCCCGACGGACAGCAGCTGCGCATCTACAGCGGCCTGTACCTCACGCAGTCGCAACTCGGGCGCACGGCCGATGCGGAAAAAACCTTCGGCACCATCGCGCGCCTGGGCCTGGAAACCAACAACCTGAGCGTCAAGTTCCTGTTCAAGCCGGGCTCGACCGACTTCCTCGCCGACCCGAAGATCAGCGCGGCCTACCCGATGTGGCTGCGGCAGATCGCACGCCAGGCGGCGCAGATCGATTCGTGCGTGGTGGTGACGGGGCACACGAGCCGCACGGGCTCGGAGTCGGTCAACGAGCGGCTGTCGCTGCAGCGCGCGGTGAGCGTCAAGTCGCGGCTGGTGACCGAGGCGCCGCCGCTCGCGAAGAAGCTGCGCGAGTCGGGCATGGGCTTTCGCGAGAACATCGTCGGCACGGGAGCCGACGATGCGAGCGATGCGCTGGACCGTCGCGTCGAATTCAAGGTCGTAGGCTGCGACGCCTGACGAAGAAGATCAGGGCGCGAGCCGCTCGCGCACCCAGTCCGCGCCTTCGAGCCGGTAACGCAGCCGGTCATGCAGCCGGCTCTTGCGGCCCTGCCAGAACTCCCAGCGGTCCGGCACCAGCCGGTAGCCGCCCCAGTGCGGCGGGCGCGGCGGCGAGAGCAGGTGCTTGGCGGCGGCCACGGCCGCGTTCTTCACCAGCACGTCGCGTCCGCTGATCACTTCGCTCTGCGGGCTGGCCCACGCGCCGATGCGTGAGTCGAGCGGGCGGCTCGCGAAATAAGCGTCGCTTTCGTCGGCGCCGGCCTTCTCGACGCGGCCTTCGATGCGCACCACGCGCTCGAGCTCGACCCAGTGGAACTGCAGCGATGCATATGGATTGCCCGAAAGCTCGCGGCCCTTGCGGCTTTCGTAGTTGGTGTACCAGACGAGGCCGCGCGCGTCGTAGCCCTTGATCAGCACGATGCGGCTCGAGGGCCTGAGGTCGCTGCCCACGGTGCACAGCGTCATCGCATTGGGCTCGGGCACCTGGGCGTCGATGGCCTCGGTGAGCCAGCGTTCGAATTGCTTCTGCGGATCGTTCGCGCTTTGGGTCTCGCCGAGTTCGGCGCGCTCGTAGCTCTTGCGCAGCGCGGCGAGCGCTTCGTTGGAGAGAGGGGAAGTCATGCCGGGATTGTTGCGCACATACTCGGCCCATGATGACGAAGGCGAATTCCCCCGTGGTGATCGTGCTGGCCTCCGGCCGGGGCGAGCGCTTCATTGCAGCTGGCGGCACGGGCTCGAAACTGAAGGCTTTGCTCGCGGGCAAACCGGTGCTGGAGCGCACGCTCGATGCGGTGCGCGCGAGCGGCCTGCCGTGGCGTCTGGAGGATGCGGGTCACCCGGGCATGGGCGATTCGATTGCGGCTGCGGTGCGCGCCACGCCCGATGCCGCCGGCTGGCTGATCCTGCCGGGCGACCTGCCGCTAGTGCTGCCCGAGACGCTGCGGGCAGTGGCCGGCGCGCTCAACGGCCGGCTGAACGCCGTGCAGCCGCAGTTCATGGGGGAGCGGGGGCATCCGGTCGCTTTTGCGGCCGGATGCCGCGCGCAGCTCGCGGCGCTGGAGGGAAACCTCGGAGCAGCGCCCGTTCTTCGGTCGATGCGTGCTATCGATTCGGTAGCGGACCTGGCGGTGAACGATGCCGGCATCGTGACCGACATCGACACGCCCGAGGCCCTGGCGCGCGCCGAGGCGCTGTGGCTCGAACGCGCGGGGCGCTGATCGGGCGGATCAGCCCTTCGGAATCACTGCGCAGGCGATGCGCGGGCCCGAGTTACCGGCCGGCTGCGTCGTGAAGTCGTCGCGGTCGCGGTGAACCACCAGCGCGCGGCCGACCACGTTGTTGGCGGCGCCGTCGGTCAGCGAGATCGAATGGTCGTCCACGCTGAAGCGGGCCACGCCGCCGGCATCGGCCACGAGGCTCGGCAGTTCGCCGGCATGGCTGCCCGGCGCGGCGAACTTGCCGTGCGTGCCGCCGGCCGGGTTGAAGTGGCCGCCCGAGGCGTTGCCGTTGTCGCCGCAGTCGCCCTTTTCGTGGATGTGGAAACCGTGCTCGCTGCCCGGCACGAGGCCGCGCACTTCGCCCGAGACGCGCACGCCGTGGTCCAGGGCGGTGAGCTTGACCGTGCCGCGGGTCGGGTTGGGCGTGATCGCGGCGGTCGGCACCAGCTCGACGGCCGTGCTCGGCTTGCCGCCCATGCTGCCGCAGGCGGCGAGCACGGCGGTGGCCAGGAGGGCGGCGCTAGTGGCGAAGAGACGACGATGGTTCATGGTTTTTCCTTGGACGGTCGGGATGAAGAAGGTTGGGAAGACGAATTGTCGGAAGACCCCGGAACATATACCGGAGCCGGGGGCGCATCGCAATCGGCGGCTGCCGCGGATGCCTCGGATGCCTGTTTGGCCTCGGCCAGCGCCACCAGCCGGGCCAGCGCCGCATCGTGGATCGAATGCCGCTGCAGTTCGAGCAGGGTCTGCTGCGCATAGTCGAGCGAGCTGCCGTACCGGCCGACCGCGTGGGCGAAGATGTGGCGGTAGCGCTCGTCGCTGAGATCGCCCGTGAAATTGGGGCTGCGCCGCGAGAGCGTGAAAGCCAGCGCGTTGACCGGGCCCTCGGCCGTGCCGCAGCGCAGCCACTTGGGGTCGTACACGCCGGTGGGCATCTCGCGCAGCCAGAGGCGGCGCAGCGTTTCGAGCCCTTCGGCCTTGGGCACCCGGAACACCATGCCCCGGCAACTGCCGCCCGAGAGCAGGCCGAACACGAGGCCCGGCGTCTGGATGCTGCCGCGGTTGACGCGGCTCCACATCTTGAGCGCCCGGTGCCAGCCGTGCACCCAGGCCGGGCGCCGCTCGATGAAGCCGAACTCCGGCCGCCAGATCAGCGAGCCGTAGCCGAAGAGCCACAGGTCCTCGTGCCCGCCCCAGTCGGCAATCGCGCGCTCGAGCATGGGCTGCGGATCGCGCAGGGGCTTGGGCATGGGGTCCAGTCCGGGCGGTCCCGGATTCGGCGCGGGGTCCGACACGGGCCTGTCAGGGGCGCCGCCTACAATTTCGGGGTCATGGTTCACCGCACCATTATTTACCGACCCCTCAATTACGGAGCACGCGCACCCATGAGCGACGACGACAGCCAGCAGAATTTCATCCTCGGCTTTCTCATGGCGCTGATCGCGCTGGTGATCTTCTTCGTGGTGGGCATCGTGATCTGGCACAAGGGCCACAGTGCCTCTGGCGCCGCCAGTGCCGCTGCTGCGGCACAGGGCAAGCCCCCGGCCGTGGTGATCTCGTCGCCCGCACCCGGCGAGGCGCCCAAGCTGGCCGAAGTGACCGAGACGGTCACGGTCACGATCCCCGACGGCGCGAGCATCCGTGTGGTCAACGGCGTGGTGAACTTCTATTTCGCGACCGGCAGCGCCGACCTCGCACCGGGCGCCGCCGAAGCGCTGGCCGCGGTCATCAAGGGCGTGGAGAGCGGCCGCAAGGTGGTGGTTTCGGGCTTTCACGACACCACGGGCGATGCCGCCCTCAATGAATCGCTCGCGAAGAAGCGGGCCGAGATGGTGCGCGACGTGCTCGTGGGCCTGGGCGTGCCGGCCGGCAAGATCGACCTGCACAAGCCCGAGGTGACGGCGGGTTCGGGCAACAACGCCGAGGCGCGCCGCGTCGAGGCCAGGCTGGTCGACTGAACCTGGGCCGGCTCGGTCCCCGGGGCATCGAAAACCTTCCCGCCGGGCAGGCGATCGGCCTGATTCGAACTGCTACGATCCGCGGCACGGGAAAACAGCCTCCCGGTCTGCAAAGATAGACGGTGTCCCGTCCAAGTGCTGGTGACTCACAACGGAGCCTGCCGTGGACACCGCCTTTCCTGACACCCCTCCAGCGCCTTCCGCGCCCCTCCAGCCTGTTTCCTTCACCGAAGCGCTACGCTTCTGGCTCAAGCTCGGCTTCATCAGCTTCGGCGGGCCCGCCGGGCAAATCGCGATCATGCATGCCGAGCTGGTCGAGCGGCGGCGCTGGATCAGCGAGAAACGCTTTCTTCACGCCCTGAACTTCTGCATGCTGCTGCCCGGCCCCGAGGCCCAGCAGCTGGCCACCTATATCGGCTGGCTGATGCACCGCACGCGCGGTGGCATCGTGGCCGGTGCGCTGTTCGTGCTGCCTTCGCTGTTCATCCTGATCGCGCTGTCGTGGATCTACCTGCGCTTCGGCAACGTGCCGGCGGTGGCCGGCATCTTCTACGGCATCAAGCCGGCCGTCACTGCGCTGGTGCTGCACGCGGCGCACCGCATCGGCAGCCGCGCGCTGAAGAACCGGTGGATGTGGGGCATTGCCGCCGCCGCGTTCGTGGCGGTCTTCGCGTTCGACACGCCGTTTCCAGCGATCGTGCTGGCAGCCGGCCTGATCGGTCACTTCGGGGCGCGCTGGGCGCCCGGGGTCTTCGCACTCGGCGGTGGCCATGGCAGTGCCGGGCAAAGCTACGGTCCGGCGCTGATCGACGACGACACGCCGACGCCGCCGCACGCACGCTTCTCGCGCGCGCACCTGCTCAGGGTCCTCGCGGTCGGTCTGGGCCTTTGGCTGCTCGCCATGGGCGTGCTGATCGCCACGCAGGGGCTGCAGGGCACGCTCACGCAAATGGGCTGGTTCTTCACCAAGGCGGCATTGCTGACCTTCGGCGGCGCCTACGCCGTGCTGCCCTACGTCTACCAGGGCGCTGTCGAGAACCACCAGTGGCTGTCGGGCGCGCAGATGATCGATGGCCTTGCCCTGGGCGAGACGACACCGGGTCCGCTCATCATGGTCGTGGCCTTCGTCGGCTTTGTCGGCGGATGGCTGAAACAGGTGCTGGGGCCGGATTCGTTGTTCCTGGCGGGGGCACTGGCCGCGACCGTCGTGACCTTCTTCACCTTCCTGCCCTCGTTCATCTTCATCCTCGCCGGTGGGCCCGCCATCGAGGCCACGCACGGCAAGCTGGGTTTCACGGCGCCGCTGTCTGCAATCACGGCGGCGGTGGTTGGCGTGATCCTGAACCTGGCGCTCTTCTTCGCGTACCACGTGCTCTGGCCGCAGGGCTTCGGTGGCCGCTTCGACGCCGTCTCGGCGCTGATTGCCGTCGCGGCGGCCGTTGCCTTGTTCCGCTTCAAGATCGGCGTGATGCCACTGCTCGGTGCCTGCGCGGCCATCGGGTTGACGGTGACCCTGTGGCTGCCTGCACTGCGCTGACACTCGTAGCGGGCGCAGCTATTTGCGGGTCAGCACACCGGGCCATGCCTGAGTAAATTCGTATCGTTTGGCGCCCGGATTTCATCGGCCGTTTGCGCCTGGCTTGGTACGATGGGCTTCCAGGCCTCCAGTCGCTCCGGCGACACGCAGCAAGAGCCAATACCCCCATGAGCAGCACACATCCCACCGTCCGCGACGTCACCGATCGCATCCGCGAGCGCAGCCGTGGCTCGCGCAGCGCCTACCTCGCGAGGCTGGCCGAAATCCGCGACCGCGACCGAGGCTCCGACCGCATGGGCTGCGCCAACGTGGCGCATGCCGTGGCCGGCATTCCGGCCAACGACAAGTTCAGGGTGGTGACCGAGCGCGCGCCCAACATCGGCATCGTCACCGCCTACAACGACATGCTCTCGGCCCACGCGCCGTACCAGGGCTACCCGGACATCATCAAGCAGGAGGCGCGGCGCCTCGGTGCCACCGCGCAGGTGGCGGGCGGCGTGCCCGCGATGTGCGACGGCGTCACGCAGGGCACGCCCGGCATGGAGCTGAGCCTCTTCAGCCGCGACGTCATCGCCATGGGCACCGCCATCGCGCTCACGCACGACATGTTCGATGGCGCGCTGATGCTCGGCGTGTGCGACAAGATCGTGCCCGGCCTCCTGATCGGCGCGCTGCACTTCGGCCACCTGCCGACCGTGTTCGTGCCCGCGGGCCCGATGCCCTCGGGCCTGTCGAACAACGCCAAGTCGAAGGTGCGCGAGCAGGCGGCACAGGGGCTCGTGGGCCGGCAAGGCCTGCTCGATGCCGAGATGGCGGCCTATCACACGGTGGGCACCTGCACCTTCTACGGCACCGCCAACAGCAACCAGATGCTGCTCGAAGCCATGGGCCTGCACGTGCCCGGCACGGCCTTCATCCAGCCCGGCGATGCGATGCGCGAGACGCTCACGCGCGAGGCGGTGCGCACGGTGCTGGGCAAGGCGGGTGATGCGGCGTTCAGCTGCCCGCCGATCGGCGAGATGGTCGACGAGCGCTGCATCGTCAACGCCATGGCCGCGCTGCTGGCCACGGGCGGTTCCACCAACCACCTGATCCACTGGGTGGCCGTGGCCCGTGCGGCAGGCATCGTGATCGACTGGGACGACTTCTCGAAGCTCTCCGACATCATTCCGCTGCTGACCCGCGTGTACCCCAACGGCAGCGCCGACGTGAACGAGTTCCAGGCTGCGGGCGGCCCCGGTTTCGTGATCGGCGAGCTGGTCGATACGGGCCTGATGCATGGCGACGTGCTCACCGTGCGCGCCGGCGGCATCCGCGAATTCGCCAACATCCCGACCTTGGTCGAAGGCGGCGAGCAGCGCTTGAACTGGACGCCCGCAGCCCCGTCGAAGAACGACGCGGTCGCACGTACCGTGGCCGAGCCGTTCAGCGCCACCGGTGGCCTGAAGCTGCTCAGCGGCAACCTGGGCCGCAGCGTGATCAAGGTGTCCTCCGTGCCCGACGACCGCCATGTGATCGAAGCGCCCGCGCGCGTGTTCGATTCGCAGGCCGCACTGCAGAAGGCCTTCACCGCCGGCGAACTGGAGCGCGACGTGGTCTGCGTGGTGCGCTGGCAGGGTCCGCAGGCCAACGGCATGCCCGAGCTGCACAAGCTCACGCCGCCGCTCTCGGTGCTGCAGGGCAAGGGCTTCCGCGTGGCGCTGGTCACCGATGGCCGCATGAGCGGCGCGTCGGGCAAGATCCCGGCGGCCATCCACGTGTCGCCTGAAGCGGCCGCGGGCGGACCGCTCGCCAAGGTGCGCGACGGCGACGTGATCCGCCTGGACGCGGTAGCGGGTACGCTCGCCGTGCTGCTGCCCGAAGACGAATGGGCTGCGCGCGAAATCGCGACGCTGCCCGAAGCGCAGCGCATCGCCGACGGACACGGCCTCGGCCGCGAACTGTTCGCCGGCATGCGCCGCAATGCACTCACCGCTGAAGAAGGAGCCTGCTCATGGCTATGAACGACAAACTCACCGCGCTCGACGTGATGCGCGACGCACCGGTCATTCCGGTCATCGTGCTCAACGACGTGAAGGACGCCATTCCGCTGGCGCGCGCGCTGGTGGCCGGCGGCATCCGCATGCTCGAGGTCACGCTGCGCACGCCGCAGGCGCTGCAATGCATCGAGGCCATCGCCAAGGAAGTGCCCGAGGCCGTGGCCGGCGCCGGCACCATCCGCAGCGCGGCCGATGCGCAGGCCTCGGCGCTGGCTGGCGCCAAGTTCGGCGTGAGCCCGGGCTACACGCGCTCGGTCGGCAAGGCGTGCCACGACCTCGGCCTGCCGCTGTTGCCCGGCGTGGCCACCGGCAGCGAAATCATGACGGCGCAGGAAGACGGCTACACCGAGCTCAAGTTCTTCCCCGCGCTGCAAGCGGGCGGCCTGCCGATGCTCAAGGCATGGCAGGGGCCGTTCGGCGACGTCACCTTCTGCCCCACGGGCGGCATCCATGCGGGCAACGCGGCCGAGTTCCTGGCGCTCTCGAACGTGGCCTGCGTGGGCGGCTCGTGGATCGTGCCGACCGACGCGATCCGCGACGGCGACTGGGCACGCATCGAACAGCTGGCACGCGCCGCGAGCCAGCTGTCGCGTTGACATGCGCGCCGAGTTCGATGCGAGCGACCTGAAGGTCATCGCGTTCGATGTGTTCGGCACGGTGGTCGATTGGCACAGCGGCATCGCCGCCGAAGTCGAGCGCGTACTGCCGGGCGTGGAGGGCGCGACCTTCGCGCTCGCTTGGCGTGCCGGCTACCAGCCCGCGATGAAGGCGGTGATGGAGCGCATTGCAGCGGGCGAGGGCGGCTTCACGCTGCTCGACGAACTGCACCTGAGCATGCTCGAGCAAGTGCTGCGCGACTTCGACTTGGCCGACCGCCTGGACACCGCCGCCAAGCGCGACCTGAGCCGTGCATGGCACCGGCTGCCGGCGTGGCCCGACTCGGTGCCCGGGCTCACGCGGCTCAAGAAGAAGTTCACCATCTGCACGCTCTCCAACGGCAACATCGGTTTGCTGACCGAGATGGCCAAGCGCGCGGGCCTGCCCTGGGACTGCGTGCTGTCGGCCGAGGTGTTCAAGGCCTACAAGCCGGACCCGCGCACGTACCTTGGCGTAGCGGGCGTGTTCGATGCGACGCCGGGCCAGGTAATGCTGGCGGCCGCGCACCACGACGACCTGGCCGCCGCGCGCGTGTGCGGCCTCAAGACCGCCTACATCGAGCGACCCCACGAATTCGGGCGAGCGCAGCCGAAGGACGTTTCGCCGCAGGCCGAGAACAGCCTGCATGCGCGCGACATCGACCAGTTGGCCGACTTGCTGGGCTGCTGAGCGGCAGCCCGGCCTTCTCGGTCAATAACCGTTCGCGGCGCCGGAGCGGCGGTTGTCCGCGGCGCCGCTGTAGGTGGCGCTGCCATTCGGGTTCTGCGTCACGGCGATGCCGCTGATGCCGCTGAGCAACCCCGTCACCAGCAGGTTGTCCGTCGTGTAGCCGAAGCGCGTGCGCATGTCGGCCGCGAGCGGCGCCAGCGCCGAGCCGGCCTCCAGTTCCGCATTGCCGTTCTGGCCCGTGAAGTTGGGCGCGTTGACGGCCGCCTGCAGGTCCAGTCCGTACACCACGTTGCCCATGAAGGTCTTCACGATGTAGTCGGGAATCGGCCCGCCGCCCGCCGAACCCCACACCAGCCGCAGCTTGCCGTTGCCGTCGAAGGCGATGGCCGGCGCGATCGAGGTGCGTGGCCGCTTGGTGCCCGCATAGCCGTTCACGTCCGAGCCGCTGAGCGGCGTGCCGGCCGAGAAGTTCGACATCACGTTGTTCAGCATGATGCCGGCCGCCTCGATGTGCGCGCCCCAGTGCGTGTTGATGGTGGTGGTCATCGACAGCGCGTTGCCGTAGCCGTCGACGATGGCGACGTTGCTCGTCGTGTTCCAGTCTTCGTCGTGCGCGGCGCCGCTCGGCGCCTTGGCAAGCATCGTCTTGCGGGGCTTGGCCAGCGCAGCCATCGTGTCGTAGCCGGTTGGGTCCGTCGCCACGAAGCTGCCGATGTTGCCCGCGGGCGCGGTGGCGAAGGCGGTCTCGCCGATTTGCGCGGCGCGCTTGTCGAGTTCGATGTCGCTCAGGAGCACCGAGGCGCGCGCGTTGCTGTTTGAATAGGCCGGGTCGCCGATGACGGCGCGCCGGTCGACGTTCGCGAGCCGGCTCGCCTCGGCCGCAAGGTAGACGAAGCGCGGCGTGTCGAGCGCCTTTTCGTCCTGTACGTGCTTGCGCTCCAGGATGCCGAGCGAATACAGCGTGACGAAGCCGCCGAACGACGGCGCGGGCTGCGTGTAGATGGTCGTACCGAATCGCGTGCCGACCAGTGGCTTGCGCTCCACCGCCTTGTAGGCCGGGAAGTCGGCGGGCACCATCAGGCTCGGGATCGACGCGATGGTCGTCGCGGTGCTTGGGTTGCCCGCCGGTCCCGAGTTCGGGAGGATCGATCTGCAAGGCAGGCTGTCGAGCGTGGTGCGCTGCACGATGGCTTTCACCGTGTCCTGCGCCGGATCGTAGAAGGCGGTGGCGCCGCCGTCGCGCACGAGCTTCATGGTCTGCGCGAGCTCGGGATTCTTGATGAGCGTGCCGATGGGCAGCGGCTTCTGCCTGGAGGCATCGGCCGGGTCGCAGTAGCGCTTGGCGATGTCGGGGTACTTGCAGCGGGGCGCGCCTCTGACCGTGTTGGCCGAGTTCACCCAGGCGGCCACGCCGGTGCCTGCGGAGACCGGATTGCCGTCGTCGTCGAACTCGGCGCTGTCGGCGTAGAGCGTGGTGTACATGTACTTCGTCATCGGGAAGCCGTTCTCTGCCAGGCCGATGGCGTCGTCCCACAGCGTGTTCCAGGCCTTCTTGCCGTAGCTGCGGTGCACCAGGTCGAGCACCGCCACCGTGCCCGGAATGCCCACGGCGCGAGCGGAGATGTTGGTGTTTCCCTGCTGCGAGGAGACGCTCGCGCCGACCGCGAGGCCCGACTTGCAGAGGTTGTACGGCGGCGTGGCGGACACGTCCTGTGCGACGGCCTGGTACACCGTCGTCGCTCCGCCGGTGCTCGATGGGGCGGCGGAGAGGCCGTCGAAGGTCCGTACCTTCTTGCTCGCCGCGTCGTAGTAGGTGATGAGCGTGCCGCCGCCCAGACCCGAGGCGAACGGCTCGGCCGTGCCCAGCACGGCCTGCACGGCAATCGCCGCGTCGATGGCGCTGCCGCCGGTCGCCAGGATCTTGCAGCCGGCCTTCGACGCTTCGTAGTGCGCGGAGGTCACCATCAGGTTGGTGCCGGTGATGCCGGCCGTCTGGCCGTGCGGCGCGCCGGCCTGCTGCGTGCACAGGGCGGGATCGAAGCGCACGGCGGGCGGTGCGTCGGTCGAGGGCGGGCCGGCGGGCGGCTGTGCATTGGTGATCGGCAACGGCGTGAAGCCGAACGAACCGCCGGAGCCGCCGCCGCAGGCCGTGAGCAAGGCCGCAGCGAGGGCCGCGACAGGGAGGAATTGGGAGGTGTGCATCGTGGAAGAAATGAAAACGCCGACGCTGTACCGGTCGGTCGGCTTTTCAATTTATTGCAACTCGCGTGCCACCAAACTCCACGCTTTCCCGGTGTGCGGGCGTCTTTACAGAAGCTCAGTCCGCGAGCAGCTTCTCCACGGTGCGCAGGTTGCGCGCGGTCGTGCTCGACTTGTAGCGCGTCTTCGCCAGCAGCTTCGCCACCGGCGTGTCGGTGCTCTCGCCGCGCGGGCATTGCCAGTACAGCACGCCCTTGCCTTGCTTCAGCCGTTCGAGCTTGGGGTCGACGGTGCCGGCTTTTTCCATCACTTCATCGAGCATCGCGGGGTCGGAGCCAAACACGAGGTACGGGTGACGCTCTTCGTCGATGCGTTCGAAGGGGTAGGCCGCGGCCATGTCGGCGACGCTCTTTTGTGTGAGCAGCACGATCCACGCGTCGTAGTCGAAGCGCTTGCGCAGGGCGTGCTCGATGCGCGTGCGCAACGCGTCAGCATCGCTCTCGTCGGTGTCGAAGAGCACGTTGCCGCTGGCAAGCACCGTGCGCACCGCATCGAAGCCGAGCTCTACAAAGAGCGCCTTCAGCTCGGCGCTCTTGATCGTGATGCCGTTGACGTTCACGCCGCGCAGCAGCGCGACGTGGCGCGTCGCCGCTTTCTTTGCAGGTTTCTTCGCGGCAGCCATGGCGTTGCGCCGAACGCTCAGCGAAGGCCGGCGCCTTCGGCGTGCTCGGCCCGCTGGATCAACTCGATCTTGTAGCCATCGGGATCGGTCACGAAGGCGATCACCGTGGTGCCGCCCTTGACCGGACCCGCCTCGCGCGTCACGTTGCCGCCCGCGGCCTTGATCTTCTCGCAGGCTGCGTACGCATCGGGCACGCCGAGCGCGATGTGGCCGTAGGCGGAGCCCAGGTCGTAGCTCTCGGTGCCCCAGTTGTAGGTGAGCTCGATCTCGGCCTGGTCCGGGTTGCCCTTGTCGAAGCCGAGGAAGGCGAGGCTGTACTTGTACTCGGGGTTCTCGGACGTGCGCAGCAGGTTCATGCCGAGCACCTTGGTGTAGAAATCGATGGAGCGCTGGAGGTTGCCAACGCGCAGCATGGTGTGAAGGAATCGCATCTCGTGGTGCCGTGTAGTTGTGGGGAAGGGGGAAGCCGCTATTGTCGGCTTCCCGCTGCGGCGATCAAGCCGCTGCCGTCAGCAGGTGGGCCTCGTGGCGCTTGAGGAATTCCATCAGGTGCTGCGGGTACTCGGGCACCACCGCGTTGCGCACGCTCGGCCGGGCGGCCAGCGCCTTGCGCCAGGCATCGACCTTGGGCAGCGCGGCGAAGATGCGCGAATCGATGAGCGTGTCGAATACCTCGAAGTAGCGGAACACCGGCGCGAACACCGCATCGACCAGGCTGAAGCTCTTGCCCGCGAAATAGGGGCCGGCGCCGAGCGCGGCTTCGACGCGCTCGAACTTCGCGACCAGCGCGAGACGCTTCTGCTCGAAGATGGCCGCGTCCTGCGTGGTCTCGTAACCCCAGAGGTCGGCGAGGATGGCCGAGCCGAATTCCATCCACGCGCGGTGCTCGGCGCGGGTGAGCGGGTCTTCGGGGTGCAGGCGGGCACCGGGCTGCGTCTCTTCGAGGTACTCGCAGATCACGTTGCTCTCGAACAGCACGGCCTCGGTGCCATCGGGGCGCTGCACCTTCAGCAGCGGCACCTTGCCGAGCGGCGAGATGTCGAGAAACCACTGAGGCTTGTTCGCCAGGTCGATCACGACGCGCTCGAAGGGCACGCCTTTTTCACCGAGCGCGATGGCGGCGCGCTGCACATAGGGGCACAGCAGGTGGCTGACGAGGGTGAGGGGTTGGGACATGGGCTCTCCGTCTTCGGTTGTGTACTGGGATCGCCGCGATTCTTGCGATCCCGAACAACCTTTTCCCGGAAAGCCCATTCGCCGATTTGGCGCCTTGTGCTAGGCCGCAGTGTCGAGCCAGTGCGTGATGCGCCCGTTGTGCATCACCCCGATGCGGTCCGCCATCGCATGCGCTTCGGCCTCGTTGTGCGTGACCAGGATGGCGGTCTGGCCGGCCTGCTTCAGGATGCCGCGCACCTCGGCGGTCAGGCGTTCGCGCGTGCCGCCGTCGAGGTTGGAAAAGGGCTCATCGAGCAGCAGCAGCGCGGGGGAGGGCGCGAGCGCACGTGCCAGCGCGATGCGTTGCTGCTGCCCGCCCGAGAGCTCGTGCGGATAGCGCTCGCCGGTCTCGGCCAGGCCCACCAGCGCAAGCATCTCGGCCACGCGCGACTGCTGTGCCGCACGGCTGAGGCGGCGCAGCCCGAAGGCGACGTTCTTCGCAGCCGAGAGGTGCGGGAACAGAGCGTATTCCTGGAACATCATCCCCACGCGCCGTTGTTCGGGCGGCAAGTGCGAGCGGGCAGAGGAGAGCACGACCTCATCGAGCCGGATCGTGCCCGCACGCAGCGGCTCGAAGCCCGCGATGGCGCGCAGCACCGTGGTCTTGCCGCAGCCCGAGGGGCCGAAGAGACAGGCGATGTCGCCGGCCGCGAGCGACAGCGAAAAGTCGTCGACGACGGTGTGCAGGCCGCGCGGCGTGTCGTACGCGAGCTGGATCGATTCGAGGTGCAGCGCGGAGCTCATGTGTTTTCCGGAACGGGTGCGACCGGCGTCGTGCCCAGTTGGTTGCGCGCCAGCAGCACCACCGGCAGCAGGCCGGCCAGCACGATGGCGAGCGCCGCGATCGCGCCTTCTTCATAGGTGCCGCGCGCGGCCTCGGCGTAGAGCCAGGTGGCCAGGGTGTCGAAGTTGGCGGGGCGCAGCAGCAGCGTGGCGGGCAGCTCCTTCATCGCATCGACGAAGACCAGCAAGGCACCGGCGGCGATGGCGGGCTGCAACAGCGGCAGGTGCACGCGGCGCAGCGTGCCCGCAGTGGTTTCGCCGAGCAGGCGCGAGGCCTGCTCGATGGCGGGCGGAATGCGCGCGAGGCCGGCCTCGATGCCGCCGACCGGCATCGCGAGAAACCGGATCGCGCAGGCCACGACCAGCACGATGCCCGCGCCCATCAGCGGCAGGCCCTGCCATCCGAAGGCGGTGGCGAGCGCGGCGTCGAAGGCCAGCGCCGGCGTGAGCAGGCCGATGGCGAGCACCGTGCCCGGCACCGCATAGCCCAGCGTGGCGGCGCGTGCCTGCCAGCGCGCGCGGTTGGGGCTTGTACCCTGGCTCCGCGCGGCCCAGGCGACGATCAAGCCCGCGGCCACCGCGACCACGGTGACGCCCGCGGCCAGCGCGATCGTGTTGCCGAGGCTTGCGACCAGCCCCTGCGAAATGCCGCCGCCCTGCCGCAGTCGTTTGGCGCTTTCCCAGACGAGGTAGATGGCCGGTGCAACGAAGCCGATCAGCACCGGCAGCGCGGTGACAGCCGTTGCGGCCCAGCCGGCGCCGCCGTGCAAACGCCGCGGCTGCACGGCGCGCATGCGCTGCGCCGAGCCGAAGCGCTGGTGCCGTCGCCCATTGCGTTCGAGCCAGACCAGCGCCACCACCACGAACAGCATCGCGCAGGCAATCTGCGCCGCACCGGCCAGGTCGGAACGTGTGATCCACGTCGTGTAGACCGCCACTGTCAGTGTGTTGACGCCGAGGAATTCCGACGCGCCGATGTCGTTGAGCGTTTCGAGCAGCGCAAGGCTCAGCCCCACCGCGAGCGCAGGCCGCGCAAGCGGCAGTGCCACGCGAAAGAACGCGCCGCGGCGGCTCTCGCCCAGCGTGCGTGCGGCTTCGAGCAGATGCGCAGGCTGCGTCATGAACATCGCGCGCGCCGTCATGTAGACATACGGATAGAGCACGAAGCCGAGCACGAAGATCGCGCCCGGCATCGAGCGCAGGTCGGGCAGGCGGAACTGGCGCGGGCTGTCGAAGCCCAGCATCCAGCGGATCGCGCCCTGCACCGGGCCGATGGGATGCAGCAGGTCGAGGTATGCGAAGGCGACGATGTAGGTCGGCATCGCGAGCGGCAGCAGCAGCGCCCAGTGCAACACGCCGCGTCCCGGAAAGTCATGCGCCGTGACGAGCCACGCGCAGCCGGTGCCGATCACCAGCACCAGCGTGCCGACACCGGTCAGCAGCAGGGCCGTGTTGAGCGCCGCCTGCGGCAACACGTGCGCGAACAGCGGCCCCCAATGCCCGATGCCGGAGCCGAACGCGAGCCACAGGAGCGTGAGCACCGGCGCAAGCACGCCGATCGCGATCGCGAACGAGGCAAGGCGCCAGACCGGTCCTGCGGCTTGCAGGGCTGGTGGCTGGCGCCGTGTCATTTGCATTTTTCAGGCACCGGCAAGGCGTGCCTGCCTGCGTCCATCACTGGTCGAAGCCGACCTTGTCAACGAGCGCGCTGGCCTGTTTGCGGTACTTGGCGATCTCGGTGAGCGGCAGCGGATCGACCTTCAGCTCGCCGATGGTCTGGCCGATGATCGGATCGAGCGCCACGCCCTTGCGCACCGGGTACTCGTAGTTGGTCTGGGCGTAGAGCGCCTGCGCCGGCTCGGACACCAGGAACTCGAGCAGCTTGACCGCGTTGGCGCGCTGCGGCGCGTTCTTCGCCACCGAGGCGCCGCTGATGTTGACGTGCGTGCCGCCGCTCTTGGCATTGGCGAATGTCGGGCGCACCACCTTGATCGCATCGCCCCACTTGCGCGCGTCGGTGCCTTCCTTGGCGCTCTTCATCTGGCCGACGTAGTACGAGTTGGCGATGCCGATGTCGCAGATGCCGCCGAGGATGTCGCGCGCCACGTCGCGGTCGCCGCCCGTGGCCTTGCGCGCGAGGTTGGCCTTCACGCCGCGCAGCCACTGCTCGGCCTTGGCTTCGCCGTCGTGCGCGATCAGCGCCGCGACGAGGGCCGTGTTGTAGGGATGCTGGCCTGCGCGGATGCAGACCTTGCCCTTGTACTTCGGGTTGGCGAGGTCTTCATAACGGAAGCTGGTGAGCGGCTGGGCCTTGTCGGCGTAGAGCACACGGGCGCGCAGCGAGAGCGCGAACCACTGGCCGTCGGCGCCGCGCAGGTTGGCCGGAATGGCCGATTCGAGCGCGGGCGATTTCACGGGCTGCGTCACGCCGCCGTCGACGAGGTCCATCAGGTTGCCGATGTCCACCGTCATCAGCACGTCGGCCGGCGAGCGCGCGCCCTCTGCCTTGACGCGCTCGAGCAGGCCGTCCTTCACGAACACGGTGTTGACCTTGATGTTGCTCTGCGCGCTGAAGGCGGAGATCAGCGGCTGAATCAGCGCCGGTTCACGCGTCGTGTAGAGCGTGAGCTCTTCGGCAGCGTGCGCGGGCAGGGCGGTGATGGCGAGCCAGGCGGTGGTGGCGCCGATCAGGGCGTGCGCAGCGCAGGTCGAAGCGCCGAAGCGTTGGGTCATGACAGTTCCTCCAGGTCGGTAACGTGTTCTTGGGAGACACCGGCTGCCGGCTTGCGGCGGCGCCGATGAGAACAATTATCAACAGCCGGGAGGAGGGGGAGCCTTTTGGACTTACAAGGCGAAGGCCTACTGGCGAAATTCGCTCCAAGTTTTCCGGTTAATTCACCCCGCCGCTGAGTGCCTGGGTCGTGCCCCGGGAAAGTGATTTGATGTGTGCATCGACCGAAGAGACCACGGGCGAGAATTCGGTATTGGTCAGGCGTTGAAAATCGCGAGGCTCTGCAAAATCATTCAATTGTCGAACTCGATTTCTCTGAATTGTTTTCATCGGTTCGTAGGCCGTAATTTCCAGCGGATTTTCCAGAATGAAGACTTTTGCTTCCATGGCGGATACGGAGAAATATCTGGTGAATCCGAGCATGCTCCGGGTGAAGAGGCCGGAGTTTTCCATGTAGCTCTCGCCACACGGCCCGCCGGTGCATTCCAGTCGCGCGAGCGTTCTTTTCCCCTCCACCACGACCACGGCCGATATTTGCTCTTCCTTCAGTTTCCTTGCCGACCATTCCTGCCTTGGATTCGCAATCCAGCGACCGTCTTTTTCAATAGCCAGGGCATTCACGCTCGTGGTCGCGTAGCTTGTCAGTTTGACGACCTGAAAACCCGCCTTCTCGAGGTCGGACTGGAATACTTCGTAGGTCCTGACGGTCGGATTCCATGGGAATTGATAGGGTGTCGAGAAATTATTGAAAACAGTGGTGCCAACGTGCATATGTTGCGCCGGTGCAGGCATATAGACGAGCAGTCCGATTTTCGAGCCTTTTGCGAGTTTCCCGGCATTGGGTGAAACTGCCGGTGTGGTGGTGCATCCCGCAAGAATGAAAAAACAAACAATTGCAAGCAGCCGATTCAGCATTGCGTCTCTCCTCGTATTTATGATCGCAGAAATCCTTGATGCCTCGGGCGGCCGGAGAGGTCCACCAAGGCAATGGTTTCTTGCAGTTCATCATAACGACGGAGCATCCGCTCCGTATTGCTGGCGGAGGGAGAGACCCTTTAAAAGGTCCGAAATCGGGATTTAATAAATCGCGGTCTTTGGAATTCGGACCGCCCGCTCTTTCAATTGAATTACTACAGTGCGAGGTGCGCGCCTACCTGCAAGGAGGGCGCAAATCTTCACCGCGCCGCCGGCACCTCGAACACCAAACACGTCGTCGTCGCATGCGCATACAGCGTCCCATCGGCCCCGACGAGCCGTGCCTCTGCAGTGGCGAGCTGCCGCCCGCAATGGATCACCTTGCCTTCCGCACGCACCCGCTGCACCTTCGGCGTGAGGCCCTTCACGTAGTTCACGCTCAACTCGGCGGTCGTGTAGGCGCGGCCGGGCGGCATCATCGTGTGGACCGAGCAGCCCAGGGCCGAATCCAGCATCGTGGCGACCCAGCCGCCGTGGATGGTGCCCAGCGGGTTCAGGTGCTGCGCGAGCGGCGTGCCCTGGAACACGGCGACGCCCTTGCTCACTGACACGATCGTGAAGTCCAGCGTCTTGGCGATGGCTGCGTAGGGAATCTCGCCGTTCAGCATCGCCTGCATCACTTCGAGGCCGGTCTTGCCGGCGATCTGCTCGGGGCGGGCGAGGCCGGGGCCGGGGCCACCCTCGAGGCGGTCGGTGATCGCGCGTTCCTCGGCGATCCATGCGTCGAGCTGGCTGGTGGGTTGCGTCATGCCTGTACTGCTCCTGGGGGCTTTGAATGAGGTGGTGAATTGTATATGCAACAGTTGCACCTACAATCATCGCCCATGGACATCCAGACCAAGCCGCGCGGCTGCACCAGTTTCAAAGTACGACAGCTCATGCGTCGCCTGTCGACGCACTACGACACCGAGGTGTCCAAGAGCGGCCTGAAGACCACGCAGTACTCGCTGCTCTCGCACCTCAAGCGGCTGGGCTCCTCCCGGCCGGTCGATCTGGCGGGCGAACTCAAGATGACCGCTTCCACGTTGAGCCGCAACCTGCAGCCGCTGATCGCCGCAGGCTGGATTGCGCAAAGCGCCGGTGCCGATGCGCGCAGCCTCCTCGTGGCGCTCACGCCCGAGGGCGAGGCCAAGTGGCGGGAAGCCCAGCACCACTGGAAGACCGCGCAGCAGAAGCTCAACGCGCTCCTGGGCGTGGAACGCGTGCTGGCGCTGCATCAGCTCATCGACGAGTCGCTCGAACTGCTGGGCGCCGACGACGCCGCAGACCCGCAGGACTGAGGCGCACTACCCCACACCACACAGCCGCGCTGATGGCAGCACGGGCTGGGTTTCTTTTCCTCCCACATCCCATTCCAACAGCAGAGGCCCCATGTTCGCCACCCAAGTTTCCGCATGGCTGCAGCGCCGCGGCATCCACTACGGATGGATCGTCGCCGCCATCACCTTCCTGACCATGCTGACCATGTCGGCCGCGCTGGGCCTGCCGGGCGCGATGCTGCAGCCGCTGGGCAAGGAGTTCGGCTGGAGCACCGAGCAGATCTCGTCCGCGCTCGCTTTGCGCTTCGCGCTGTTCGGCCTCATGGGCCCGTTCGCCGCAGTGCTGATGGAACGTTACGGCCTGCGCGCAGTGATCTGCACCGGCCTCGCGCTGGTCGGCCTGGGCATGGCGCTGGTCACCATGGCCTCGCAGCTGTGGCAGCTCTTCGTGCTCTGGAGCCTGATGCTGGGCCTGGGCACCGGCATGACCGCGCTGGTGCTCGGCGCGGTGGTGGCCAATCGCTGGTTCGTCGCGCGTCGCGGGCTGGTCATCGGCATGCTCACGGCGAGTTCGGCGACGGGGCAACTCGCCTTCCTGCCGTTCGCCGCCTGGATGATCGAGCATTGGGGCTGGCGCTCGGCCATCGTGCCGATCGTGATCGGCAGCGTGCTGATCGCGGTGCTGGCGTTGTGCCTCGTGCGCAACCGGCCGTCGGATGTCGGCCTGCTGCCCTACGGCGAGAAGCCCGGCACCCAACCAGCCGCACCGGCCGCGCCCGTGGCGATGATGAATTTCGCCACGCCGTTCCGCGTGCTCAAGGAAGTTGCGACCAACCGCACCTTCCTGATCCTGGCGGCCACCTTCTTCATCTGCGGCCTGAGCACCAACGGCCTGGTGCAGACGCATTTCATCTCGCTGTGCGGCGACAACGGCCTGGGCGCCGTGCCCGCCGCTTCCGTGCTCGCGATGATGGGCGCCTTCGACTTCGTGGGCACCATCCTCTCGGGCTGGCTCTCGGACCGCTACGACAACCGCAAGCTGCTCTTCTGGTACTACGGCCTTCGCGGCCTGTCGCTGTTCTGGCTGCCGCACTCGGAATTCACGATCTATGGCCTCGGCCTCTTCGCGATGTTCTACGGCCTCGACTGGATCGCCACCGTGCCGCCGACCGTCAAGCTCGCGGGCGCGACCTTCGGTCCCGCCAAGGTGGGCCTCGTGTTCGGCTGGATCTTTGCCGCGCACCAGTTGGGCGCCGCCACGGCCGCGTACGGCGCGGGCTTTGCGCGCACGCTGCTCCTGACCTACACGCCCGCGCTGTACGCAGCCGGTGCCGCCTGCCTCGTCGCGGCGGTGATCGTGATGATGATCCGCCGTCCGGCAGCCAAGACCGGCGCGCCAACTACGCCCGCAGCCGCCGCGGCACGTGCCTGATCGTTCACCCCGATCACCTGAAAGCCCCGCCATGACCACCCCCGCCAAAGGCGAACTCGATCCGCGCACGCGCCGCCTGCTCGAGGCGCCGATCGTGCCCACGCTGCTGCGCCTCGCAGCCCCCAACGTGCTCGTGATGGTGGCGCAGGCCTCCGTCGGGGTCATCGAGACCTACTTCGTCGGCAAGCTCGGCACCGACGCGCTCGCCGGCATGGCGCTCGTGTTCCCGATCGTGATGCTGATGCAGATGACCTCCAGCGGCGCCATGGGCGGCGGCATCGCCTCGTCGATCGCCCGCGCGCTCGGCGCGCGCCGCCGCGACAACGCCGATGCGCTGGTGTGGCATGCGGTGGTCATCGCGCTCGGCTTCGGCCTGTTCTTTTCGCTGGCGCTCCTGGCTGGCGGACGCTGGCTCTACGGAATCATGGGCGGCACGGGCGCTTCGCTCGATGCCGCACTGACGTACTCGAACTGGGTGTTCGCGGGCGCGGTGCTGGTGTGGCTCTTCAACTCGCTCTCGGCCATCATCCGCGGCACCGGCAACATGGCGGTGCCCGCCAACGTGACGGTGGTGGGCGTGGTGTTCCTCATTCCGGCGTCGCCGCTCCTCATCTTCGGCTGGGGGCCGATTCCGGGCATGGGCATCGCCGGCGGCGCGATGGCGCTGCTGCTGTACTACCTGCTGGGCTCCATCGCGCTGATCATCTATCTGCGCTCGCCGCGCAGCCTGCTCAAGCCGACGCTGTCGGCGCTGAAGCTGCAGTGGCCGATGTTCCGCGACATCCTGCGCATCGGGCTCGTGGGGGCGGTGTCGACGGTGGCGACCAACCTGTCGATCGGCATCGCGACCGCGCTCACCGGGCACTTCGGCTCGGGCGCGCTGGCCGGCTACGGCACGGCGTCGCGGCTCGAGTACCTGCTGGTGCCGCTGGTGTTCGGCCTGGGCGCGCCGTTGGTCGCGATGGTCGGCACCTGCATGGGCGCGGGGCAGCGCGAACGCGCGCTGCGCGCCACCTGGGCCGGTGCGGCGCTGGCCTTTGCGCTCACCGAAACCATCGGCCTCGCGGCCGCGTTGTTCCCGCGTCCGTGGCTGCTGCTGTTCGGCAACGACCCGGCAATGCTGGAGACCGGCGCGCACTACCTGCGCGTGGTGGGGCCGCTCTACGGCTTCTTCGGCGTGGGGCTGGTCCTGTACTTCGCTTCGCAAGGCGCGGGCCGCCTGCTGTGGCCGGTGCTTGGCAACATCGCGCGGCTCGCGGTGGCGGGTACGGGCGGCTGGCTCGCGCTGCGCTGGGGCGGCGGGCTCACCGGCGTGTTCGCGGCGCAGGGCGTGGCGCTGGTGGTGTACGGCATCGTGATCGCATCGGCGATCGCGGGCGGCGCATGGTTCGGCCGCGTGGGCTGGCCGCGCACGCCAACCGGATTGCTGCGCCGGGTGGCACAGGTCTGAAACAGTTTTCCACGCACCGAAAGGCTCCCCATGCAAATCAAGGACTCCGTCGTCTTCATCACCGGCGCCAACCGAGGACTCGGTCTGGCCTTTGCGAAGGCTGCGCTCGCGGCGGGTGCGAGCAAGGTCTATGGCGCCGCGCGCGACCCGAAGAGCATCACGCTGGTCGGCGTGACGCCGGTGCCGCTCGACGTCACGCAGCCCGCGCAGATCGCCGCGGCGGTGGCCGCATGCGGCGATGTCACCCTGCTCGTCAACAACGCCGGCATCTCGCGAGGTTCGAACCTGCTGGGCGAGAACGCGGTCGATGCGGCGCGGGCCGAGTTCGAGACCAACTTCTTCGGCCCCTGGGCGCTGACAAAGGCCTTCGCGCCGGTGCTCGCGGCCAACGGCGGTGGCGCGGTCATCAACGTGCTGTCGGTGCTGAGCTGGATCACCTTTCCGGGCGTGGCGACCTACAGCGCCACGAAAGCGGCGACATGGTCGCTGAGCAACGGCCTGCGCAACGAACTGGCCGGGCAGGGCACGCAGGTGACCAGCCTGCACGTGGCCTTCATGGACACCGACATGGCCGCGCACGTGCCGGGCGCCAAGGCGTCGCCCGATGACGTGGCGCGCCAGGCGTTCGCGGGCGTGGAGGCCGGCAAGCCCGAGGTGCTGGCCGACGAGGTCACGCGCCAGGTCAAGCAGAGCCTGTCGAGCGAGACGCCGGCTTATGCGGCAGCGCCCAAACCTGCCGCGACCTGAACGGCGCTCCCAAAGAAAAACCCGGGCACCTGGCCCGGGTTTTTTCGTTCTGGTCGATCAGTTGCGGTACGGATTGTTGGGCCGGCGGTCGTAGCGGTTGGGCACGCCGTCTCCGTCGTTGTCCCGGCGGCCACCGTAGTGGCGGCGATCGTCCCAGCGGCGGCCGTGGTCGTAGTGACGGCCATCGCGGTAGTAGCCCGGGTGGTAGTGGCGCGGCGGCGGCGGTGCGTAGTAGCGGCGCGGGGGCGGCGGTGCGGGCACCACGTACACCTGGGCCTGGATGAAGCGGCCGCCGGTCTGGGCTTGCGCCGGTGCGCTGAGTGCAGCCAGCGACACGAGGGCGGCGGCGGCGAATGCGAAAGTGAGCTTTTTCATGGCAACTCCAGTGGAGTGGTTGGAAGCCTCATCGTCGTTGCCTTGTGTGAACCTTGTGTAAGGCTGAGGCGAAATCGGATGAAGAGCTGTAAGCAGCCCGTAGACGTGTGACGTCGGGTGGGCATGCCACGATGCTAATGCGCGGTGCGCCCGTCGGGCGTTGTCGCGGGTGTGCCGTTGGTTGTAGGCCGAGAGGCCGTGTGCATGTCCGCGTGCCTGCGTGCGCTCAGGCGCGCGGGGCGGGCAGCATGCGGCGCAGCGCCTCGAAGAACAGGTCCGATTGCTCGCGTTCGCCCTGGATCTGTGCCGCCACATGCGCGGCCAGCTTCGCATCGACGGGCGCGACCGGCCGCCCGGTCGACTGTGCGATCACCTGGTGCAGGCACGCCCGTTCGAGGTAGTACAGATCGTCGTAGGCATGCGCGATGGTGGCGCCCGCGACGATCACGCCGTGATTTGCGAGGAAAGCCACATCCTTGCCGGCCATCGCGCGGGCGATGCGCTCGCCCTCGGCGTCGTCGAGTGCGAGGCCGTTGTAGACCGCGTCGATCGCGATGCGGTTCATGTAGCGCATCGCGTTCTGGCTCGCGGTCGGATCGAGTGCGCGGTCGACCGTGAGCGTGAGCGCGGTGGCGTAGGGCATGTGGCAGTGCAGCACGACCGCGTGGCCGGTGAGCCGGTGCACCGCGCCGTGAATGAAGAGGGCGGTGGGCTCCACGCGGTGGCGGCCGGCAAGCACTTCGCCGTGCACGTCGATCAGCACGATGTCGTCGGGGCCGATCTCGCTCCAGTGCAGGCCGCGCGGGTTGATGAGGTAGCGGTCCTGCGCACCCGGCAGCATCACGCTGAAATGGTTGCACACACCTTCCGACAACCCGTGGTGGGCGGCGGCGCGCAGGGCCAGCGCGAGGTCTTCTCGCAGCTTGCGGACGGCGGGGCTGGCGTAGGCTGAATCTGCGGACATCGTGTCTCCTTCTTTTTTCTTGTGGACCGTCGCTGAATTAGGCGTGCGTGGTGCCCGTCCAGGCCGCGATGAATTTCTTCGCATCGTCGCGCACGGCCGCAGCCTGCTTGCCCGGCTTGTAGAGCGCGGAGCCGATGCCGAAGCCCGCAGCACCGGCCGCGCGCCACTCACTCATGTTCAGTGGCGTGATGCCCCCCACGGGCATCACGGGCGTGCCGGCCGGGAGCACCGCAAGCAACGCCTTCACCACCGCGGGCGAGGCCAGTTCGGCAGGGAAGAGCTTGAGCCCGGTGGCGCCGGCCGCAAGCGCGCCGAAGGCCTCGGTCGGCGTCATCACGCCCGGCAAGCAGACCATGCCGAGCTTCACGGCCTCGGCGATGACCGCGGCGTTGAAGTTGGGCGAGACGATCAGTTCGCCGCCGGCCGCATGCACGTCGCGCACCTGCTGCGCATCGAGCACCGTGCCCGCGCCGACCAGCGCTTGCGGAAAACGCTTGCGCATGAGCGCGATGCTGTCCAAAGGCTGCGGTGAATTGAGCGGCACTTCGAGCAGCCGGAAGCCGGGGTCGACGATGGCGTCACCGACATCCGCGGCCTCGGCGGGCGTGAGGCCGCGAAGGATGGCCACGAGCGGCAGGTCGCGCACCGCGGCGTTGAATTTTTCGAGAGGCGTGGTCATGGCTGGATCTGGTTGCTGTCTGCTGTGAGAAAGCCGGACAGCGCATGCAGTCCGGCCCAGGTGGCCTCGGCGCCGAGCGTGCGCGTGGCAACGCCGGCGGCGCGCAGGGCCAGGGTATAGCGCTCGGTGAGCACCGGCGAGCCGATCAGCACCACTTCGCCGACGGCCTGCAGCGACTGGGTGCGCAGCTCTTCACCGATGAGAAGACCTGAGAGGTAGCTCGACAGCTCTTCCTTCGGCATGCGCTCGAACAGTGCGAGCGTGCGCGCGCCGAAGGCGTTGTGCAGCAGGCCGTGGCCGTTCTCGGATTGGGTCACGCCCTGAAGAAACGCCGCTTCGTCGAGCGGCGCGGCGGCATCGAGCGTGCGCGCGAGGATCGAGTGCTGGCTCAGCAGTGCGTAGAACTCGCCCGTCATGCAGGTGCGAAAGCCCGCGACGCGGCCCTTCCGGACGGTGGCCCACTTGTTGTGCGTGCCGGGCAGCACGAAGAGGCCGTCGCTCGCGCCGGTGAGCGCCATGGCGCCGAAGATCTGCACCTCTTCGCCGCGCATCACGTCAGGCACGCCGTCGTGCTCGTCGCTCAGGCCCGGCACGATGGCAATGCGCGCACCGGGAATGGCGTCGATGCGGATGATCTTGCGGCCCACCTCGACGCGGCCCGCGGGGCAGGCGCAGTACGGCGCCTCGACCCAGCCCTGTTTGCTCCCGGCCATGCCGGAGATGAGGCAGTGCGCGCCTTCGAGGCGCATCCAGTCGCCGAACAGCGCTTCGAAGACGGCGGGGAACCCGCCTTCGGGCACCTTGAGGATGCCGCGCGCATCGCTGCGCTCTTCCAGTACCTTGCCGTCGGCGTCCAGCAGGGCGCCGCGCAGCGAACTTGTGCCCCAGTCGATTGCTACCAGTCTTGTCATCTCAGTGATTGTCGCGCGGCACGAAAGCCCCCCTTCGTCCGCGCAGGAAATCGAGATCCGCGCCCTGGTCGGCCTGCAGCACCGTGTCGACGTAGAGCTTCCAGTAGCCCGAATCGAGCGGCGCCTTCGGTGCGACCCATTTCTCGCGGCGCTTCGCCAGCTCTTCGTCGCTCACATGCAGATGCAGCTTGCGGTTCGGCACATCGAGCTCGACGATGTCGCCGTCCTGCACCAGCGCGAGCGGCCCACCCGCCGCCGCTTCGGGCGCCGTGTGCAGCACCACCGTGCCATAGGCAGTGCCGCTCATGCGCGCATCGCTGATGCGGACCATGTCGGTGATGCCCTTGCGCAGCACCTTGGGCGGCAGCGGCATGTTGCCGGCCTCGGCCATGCCGGGGTAGCCCTTGGGGCCGCAGTTCTTGAGCACCATGATGCAGTGCTCGTCGATGTCCAGGTCCTCGTCGTCGATGCGCTTGTGCAGGTCGTCGGCGCTTTCGAACACCACCGCGCGGCCCTTGTGCACCAGCAGCTCGGGCATGGCCGCGCTCGGCTTGATGATCGCGCCGTTGGGTGCGAGGTTGCCGCGCAGCACGCAGATGCCGGCCTTGTCCTTGAAGGGCTCGGCCAGCGGGCGGATGACCTGGGGCCCGTAGTTCTCGGCGTCCTTCACGTTGTCCCACAGGCTCTGGCCGGTGACGGTGAGGATGTCCTTGTGCAGGTGCTGGGCGATTTCCTTGATGACCACCGGCAGGCCGCCCGCATAGCAGAAGTCCTCCATCAGGAACTGGCCCGAGGGCTGCAGGTTCACGAGGCAGGGCAGCTCCGAGGCGAGGCGGTCGAAGTCGTCGAGCGTGAGGTCCACGCCGATGCGGCCCGCGATGGCCAGGAGGTGGATCACGAGGTTGGTCGAGCCGCCGACCGCGGCATTCACCTTGATCGCGTTTTCTATCGCCTCGCGCGTGAGGATCTTCGACATGTTCATGTCCTCATGCACCATGTCCACGATGCGCCGGCCCGCCTGGCGCGCCAGCACATTGCGCCGTCCGTCGACGGCGGGGTAGGCCGCATTGCCCGGCAACCCGATGCCCAGCGACTCGACCATGCAGGCCATGGTGCTCGCGGTGCCCATCGTCATGCAGTGGCCGTGGCTGCGGTGCATGCAGCTCTCGGCCTCGAAGAAGTCCTGCAGCTTCAGCGTGCCCGCGCGCACCTGCTCGCTCATCTGCCATACGCCGGTGCCCGAGCCGAGTTCTTGCCCGCGCCATTTGCCCGAAAGCATCGGGCCGCCCGAGACGCCGATGGTCGGCAGGTCGACGCTGGCCGCGCCCATCATCAGCGCGGGCGTGGTCTTGTCGCAGCCCATGAGCAGCACCACGCCGTCGAGCGGGTTGCCGCGGATGCTTTCCTCCACATCCATGCTCGCGAGGTTGCGGTACAGCATGGCGGTGGGGCGCAGCAGCGTCTCGCCGAGCGACATCACCGGGAACTCGAGCGGAAAACCGCCCGCTTCGTACACGCCGATCTTCACCTGCTCGGCGAGCGTGCGGAAATGCGAGTTGCAGGGCGTGAGTTCGCTGAAGGTGTTGCAGATGCCGATGACCGGGCGACCGTCGAACTGGTCGTGCGGCACGCCTTTGCCCTTCATCCAGCTTCGGTAGATGAAGCCGTCGCGGTCATGGCGGCCGAACCATTGCTGGCTGCGCAGTTCGCTGGCTTTTTTCTTGGGGGGAGTGTTCATCGCTTGTCTCTCTCGATGGCCGGTTCCGGTGCAGAACCTCGAGGGTTTGCCCTGCCGAATGGCGTTTCAATCATCATATGATAGGCCTGATGAGTGAGCCGGAGCCTTGATGTTTTCGGCCGCAGGGATATCAAATTTCGCATCGCACGCATGATCAAGAACATCCACGGGCGCACGCTCGAACTGCTCGGCGAAGCCATCGTTGCCGGCCGTTACGCAGTCGGGGCGTCGATACCGCCGGAGCCGCTCCTGGGTGAGGAGCTCGGCGTCAGCCGCACCGTGGTGCGCGAGGCGATCAAGTCGCTCGCGGCCAAGGGCCTGGTCGTCACCGGCCCCAAGGTCGGCACGCGCGTGCTGCCGCAGGACAGCTGGAACTGGTTCGATCCCGACGTCATCACCTGGCAGTCGCGCGCCGGCCTCACGCCCGGGTTCCTGCGCGACCTGCAGGACCTGCGGCGCGTGGTGGAGCCTGCGGCCGTGCGGCTTGCCGCCGAACGGGCCGATGCGAAGGACATCGAGGAAATAGAAAGCGCCTTCGCGGGCATGAAGGAAGCCGTCGAGCACGGCGGCGACTACGTCACCTTCGACCTGCGCTTTCACAACGGCCTCTTGGGCGCCGCGCGCAATCGCATGCTGGCGCAGATGAGCAAGGCGCTCAATGCGCTGCTGCGCACCAGCTTCGAGATCTCGGCCGCCAAGCCCGACGGCCCCGCGCGCTCGCTGCCGCTGCACCGCGCGGTGCTCGACGCGGTGATCGCGCGCAACCCCGACAAGGCCGAGCGCGCGGTCATCCGCCTCATCGACGGCGCGCGGCAGGACATCGAAGACGTGCTTGCCTCGCGCCGGCGCCTGCCGAAGCTCAGCCGGCCGCCTCCGAAGCTCAGGGCCGGCTGAGCAGCCGGTACATGGGGCTCAGTCCGTGCGCAGCCGCAGCAGCGCGCGCACGAAGCCGTGGTCCGAGCGCGAGCGGTCGCGCCCTTCGTGCAGGTGGTCGTTGAAGTAGTCGACACGCCGCACGTCGCCCAGGCTGTGGCGGCTGCTCGCGATGAATTCCTCGCTCACCAGGATCTGGTCGAGCACATCCGGAAAGCCCTGGTGGATGTGCGAATAGGCCACGTCCTTCTTCAGCGCCGACTCGCCCTGCATCTCGTAGGCATTGAACAGCGCCACGTCGCGCGCGGCCTTGTCGTAGGCCACCTCGGAGGTGGCGGCCACGAGCTGCGTGGTCACGCTGTGCGGGTTGTCGTTGAAGTCGCCCATCACCACCAGCGGCGTGTTCGTGCCCTGCAGCAGGTCGATGACGATGCAGCGCAGGGCCGCGGCCTCGGCACCGCGCATCAGCAGCGAGCGCAGCGAAGCCATCACGCCGACCTTGCGGTCGTCGCGGTCCTCCAGGTGGTTGCCTTGCGCGTCCTGCAGGAACTTGGGGCGCTTGGACTTGAGGTGCACCGTCAGCACGTGCACCTGCTGGCCGTGCTTCATGCGCAGCGTGGCCAGGAGGGGCGGGCGCTCGAAGCGCGTGTGCGGGCCGAGGCCCGGCACGTCCACGCCGAAGCCTGGCGGGAAGTCGGTGAAGGACTGGACGTTGTCCACCTGCAGCCGCGTCGCGATGCCCACGCGCGGCGTGCCCTGCGCGCCCGGCCTGGGCTGCGTGCCCGGCGGGCTGCCGGGCGGCGGCGTGTTCTCCGCGCCCGGCACCGACACGAAGTCGTAGCGCAAGCCGCTGCGCGCGATGGCGGCCTTCAACGCCGCTTCATCCCATACCTCCTGCACCGCGAGCACGTCGGCATTGAGCGCATGGAAGCGCTCGCCGATCCAGTCGATCTTTCGCTCGTACTCGCGCTCGTTGTAGGCGTCCTGGTTCTCGTAGTACACGCGGTGGGGGTTCGCGAGATTGAGGAGGTTGCAGGTGGCTACGAAGAGGGTGGCGTAGTTGGGTGGGATGTATTGCATGGCTTGACGATTGTGTCTTGCCAGCAAAACAAGAAAAAGGCGCCCAAAAGAAAAGGGCACCGAAGTGCCCTTTTCTTTTGGGAAACGGAGAGGTTGCCCTGCCCGCAGCCGTTGTCAGCGCCCGAACGAACGGCCGCCGCCACCACCGCCGGAACGGTTGCCACCGCCACCGCCGTAGCCGCCGCCACCACCCGAACGGCCACCGCCGCCCGAGCGATTGCCGCCGTAGCCGCCACCACCGCCACCCGGGCGGCCGCGACCGCGTCCGCCACCCATGTGGTCGACGCTCGTGCGCAACGGATCCGGTTGGCCGTCACCGCCACCGGCGACCGCTTCGGCGCGCAGGTGCGCGACCTGGTTGGCCTGCGTCGGGCTGTGGCTGTTGCCGTGATGGCGCGGTTGGCGCTCGTCGTGCGGCAGATGGTTCTGTTGTTGATGCTGAGGTGCATGGTGCGGCGCGCGCGCCGGACCTTGCGGGCCACGGCCTTGCGCCGGACGTGCACCCTGGCCGCGCGGGCCTTGGCCTTGGCCTTGACCGCCGCCATTGGCGTTGCGACCTTGACCACCACCGCCACCACCACCCTGGCCGCCACGGCGTTGACCGCCGCCGCCGCCACCACCAGCGCGTTCACCGCCGCCCTGGCCGGCCTTGTTCTCGCGGATGCGCGACAGCATCTCGGTGCGTGCAGCCTTGGCGGCCGCCTGCATCACGTCACGGCTCGGCGGACGGCCAGCACCGCCCCAGATCGTCTGGCGACCCATGGCGATCGGCTCGGCGCGTTCGCCGTCTTCCGGGCCGTAGCCCTCGACGATCTGCACCGGAATCGTCTGCTTGGTGAAGCGTTCGATTTCCTGCATGAAGCCTTCTTCGTCCAGGCACACGAAGCTCACGGCCTCGCCGCTCGAACCGGCACGGCCGGTGCGGCCGATGCGGTGGACGTAGTCTTCGCTGACGTTCGGGATTTCGTAGTTCACGACGTGCGGCAGCTCGTCGATGTCGATGCCGCGGGCCGCGATGTCGGTAGCCACGAGCGCGCGGATGTCGCCGCTCTTGAAGCCGGCCAGCGCCTGCGTGCGGGCGCTCTGGCTCTTGTTGCCGTGCAGCGCCATCGCCTCGATGCCGTTCTTGGTGAGGAATTCGGCCACGCTGTTGGCGCCGAACTTGGTGCGCGTGAACACGAGCACCTGGCTCCACTTGTTCTCGTTGATGATGTGCGCGAGCAGCGCCTTCTTCTTGCCGCGGCCCACGGGGTGGATCACCTGGGTGATGCGCTGCACGGTGGTGTTGCGCGGCGTGACCTGGATGCTCTGCGGGTTCTTGAGCAGCGTGGCGGCCAGGTCGCGGATTTCGTCGCTGAAGGTGGCCGAGAACAGCAGGCTCTGCTTTTCCTTGGGCACGAGCGCCAGGATCTTCTTCACGTCGTGGATGAAGCCCATGTCCAGCATGCGGTCGGCTTCGTCCAGGATCAGCATCTGGACCTGGCTCAGGTCGAGCATGCCTTGTTGCTGCAGGTCGAGCAGGCGGCCGGGGGTGGCCACGAGGATGTCGACGCCCTTCTTGAGCTTGCTGATCTGCGGGTTCATGCCGACGCCGCCGAAGATCACGGTCGAGTCGAGCTGCAGGTATTTGCCGTAGGTACGGACGGATTCTTCGACCTGGGCCGCGAGTTCGCGGGTGGGGGTCAGCACGAGGGCGCGGATGCCGACGCCGCCGAACTTGTTGGTGGCGCTGCGGCTCATGGTGAGCTTGTGCAGCATGGGCAGCGTGAAGGCGGCCGTCTTGCCGGTGCCGGTCTGGGCGCCGCCGAGCAGGTCATGGCCTTCGAGAACGGCGGGGATGGCTTGCGCCTGGATGGGGGTGGGGGTGTCGTAACCGTGCTCGTGCACAGCCTTCAAGATGGCGGGAGCCAGCTTCAGTTCATCAAAATTCATTGGAAACAATAAGCGCCATACACGGCGCAGTGGCATCGGCCCGCTTGGCGTCTTCGTGTTGACGCCGAGCCAGTCAAGGCAGATGAAGGTCAGGGGTGGGAGCCGGAAAACCTGTTGTGAGAAAGGTCTTCTTCGTCCCCGGCAGAGAGCCGGTGTTGCGGGCAACTGGACCCGGCAACGGTGGCTATTGTCGCATGAGTCGATAATCGGTGGTTTGCCGCGCCCGAATGCGTTGTTCTGGCGCCCGCGCTTTCCCCCAATTTCCGCTACCCAAGGTAAGTATCCACAGATGGCTCAATACGTCTATTCGATGAACCGTGTCAGCAAGACCGTGCCGCCCAAGCGGCAGCTCTTGAAGGACATTTCGCTCTCTTTCTTCCCCGGCGCCAAGATCGGCGTGCTCGGCCTGAACGGCTCGGGCAAGTCCACGCTGCTCAAGATCATGGCGGGTGTGGACAAGGAATTCGAGGGCGAGGCGCTGCCCATGCCGGGAATGACGATCGGCTATCTGGAGCAGGAACCCAAGCTCAACACCGAGCACACGGTGCGCGAATCGGTCGAGGAGTCCATGGGCGCGGTGTTCGCGGCCAAGGCGCGCCTCGAAGAGGTGTACATCGCCTACGGTGCCGAAGACGCCGACTTCGACGCGCTGGCGGCCGAGCAGGCCCAGCTCGAAGCCATCATCGCCACCGCCGGTACCGATTCCGAGCATCAGCTGGAAATCGCCGCCGACGCGCTGCGCCTTCCGCCATGGGACGCGAAGATCGGCCTCCTGTCAGGCGGCGAAAAGCGGCGCGTGGCGCTGTGCCGCCTGCTGCTGTCCAAGCCCGACATGCTGCTGCTCGACGAGCCGACCAACCACCTGGATGCCGAATCGGTGGAGTGGCTCGAAGTGTTCCTGCAGCGCTTCACGGGCACCGTGGTGGCCATCACCCACGATCGCTACTTCCTCGACAACGCGGCCGAGTGGATCCTGGAAATGGATCGCGGTCGCGGCATTCCCTGGAAGGGCAACTACAGCACCTGGCTCGAGCAGAAGGGCGAACGCCTGGCTCAGGAGCAGAAGAGCGAAGAAGCCCACGCCAAGGCGCTGAAGAAGGAACTGGAGTGGTCGCGCCAGAACCCGAAGGCACGCCAGGCCAAGAGCAAATCGCGCCTGGCCCGCTTCGAAGAGCTGAGCGACATGGAATACCAGAAGCGCAACGAAACGCAGGAAATCTTCATTCCTGTGGCGGAGCGGCTGGGCCAGCAGGTGTTCGAGTTCCACGGCGTCAGCAAGTCCTTCGGCGACCGCATGCTGATCGACAACCTGAGCTTCACCGTGCCGCCGGGCGCGATCGTCGGCATCATCGGCCCGAACGGCGCCGGCAAGTCGACGCTCTTCAAGCTGCTCGCGGGCAAGGAAAAGCCGGACACCGGCGAAGTCGTCATCGGCTCGACGGTCAAGATGGCCTTTGTCGACCAGCACCGCGACGAACTCGCCAACAACAAGACCGTGTGGGAAGACATCTCGAACGGCCTGGACATCATCAACGTCGGCAAGTTCCAGATGGCCAGCCGCGCGTATGCGGGCCGCTTCAACTTCAACGGTGCGGACCAGCAAAAGAAGGTCGGCACGCTGTCGGGCGGTGAACGCGGCCGCCTGCACCTGGCCAAGACGCTGATCGCGGGCGGCAACGTGCTGCTGCTGGACGAACCCTCGAACGACCTGGACGTCGAAACCCTGCGTGCGCTCGAAGACGCGCTGCTCGAGTTCGCCGGCACGGTCATGGTGATCAGCCATGACCGCTGGTTCCTCGACCGTATCGCCACGCACATCCTCGCGGCGGAAGGCGACAGCCAGTGGACCTTCTTCGACGGCAACTACCAGGAGTACGAAGCCGACAAGAAGAAGCGCCTGGGCGAAGAAGGCGCGAAACCCAAGCGCATGCGCTACAAGGCGCTCAAGTAAGCCTCAGGCCGTTTCGGCAAGAGCGCGCGGTTCCGCAAGGGGCCGCGCGCTTTTTTCATCGTCCGCCGCAAACACCTCGCGGGCGGCAAAGAGGCCGTTCAGTGCCGCCGGGAAGCCTGCGTACACCGCCATCTGCATGATGACCTCGACCACCTCGGAGCGCGTCACGCCGACGTTCAGCGCAGCCTGGATGTGCACCTTCAACTGCGGCGCGGCATTGCCCATGGCCGTGAGCGCGGCCACCGTCGCGATCTCGCGGGCGCGCAGGTCGAGGCCGGGGCGCGAGTAGATGTCGCCGAACGGAAATTCGATCACCAGGCGGCCAAAGTCTGGCGCGATGTCGGACAGGCTTTCGACCACCTTGACGCCGCCTTCACCGTCGATCTCGTGGAGCTTGGCCAGGCCACGCGTGTAGCGCAGGTTGTCGTTGTGGCCCTGGTTCTGTGTGTTCGTCATTGCTGGTCTTTCCTTTCGGGGCAGTGCCCGATGAAGGAGGACGCTTCGTCGTCTTCTCGACCGCGCGGTAGTGGTCGATCTTGAGCGACAGCGCCTGCATGGATTGATGCAGCGCCGCCACCCGGGCCTGAACTTCGGCAAGGTGCTCCTCGAGCATCTCGCGCCGTTCGCCGACGCTGGCGTCCCCCTGGTTTCGAAGCCTGACGAAGGCCTGCATGCCCTGGATGGACATGCCGGTCTCGCGCAGGCGCAACAGGAAATCCAGCAAGTCCATGTCGGCGCTCGCATAGCGCCGCTGACCGCCCGGTGCGCGCGGCACCGCGGCAATCAGCCCGATGCGTTCGTAGTAGCGCAGCGTGTAGGCCGTGAGGCCGGTTCGCTCTGCGACTTCCGCAATGGTCAGACTGGTTTCCATGGCGTTGATTCTCGAAATTAGAGCGCGCTCTAAGTCAAGCGCTTTGTTGAACTATTTTTGCGGCTTGCAGAGGTCCGCATCGAGCCAGCCACGCAAGCTGTTGAGGAAGGCCAGCGCCTGCACCCGGGGCAGATCCTCCACCCGCACGACGGCTTCGGCAAGCTGGCCGTCATGCAGGCGCCTGGCGCGGCCGATCCCGCTCAGCAGCCCGCAGCGCAGCGGCGGCGTGACCCAGCGGCCGTCCAGCAGCAGGGCGATGTTGCCGCGCATGCATTCGGTGATCTCGCCGTGGCGGTTCCACAACAGCGTGTCGAACACGTCCGGCGCGGTGGGCGCGAAGGCCTCGTAGTGCGCGCGGCGCGTGGTCTTGAAGCGGGAGAACTCGCTGTCGGCCTCGTCGAATGCGCAGGAGGCCAATTGCAGTTGGACGCGTGACGGCGGGGCGTCCATCGCGAAGGCTTCTGCTCGGGGCAGCCCTTGCGCATCGAGCAGGAGGCGAATGCGCCACGTACCCGCTGGATGCTCGTCGATCTGCCGATGGAGGCATGCCACCACGGCCGCCTCGTTCCACAGATAGCCGAAGTGCGCAGCCGCGTTCCCCATACGCGCCAGATGTGCCGGCGCATCGCGCAGCGCGCCATCGACCAGCGCGAGGGTTTCAAGCAGTTCGAAAGACGTCATGGCCGAAGACGATACAGCCGCACGACCCCGCCCCAGAAAAGCCCGCTTGTGCCGCCACTCATCCCATTCCGCATCGGCCTGCGCATCGGCCGTGATGCCGCTGCCGATGCCGCAGCGCGCCTCGGTGCCGCGCAGCGTCACGGTACGGATCGGCACGTTGAAGGTCGCATGTCCGCCGGGCCGCACCACGCCGACAGCGCCGCAGTACACGCCGCGCGCCTCGGGCTCCAGGTCGCGGATCATGCGCATCGCGCTGACCTTGGGCGCGCCCGTGATCGAGCCGCACGGGAACAATGCCGAGAACACATCCACCAGCGAAACGCCATCGCGCACCTTCGCCTCGACATCGGAGGTCATCTGCCACACGGTGGGCAGCGCCTCGGTGTGAAAGAGCCGCGGCACGCGCACCGCGAAGGGCTGCGCGATACGCGAGAGGTCGTTGCGGATCAGGTCCACGATCATCACGTTCTCGGCGCGCTCCTTGGGCACGGTGCGCAACCGCTGCGCCATCGCCTCGTCTTCGACGGGCGTCGCGCCGCGCGGGGCGGTGCCCTTCATGGGGCGCGCGAGGATCCGGTCGCCTTGCCAGTCGAAGAACAGCTCGGGCGAGACCGACAGCACCTGCTTGTCGCCGGTGTCGATGAAGGCGGCGTAGCCGTTGGGCTGCGCGTGGCGCAGGGCCATGAACCAGTCGCGTGCATCGCCTTGGAATTCGGCCCGCAGCGGCGCTGTGTAGTTGAGTTGGTAGAGCTCGCCGTTCGCGATTGCGCGATGGATGGCCTGCATGTTCCGGTCGAAGCCGGCGCGTGAAAGGCCGGCTTGCCAATCGACAGCGGGCACAGGGCCGGGCGCTTCATCGGGCCACGGCACAGCCGCGTCATGCACGCCGAACCACGCCAGCGGCCCGTCGCCCGCATGCACCGCAAAGGCCGGGTCGAAAGCCGCGGCCGCCTCGTAGCGCAGATAGCCCACGCACCAGCGCCCCTCGCGCGACAACGCCTCGACGGCCTCCAGCACCGGCTTGACTTCTTCAGCGGTGCGCGCAACGAGCACACGCGAAGGCGCGCCGAAAGCCACGCGCAGCCGCGTCGCGCCATCGCCGCGCGGCTCGGCGAAATCGATCAGCGTTTGCAAGACCAAATCGTCAGGCGGATTCCGCGGGCTTCGGCGTCACAGGCGCTTGCGTCGCTGCCGCTTCGCCCTTCGCCGTTCCGGCCAGCACGCGCTTGCGCACTGCGTAGATGTTGTTGCGCAGCGCATAGAGCTCGTCCGCGTACGACAGCGGCACGGCCACCTTGTTGACCACGCGATCGAGGTCGTCGAGTTCCTTCAGCAGCGTGTCGCGATCGCCTGTCCTGGCATCGACCTTGCCCTCGATGTCGCGCAGCCGCGCATACCAGCGGAACACGCGCCGCCGCACGCGGAACTGGTAGAGCGGCGGAATCACGCGGCTGAGCGGCAGCATCAGCACCAGCAGGCCGCCCAGCACGAGCCACATGCGCTCGACGAGGTTGCTGGCCCAGAAGGGCAGGTAGCGCTGCCAGAACGGCGGCGTGCCGTTGATCGCGCGGTCGCCCTCGGGGCTCACCGGCAGTTCGCTGGTGCGCGTGTTCGGAAAATCGCGCGCCCGGTTGAACCAGCCCGCACCGCTGTGCACCGTCTGCGCCGATTGCGCGAACAGCTGGCGCAGGGCAGGGTGGGTTTCTTCGCGCGAGAGCAGCGAGGTGGTGGCCGCGAGCAGCGACACGTCCGATGGCGGCAGGTCTTTCGACAGATCGACCACGCCGCGCGGCAGCGTCACCGCCGAGAGGAACGGAAAGCGCCGCGAGTACGCATCGGCCTGGCCGAAGTCCATGAGCTTGATGTCGCCCGCGCGCAGCAGCCGCTGCACCTGCGGCGACTGCGGCGCGGAAGACAGCACGATCGCATCGAGCAGCCCGGCCTGCAGCGCCTCGGCGGCGGCGGCCTGTTCTAGGTTCGACAGCAGCACGTCGTCGGGCCCCAGGCGGTTGGCCTTGAAGAGCCGCTCCATGATCTCGGGCAGCCCGCTGCCGGGCATGTCGACGTTCACGCGCAGGCCGCGCAGTTGCGTGAGCGAGGTCAGCGTGCCGGTCTTCTTGTCGACCTTCAGCGCGCTGTCGGCGCGATAGAAAAGCCAGATCGGCTCGAAGAACAGGCTGCCGAGCGAACTGAGCCCCGCCTCTTCATCGGCCACCGGGTCGGCGCTCCCGCCGCGCACGAAGCCCACGTCGGCGCCGCCCTTTCGCAGCAGCTCCAGGTTCTCCGAGGAGCCCGAGGTGGGCTTCAATTCGACGGTGATGCCGTTGGCCTTGAGTGCTGTCGCATAGCGCTTGCCGAACTCCGCATAGGCGCTGCCCGTGGGACCGGTGGCCAGCGTCACATGCTTGGGCGGCTGCGGCTGCAGGTACCAGTAGGCGGCGATCAGCAGGCCGATCACGAGAAAGATGATGGGCCCGGCCGAGGCGATCAGGTCGCGGATCGACAGCAGGATCAGCTTCAGGGTTCGGGGGAACGCCATGGTGGTCCTTTCTTTGTTGTCTGTGTGTGCGTCAGGCGCGAGGCGCGGCGAGGTCGCTGGCCGAGGGAATGTGCAGGTCGCCCACCGTCACCGATTGCGCAGCACGCACGGCGCGCAGCGTGGCAATGGCCACCGCCTCCGCGGCCATGGTGCCGAGGACTGTCATGCCCGGGGCGTTGCCTTCGAGGGGCACGCGGCAGGTGGCCAGCGCGAACAGCGTGTCGCCGTCGCTCATCGTGTGCACTGGGTTGATGGCGCGCGAGAGGCCGTCGTGCGCCACGTTCGCGAGGCGGTTGGCCTGCACCTTGGTCAGCACCGCGTCGGTCGCGACCACGCCCAGCGTGGTGTTGGTGCCCGCGAGCAGCGGCTTGGGCAGGTCGCCGCGCAGCAGGGCGCGGCGGGTGTCGAGCAAGGCGGTGCCATCTTCGGTGCGCGCACCGGCCACGGGCTGCGCGGTGTTGTGGTCGAGCACGTCGCCCAGCGAATTGACCGCGATCAGCGCGCCGACGGTCACGCCGCCGACGGTGACCGACGCGGTGCCGATGCCGCCCTTCATTGCGCGGTGCACGCCGAAGAGCTTGCCCACCAGCGCGCCGCTGCCGGCGCCCACGTTGCCTTCGGCGGGTGCGGCGTTCGATGCGGCATCGCAGGCTGCATAGCCGGCCGCGGCATCGGGGCGGATGCGCGCATCGCCCATCGGCAGGTCGAACAGCACCGCGGCGGGCACGATGGGCAGGGTGCCGAAGCGCACGTCCATGCCGATGTTGCGCTCCTCGAGCCACCGCATCGCGCCCTCGGCCGCCGAAAGGCCCCAGGCGCTGCCGCCCGCGAGCATCACCGCATGCACCTGCTGCACCAGGTTGCCGGGCGAGAGCAGGTCGGTCTCGCGCGTGCCGGGTGCGGCGCCGCGCACGTCGACACCGGCCACGGCGCCTTCGCGCGCCATGACGACGGTGCAGCCCGTGGGGCGGCGGGTGTCGGAGAAATGGCCGACTTCGATGCCGGCGACGTCGGTGATGGCACCGGCGGAGTGTGTGGGGGAGGAAGTGGAAGTCGTGGCTGACATGGCGGCCGATTATGGGACCGTGCCTCTACGATAGGCGCCATGACAGTTGCAAGAAGTAGTTTCGCCCCCGAAGGCGATGCGCGGCGCCATGTGGTGGTGATCGGCGCAGGTGCGGTGGGTTGCGCCACCGCCATCGAGGCATTGCGCGCAGGCCTGCGCGTGACCCTTCTGGAGCCCGAGACGCCGGGCGGCCCTCAGGCGACGAGCTACGGCAACGCCGGCTGGCTTTCGTCGCACTCCGTGGTGCCACCCTCGCTTCCCGGCGCCTGGCGCAAGGTGCCGGGCTGGCTGGCCGATCCGCTCGGGCCGCTCGCGGTGCGCTGGCGCTACCTGCCGCGTGCGCTGCCGTGGCTGCTGCGCTACCTGGCCTCGGGCTGGACCGAGGCGCGCGTGCAGCGCACCGCCGATGCATTGCGCACCCTGCTGGCGGACGCGCCCGCGCTGCATGCGCGGCTCGCGGCCGAGGCGGGCGTGCCGCAGCTCATCGAGCAGCGCGGGCTGCTGCATGCCTACCGCTCGCGCGCCGAGTTCGAAGACGACGCGCTGGGCTGGCGCGTGCGGGGACGCGTGGGCGTTCGATGGGAAGAGTGGTCGGCCGACGAACTGCGCCGCCGCGAACCCGACCTCGATGCGCGCTACACACTCGGCATCTTCGTGCCCGAGGCCGGCCACTGCCGCGACCCGGGCGCCTACGTGGCCGCGCTGGCGCAGTATGCGGTGGCGACCGGGGCCGAGCGGATCTTCGGGCGCGCCACGGGCTTTCGCATCGAAGGCGGCCGGTTGCGCGCGGTGCGCACGAACTACGGCGACATCGCCTGCGATGCCGCGGCCATCTGCGCCGGTGCGTATTCCGGCCCGCTGGCCGCGGCCGCGGGTTCCCCGGTGCCGCTGGACACCGAGCGCGGCTACCACGTGGTGATCGAAGGCGCGGCCGTCGGTCCGCGCACGCCGGTGATGGTGGCCGACGGCAAGCTCATCGCGCACTGGATGGACGGGGGCCTGCGCGCAGCGGGCCAAGTCGAGATCGGCGGACTGGACGCAGAGCCCGACTGGCGCCGCGCGGAGATCCTGCATCGCCATCTGCAATCGATGTTTCCCGCGCTTGCGGAAACGGGCGGCACCAAGACCTTCAAGCACTGGCTCGGCCGCCGCCCGAGCATGCCCGATGGGTTGCCCTGTATCGGGCCATCGGCCACGAGCGCGGACATCGTGCTCGCGTTCGGCCATGGGCATGTGGGGCTGTGCGGCTCGGCGCGCACGGGGCGGCTGGCGGCGCAGTTGCTCGCGGGCGTCGAGCCCGAGACGCCGCTGGCGCCGTTCGACCCGGGGCGATTCAGCTAGCGGGCTCCGGCTCGATCGACAGCACCGTGAGCGCGCCGTCGACCTTGTCTGCCGTGAAGCGCACCTTGTCGCCGGGCTTCACCTTGCCGAGCAGCTCGGGATCTTTCACGCGGAAGACCATCGTCATGCCGGTCATCTCGAGGTTCGGGATGTCGCCGTGCTTGAGGGTGATCTTCTTCGCATCGGTGTCGATCTTGCGCACCTCGCCTTCGACGGCGGGCAGCGCGGCCTGCGCGAAGGCCGCCGCGGCGAGAAGGGCGGCGGAGAGGGCGGTGAGGAGTTTCTTCATGGCCATGTCCCTTCAGCGATAGCTTTGATACACGCGCGTGCTGCCATCGGCCAGCACGAGCAGCACGTCGTACGGATCGCGCTGGTCGCCGTAGGCCGGACCGTCCATGCCCGGCGAGCCCACCGGCATGCCGGGCACGGCGAGGCCGACGGCCTTGGGTTTTTCCTTCAGCAGGCGCTGCACTTCGCGCGCGGGCACATGGCCTTCGAGCGCATAGCCGCCGATCAGCCCGGTGTGGCATGAGCCCAGCTTGGCGGGCACGCCGAGGCGGGTGCGCGCGGCCGTGTTGCCTTCGTCGTGCACCTTCGTCGCAAAGCCGTTCTTGTTGAGATGCTTCACCCAGTCCTGGCAGCAGCCGCAGTTCGGGTCTTTCCAGATCTCGACCATCGGCGCGGCAGCGAAAGCGGTGAGCGGCAGGGTGGATGCGAGCGCCAGCAGCGGGGCTGCACGCTTCAAGAGGATTCGTCGTTGCATGGTGATCTCCTAGGTTCGTTCGTTTGTCAGGATTTCCTGGGCGCGGCCGCCAGCACGCGGATGCGGCCGGCCATGCCGAGTTCGAAGTGGTCTTTCACGAGGCACGCGAAGTCGAAGTCGCCGGCGCGGTTGAAGGTCCAGACCATCTCGCCGGTCTTGCCGGCGGGCACATGCACCATCCATGGATCGTCGTGTTCCATGTCCGGGAATTTCTTCATCATGGCCGCGTGGTTCGCGATCTCCGACTCGGTGCCGAGCACGAGCTCGTGCAACTCCTTCCCCTTGTTCTTCAGGCGCAGGCGGATGGTGTCGCCCTCGCGCACTTCGATGACCGAAGGCGTGAAGGTCATGTCGTCGGCCATCGCGATGTCGATGGTGCGGCGCACATCGCCGGCCTTGCCTTCGATGCCCCAGGGCTTTTGCTCGGGGGCGAGCGTGGCCGCGCCCTTCGGTTTCGGCGTGTGGTTTTCATGGGCCTGCGATGCGGTCGCAGCGGCGGCGAGCGCGATGCAGAGGGCGATGGACTTGAAGGTCTTGTTCATGAGGTGAGCTCCAAAAATGAAAGTGAACGAGGTCAGTGGTTGTGCGCGCCCGAAGGCTTGCGCACGGTGGCGTCGGTGTTGCTGCTGTTGCCAGGAGATGGCGCGTTGCGCGGGGCCGGCGGCACGGAGGCGCCGGGCACTTCGCGCGCCACGGTGCCGGCCGGGTGCTTGAACCAGCCCGGGTCCTTGTAGTCCCCGGGCTTCTGGTCGCGGCGCACCTTCAGCAGCGTGAACATGCCTCCCATCTCGGCCGAGCCGAAGGGGCCGGCGCCGGTCATCATGGGCATCGTGTTGTCGGGGATGGGCATCTCCATCTCGCCCATGTCGGCCATGCCCTTGTCGCCCATCACCATGTAGTCAGGCACGAGCTTTCTGATCTTGTCGACCACGCCCTTCTGATCGACGCCGATCATGGTCGGCACCTCGTGGCCCATCGGTCCCATGGTGTGGTGCGCCTTGTGGCAGTGCAGCGACCAGTCGCCTTCCTCGTCGGCGATGAATTCCATCTGCCGCATCTGGCCCACCGCCACGTCCACCGACACCTCGGGCCAGCGTGCGGTGCGCGGCACGGGGCCGCCGTCGGTGCCGGTCACCTCGAACTCGTGGCCGTGGATATGGATCGGGTGGTTGGTCATCGTGAGGTTGCCCACGCGGATGCGCACCCGGTCGCCCTTGCGCACGTTGAGCGTGTCGATGCCGGGGAACACGCGGCTGTTGAAGCTCCAGATGTTGAAGTCGGTCATGGTGTTGACCTTGGGCGTGGCGCTCCCGGGCTCCACGTCGAAGCTGCCGAGCAGGAAGCAGAAATCGCGCTGCACGGGTTCGATGAGAGGATGGCTCTCCTTCGGATGCGTGATCCAGAAGCCCATCATCCCCATCGCCATCTGCACCATCTCGTCGGCATGCGGGTGGTACATGAAGGTGCCGGGGCGGCGCGCGGTGAACTCGTAGACGAAGGTCTTGCCCGGCGGAATGTGGGGCTGCGTGATGCCGCCCACGCCGTCCATGCCGTTGGGCAGGCGCTGGCCGTGCCAGTGCACCGTCGTGTGCTCCGGCAACTTGTTGGTCACGTAGATGCGCACGCGGTCGCCCTCGACCACCTCGATGGTCGGGCCCGGCGACTGGCCGTTGTAGCCCCACATGTTGACCTTGAAGCCGGGCGCCATCTCGCGCACGACGGGTTCGGCGACGAGGTGGAATTCCTTGACGCCGGCGTTCATGCGCCAGGGGAGCGTCCAGCCGTTGAGGGTGACGACGGGGTTGTAGGGGCGGCCGTTCGGCGGGGCGAGCGGTGGCGCGGTGGCAGTGGAGCTTTGCATCACCGGTTCGGGCAGCGCGGCCATCGAGACGCGGCTGGCCGTGGTCGCGGCGACCGCGGTGGCAGCACCTGCGAAGAAATTGCGGCGGTTCATGTCAGTGTCCTCCCGCCGCAGGCGCATCGCCGGCCGTGGCCGTCTGCAGCGCCGTCATGCCGCCGGGCGAACTGCCCGTGAGGGCGAGTTGCAGGTCGGTGTCGGCGAGCCAGAAATCGCGCTGCGCCTCGATGCCCGCGTTCACCACGAGCATGCTCGCGCGGGTTTCGCCGAGCAGCTCCCACACGCTCGCGAGCATGCCGTTGTAGCGCAGCACCATTTCCTCGTTGACCTTCTTGCGCAGCGGCAGCACTTCATCGCGGTAGCGGCGCGCCAATGCATACGACGTGTTCCAGCCTTGCCAAGCCTCGCGTGCCTCGCTCGCGGCGAGCACGCCCACGTCGCGCACGCGTGCGGCCGATTGCATGTACTGCGCTTCGGCGCGGCCCGTGCGGGCCTGGCCCCAGTCGAACAGCGGCAGCGGCAGGTCGAGTTCGAAGCCGCGTTTCGTCGAGCGCGAACGGTCGGCGTCGTTCTCGAACGTGGTGTTGCGCACCGCACCGATCTCCATGGCGTTGATGACGCTGGTGGCGCGTGTGAGGCCGAGCGAATCGGCCACCGCCGTGTTCTGCGCTTGCGCCGAACGCACGTCGAGCCGGTCGCGCAGCGCCAGCGCCTGCACGTCACCGAGTTCGGGCGCGGACTTCGGCAAGGGAGGCAGGCGGTCGGGCAGCGTGTAGCCGATGCGCTCGCCACCCAGGCCGAGCAGCCGCGTGAGTTGCTCGCGCGTGGCAACGGCGGTCTGCTCGGCGCGCGCGAGCTGTGCTGCGGCATCGGCCAGCAGGAGCTGTTCGCGCGTGCGCTGCAACGCGCTCCAGTTGCCGACCTGGGCCATGCGGTGTGCAAGCTCGGCGCCGGCCTCGGCCGCGTCCTTCGCATCGCGCAGGTACACCACGCTCTGCTGCGCCGACACCGCGCGCACCCACGCGCGGCGCGTGTCGGCGGCCAGCAGCAGCACGCTCTGCGCGGCCTGCAGCTTGGCCGCCTCGTGCCGCTGGCCGGCCCAGCGGGCCTGCCACGGCAGCGTGACGAGCCCGATCACGTTGAAGCTCAGCATCCGCTCGAACTCGCGCTCGCGGCCTTGCGCGAGCCGGCTGAACGAAAGCACCGGGTTTGGCAGGCTCGCGGCCTGCACGCGGTCGGCGTCGCTGATCTGCAGCGTGGCAAAGGCGTCCTGCACGCGCGGGCTGTTGACGAGCGCGATACGCACGGCGGACTCGGCATCGAGCGGCTTGGCGAGCAAGGCATCGACGCTCTTCTGCGAGGCCTCGTCAGGCACGCGCTGGGCGGTGGTGCCCGCCATCAGCGGGTTGTTGCCGACCAGTGCCTGCACGTCGGCAGTGCCGCCGTCGGGGGAAAGACTGGCGCAGCCGGCCAGCACCAGGGCGCCGCCGAATGCGGCGGCACGCTTGAACAGCGCGCCGCTACTTCTTCGACAGTGAGGGGGGCCGGCAAGCTGCCGACGGACAAAGGGGTTCACGCTCGATCTCCATGAGCAATACGACCAACGCCGAGAGCCGGAAAAGGCTCACTGCGGACGGACTACGGGCAGGGAGATCAGGAAATGGGCGGCTTCAGGCCCGGAACGGGCTCTGCGCTCGCGAAGCGGGCCGCGTGGGCCGCTGGTGGCGCCTGGGGGGCGCCGTGCACGATGTCGATGAGGGGCGTGCCGCCGAGGGCCACCGTGTGGCAGACCTGGCAGGCGGTGCAGGTGCCGCAGCCCTGGTGGTCGGTGCCGTGGTCGCTGCTGTTGCCGTCGTCATGGTGGTGCGCCATGGTGCTCATGTCGCCGCTGTCGGCTGCTTCCATGGCTTCATGGCAATGCGCATCCACCGCCACCGAGGCCGGGGAGGCCTCTTGTGCGACGAGCGAGGCGGCAGGCAGCGAGTGCCGCACCATCTCCACCGCCATCGCGTCGCCCAGCCAGCCGCGGATGGGCAGCAGGGCGATCATGAGGGCGAGCAGCAGGGTGCGCATGGGCGACGATGATAAACCGGTGCCCTAAGACACCAGCTGGCCACGGGCCTTGTCGATCCACACCTGCAGGTTGTCCAGCAGGTCCTTCTGGCTGAAGGAGCAGCTCTCTTCGCTGAAGAGCGCGCTCGATTCGAGGCGGTCGAGCAGGTTCAGCAAGACCTCGCTGTAGCGCGGCGGCAGGGCGCCGAGCAGTTCGGCGCTGGCGCGGGCATCGTTCGAGAGCGTGGTGACCGATCCGCCACCACCGCCGTTCAGCGCCGCAATGTGCGCGGCGATGGCGTCGAGTTGCTGTGTCGCGCTCATCCCGCAACCTTTCCGGAAGGAGGCGTCGACAGCCCGCGCTCGCGCATCAGGTCGCGCAGCACATCGGGATAGTCCGTGATGATGCCGTCCGCACCCCAATCCATCAGCCGTTGCATGTCGGCGCGCTGGTTCACGGTCCAGGGCAACACCTTCATGCCCAGCTTCTGCGCTTCCTTGATGACGGCCGGTGTGAGGTCGGCGTAGGCCGGCGACCAGATCACCGGCCCCGCGCTCTTGCCCGCGGCGGCCTGGACCAACTGCGGCACCGAGGCGAAGCCGGCCGCATCGAGGCCTGCGGTCCATCGGCTGTCTTTCAGGGTGCGCGGCGTGCTGAGGTAGGCGCGCGGCAATTGCGGCGCGAGCTGGCCGACGAGCGCGAGCGTGCGCCAGTCGAAGCTCTGGATGGTCACGCGGTCGGCCATCTTCGCCTTGTCGATCTCGGCAAGCAGCGCGCGCACCATGGGTTCGGGTGCGGCGGTTTCGTCGGGCTTCGTCGGATCGATCTTGGTCTCGATGTTGAAGTGCACCGTGGCCGCAGCCGCGCCGCGCGCCTGCACCAGCGCGAACAGCGCAGCGAGCGTGGGAATGCGTTCACCGTCGCGCGGTTGCTGCAGCGCGAACTGCTTGCCGTAGTTGCTGCCGGGGTTGAGGCGGCCGACATCGTAGGTCTGCAGCTGCGCCAGCGTGAGCGAGCGCACGGCCGCGCCGCTCTTCGCCGGGAGCCAGTTGCCGCTGGCATCGCGGGTGTGGTCTGGGTTGAGCGCGGTGTCGTGCGAGATCACGACCACGTTGTCGGCGGTCAGGCCGATGTCCAGCTCCAGCGTGTTCACGCCCAGGTCAATCGCATTGGAGAACGCAGCCAGCGTGTTCTCGGGCGCGAGGCCGCGGCCGCCGCGGTGGGCCTGCAGGTCGAAGTGCTGTTTGGCGGTGGGGGCGATGGCGGCACAACCCGCGATCAGCAATGCGGCGACGAGCAGGGGGAATTTCATTTGAGCTGTACCTTGATGCCGTTTTCTTGCACGGTGATGTCACCGATCTCGTAGGTCTTGCGGCCCATGGTGAGTTCGTCGGCGGTGAAGCTGCGCAGCACCTGGCCCTGCAGCAGTTCCTGCGCGACGATCGAGCCGACCTTCTGCAGCCGCTCGGCATCGCGGCCCTCCACGCCCTGCAGTTCGAGGCGTTCGGCCTTCGGATGATCGAGCCGCAGCGTGCGCGTGGCCGCGTCGTAGCGCAGCGCGCTGCTCATCGACACTACGCCTTGCACCGGCGAGGCGGCCAGCAGGGGGCTCGCGATGGTCAGCGTGGCGGTGAGGGCCGCGCGGTTGGTGCCGGCATCCAGGCCCAGTTGCGGATCGCGCAGCCCGACCATGAAGATCTCGGCATAGCGCTCGGCCACCGGAAAGCGCTTGGCGATCATCGTCTGCAGCTCGTCGCGGCTCGCGGTGTATTCGCTCGTGAAGAAGTTGAAACCGGCCAGCGCTGCGAACGGAGCCTGCAGGGCGGCCGTACCGAGCAGGGCCTGCAGCATCCGGCGACGGGAGGTGAGGGACGGAGGGCGGAGGTTCATAGGGGTTCCGAGCTTGCCACAGGCGGATGCGTTCCCGCCAGCGCCGGGGTGGCGCCCATTCCTGTCGGACAGTCAGCCGTCGATGCGCAATTCGTAACGGGCAAAGGACCCGTTTCCCTTCTGGATGACGCTGTGCAGCACGAAACCGAAGCCCTCGTAGAGCGTGCGCAGCGCCTGCCGGTCCGCCACGCAATCGAGGCGCAGGTACGGGCGGCCTAGGCTGCGGGTGCGTTCGCGCGCGAAGGCCAGGAGGGTGGTCGACACGCCCTTGCCGCTCCACGACCTGCGAATGCCCAGCTTGTGCACGAACGCCGAGCTGCCGGGCTCGATCTCGGGCCAGAAGAAGGGGTCTTCCATATCGATTCGCACGACGCCGGCCACGTCGTCGTTCTCGCGTGCAATGAAGTAGCGTCCGGCATCGGTGTCACGCTGGATGCGTTCGATGGCGGTGTCGGCAGCCGACCACAGCGGCCGGCCTCCGGTGGCGAGCCATTGGGCGGCTTCGTTCAGGACGGCGGCAACGGTAGCCGCTTCGGTGGGGAGGGCTTGTTCGATGTGCATCGCGGGCGATCTTAGTCAGGCCTGCGAGACGCGGACCACGTGAAAGCCTTCCGCCTCCGCGGGCGCGACGAAGTGGCGCGTGATCAGGTCGAACTCGGCATCCGTCGTTTCGAAGGGATGTTCGCCGCTTGCATTGCGTGCGCGAAGCCGTGCCTTGCAGATGGCGTCCGGCACATCCAGGAAATGGAGCCGGTGCGCCACGCCCGCCTCCTCGACGATGCCGCGCGCCCAGGCCCGGCTGCTCACCGTGTTGGCGGGAAAGTCGAGCACCACGGACACGCCGGCATTGAGGAGCGCGACGACATGCGCCGCCATGACCCGCTTGAGCCGGGTCGAAGCCCGCACGTAGTCGGGCAGCGCGACGATCTCTCCGGGGTACAGCGCGGCAAGCCACGCATCCTCGCTGATGAGCACCGTGGCCGGTGCCTCTGCCAGGCGCCGGGTGAGCGTCGATTTGCCGGCACCGATCTTGCCGCAGACCATGTGGAGCATGGGGGTCATTGCTTTTCTCCTGTGACTTGGAACAAAACCCCAGGAGGCAAAAAGAAACCCGCCTCGTGGGGCGGGTTGCATGGCGTGAAACTCGTCTGGATCGCGCGCTAACCCACCATCTCTTCGATGGTGCGAATAATCGATGCGTTCCGCAGGGAGGCCATGGGGCGAGGATAGCCGAGGACAGTCGAGGACGAAACCCTCAGTCGTGCAGCGAAGAAAGAAACTGCTTCAACTCCGCCGTCTGCGGATTCCCGAACAGCTCCGCCGGCGGCCCCATCTCATGCACGCGCCCCTGGTGCATGAAGATCACCCGGTCGCTCACCTTGCGCGCGAAGCTCATCTCGTGCGTCACCATCAGGAGCGTCATGCCTTCGTCGGCCAGCGACTCCACCACGCGCAGCACCTCGCCCACCAGCTCGGGGTCGAGCGCCGAGGTGATTTCGTCGCACAGCAGCACGGCCGGCTCCATCGCGAGCGCACGGGCAATTGCCACGCGCTGCTGCTGGCCGCCGGAGAGCTGGTCGGGCATTGCATCGAACTTCTCGGCGAGGCCCACGCGCTCGAGCAGCTTGCGCGCCTGCGATGCGGCTTCCAGCGACGCGCGCTTCTTCACCAGCGTGGGCGCGAGCATCACGTTCTTGCCGACCGTGAGGTGCGGAAACAGGTTGAAGCTCTGGAAGATCATCCCCACGCGCTGGCGCAGCTCGCGCATGGCCATCGCGCTCTCGTGCAGCAGCGGCTTGCTGTCGACGGTGAGCGAGCCTTCCTGGAACACCTCGAGCCCGTTGATGCAGCGCAGCAGCGTGCTCTTGCCCGAGCCGCTCTTGCCGATGATGGCGATCACCTCGCCGCGCTTCACGTCGAGGTCGATGCCCTTCAACACCTCGTTGGTGCCGTAGGACTTGCGCAGCGCCGTGATGCGCACGATGGGCGCGGCGAAGGTCGCGGGTTCGGGTTTGGCTTGGTCAAGCACGGCGGCCATGGGTCTTCCTCTCGAGGTTCTTGGCGTACAGGCTCACGGGGAAGCACAGCACGAAGTAAAGCAGCGCCACGCAGCTGAACACCACGAAGGGCTGGAAGGTGGCGTTCGAAATCATGCTGCCGGCCTTGGTGAGTTCGACAAAGCCGATCACCGAGGCGAGCGCCGTGCCCTTGATCACCTGCACCAGGAAGCCGACCGTCGGCGCGATCGCGATCTTCACGGCCTGCGGCAGGATCACATGGCGCATCTGTTCGCCGAAGCTCAAGGCCAGGCTGCCGGATGCTTCCCACTGGCCCTTCGGAATCGAGGCCACGCAGCCACGCCAGATCTCGGTGAGAAAGGCGCTGGTGTAGAGCGTGAGCGCCACGCTCGCCGCGGTCCAGGCCGACACGTCGATGCCGAACAGCGCGATGCCGAAGTAGGCGAGAAACAGTTGCATCAGCAGCGGCGTGCCCTGGAAGAGCTGCACATAGAGGCCGACCGCCTTGCCCGCAATCTGGCCGCCGCGTAGACGCAGGAACAGCAGCAGCCCGCCCACGATGCCACCGCCGATGAAGGCGATCAGCGAAAGCACGACGGTCCAGCGCAGCGCCATCAGCAGGTTGCGCAGGATGTCCCACAGAGAAAAATCACTCATGACGTCGGGTTCCTGCGTTCAGCGGCCGAAGAAGAACTTCGGCCCTGCCCAGTTGAGCAAGCGCCGCAGCGCGACCGACAGCGCGAGATAAATCAGCGTGGCGATGATGAACGCCTCGAACGCGCGGAAGTTGCGGCTCTGGATCAGGTTGGCCGCGTAGCTCAGTTCCTCGGTCGAGATCTGGCCGCACACCGCCGAGCCCAGCATCACGATGATGATCTGGCTCACCATCGCCGGCCACACCTTCTTGAGCGCAGGCGGCAGTACCACGCGCAGGAACACCTGCGCCTTGCTGAGCGCGAGGCTTACCGCCGCTTCGATCTGCCCCTTGGGCGTGGCCTCGATGCCCGCGCGAATGATCTCGGTCGAATACGCGCCGAGATTCATCACCATCGCGATCACCGACGCCACCTCGGGCGACAGCTTCACACCCGCCGCCGGCAGCCCGAAGAAGATGAAGAACAGCTGCACGATGAAGGGCGTGTTGCGGATCAGCTCCACATAGGTGCCCACGATGGCGCGCAGCCACACGGGGCCGCCGGCGCGCGCCCATGCGCAGAACGTGCCCACGATCATGCCGAGCACGGTGCCGATGGCGGTGAGCCCGATGGTCCACGCCACGCCGCGCAGCAGCAGCGGCCATTCGGCGAGCACCGCGCCAAAGTCAAACTCGATGTTCATGGCCGCGCGATTCGATCAGACCGGAAGATCGCCGGCTGCCTTGCCGAGCCACTTCTTCGACATGGCGTCCAGCGTGCCGTCCTTGCGGGCGGCGGCGATGATTTCGTTGACCTTGGTCTTCAATGCGGTTTCGCCCTTGGCGATGCCGACGAAGCAGGGGCTGTCTTTCAGCAGCAGCTTGAACTCGGCGCTCACCTTCGGGTTCTTGGCGAGCATGTCGCCGGCGACCGCCGCGCTGGTCGCGAGGGTTTGCGTCTGGCCGGCCACGAAGGCCGCGATGGTCGCGTTGTTGTCCTCGAAGCGGCGGTAGTCGACGTTCGGCGGCGCCACCTTGTTCAGTTCCTGGTCTTCCATCGCGCCGCGCGTCACGGCGACGGTCTTGCCGGCCATTTCGGAGAAGTTGGTGAGCTTCATGCTCTTGGCGGCGTACACGGCCTGGAAGAAGGGCGCGTAGGCCGACGAGAAATCGATCACCTTCTCGCGCTCGGGGTTCTTGCCGAGCGTGGAGATCACGAGGTCGGCCTTGCGCGTCTGCAGGTACGGGATGCGGTTGGCGCTGGTCACGGGCACCAGCTCGACCTTCACGCCGAGCTTGGCGGCGATGAGCTCGGCCATTTCGACGTCGAGGCCCTGCGGCTTCATGTTCTTGTCGACCGAGCCGTAGGGCGGGTAGTCGGTCGGCACGGCGATCTTGATGGTCTTGGCCTTGAGCACGTTGTCCAGTGCGTTCTGCGCATGGGCGCCGCCGGCCGAGGCCAGCAGGGCGACGGAAGCGAACGCGAGGGCGAGGTGGCGTTTCGATGCAGAGAAAGTCATAGCAGGGCTCCTAGGTAAGTCGATGAATCGGGGTCGTCGGGGGAAGGCGCGGGCTTGCGGCGCTTGGGTTTCGTCGAAGCCGTGTTCTGCAGCGGCGCCAGCGCATCGCGCAGTTGCGCCAGTGGGTCGGTCGGTGCCTGCACGCGCAGCGCCGACTGCACCGTGCCGATGTGTTCGGCCATCAGCGCCTCGGCGGCGGCGTGGTCGCCGCGCTCGAGCGCCGCGACGATCTGCACGTGGTCTTCGCAGGATTGCACCGCGTCGTGCGTGCTCTGGTAGAGCATGGCGATCAGCGTGGTGCGCGCGGTGAAGTCGCGCAGCGTGTCGGCCAGCAGCGTGTTGCCCAGGCACTCGGCCAGGCACACATGGAAGTCGCCGAGCAGGAAGCTGCGGTTGCCGACGTCGCTCTCTTTCAGTGCGCCCTTTTCACGCTGCAGGTGCGCCTTCAGTTGGCGCAGGGCGGCCTTGTCGAGCTTGCCGGTGGTGGCCGCGCTGCGGATGAGTCCCAGCTCGATCACGCGGCGCGCCTCGAAGGCTTCGCGCGCTTCTTCCTGCGAAGGCTCGATCACGAACCAGCCGCGCCGCGCGCTCACGGTGACGATGCCGCGCGCCGCCAGCCGGGTGAGGGCTTCGCGCACGATGGTGCGGCTGCAGTCGAAGAGCATGGCCAGCTGCTGCTCGCCCAGGCGCGAACCCGGCGCGAGCTTCTGCGCCATCACCGCTTCGACGATGCGTGCACTGATTTCGGATGCGGATGTAGACATTCGCCTGCATACCAGCAGCTTTTGTGCCAACTGGTATGCAAGACGTGTGCACCGAAATGGATCGGTGCCGTGAGCCGGTGGTGCGGCGGGAGCGGACTACTTCTTGGCCAGGGCGCTCGCAGGCAGGGCCAGCAGCATGAGCAGTGCCGACAGCACCAGTGCCCCGCTCAGCACATACAGGCTGGCCGTGAAGCCACCGGTCAGCGTCTTGAGCGCGCCGACCATCATCGGCGCCACCAGCCCTGCGCTGCCGCCGATGGTGCTGATGAGCGCGATGCCCGCGGCCGCGGCGCTCTTGGACATGAAGTTGCCCGGAATCGCCCACAGCACGGTGAACGCGCTCGAGATGCCCATCGCCGCCAGCGCCAGGCACAGCACGGCCGCCAGCGGGCTCTGCATGAAGAGCGTGGTCAGCGCGAGGCCCGCCGCACCCACCAGCGCACCGATGGCGAAGTGCCAGCGCCGTTCCTTCCGGCGGTCGGAGTGCCGCCCGACCACGATGTTGGCCGCGATGCCCGCGACCGCCGGAATGACCGAATAGAAACCGATCTTCAGCACGCTGAGCCCCATCGACTTCAGGATGGTCGGCTGCCAGAACGACAGCGCATACATGCCCAGGATGATCAGGAACGACATGAAGCCGATCAGCCACACCCGGGCGTCGCGCATCGCCGCGCCGAAGGTGTGGCGCTCGGTGGCACCGTGCGCGGCCTGGTCCTCGGCCAGCAGGCGCGCCACGCGCTGCTTTTCCGCGGCCGTGAGCCACGGCGCCTGCGACGGGCTGTTCGAGAGCCAGCGAAACGCGATGACGCCCAGCAGCACGCTCGGCAGTCCTTCGAGCAGGAACAGCCACTGCCAGCCGCGCAGCGCGAGCACGCCGTCGAGGTAGGTCATCGTGAGCCCGGCGATGGGCCCCGCGACGATCGGCGCCGCGCCGAAGGCCATGAAGAAGAGGGCGGTCGCCTGTGCGCGGCGGTGCGATGGAAACCACAGCGTCAGGTAGAACAGCACGCCGGGCGCGAAGCCCGCCTCGAACACGCCGATCAGAAAGCGCAGCACGTAGAACTGCATCGGCGTCGTCGCGAACATCATCGCCGCCGAGGCCAGTCCCCACAGTCCCATGATGCGCAGCAGCGTCGCGCGCACGCCGATCTTCGCGAGCATCAGGTTGCTCGGAATCTCGAACACCGCATAGCCGATGAAGAAGATGCCGGCCCCGAGGCCGAACACCGCGTCGCTGAAGCCCAGCTGGTCCTTCATCTGCAGCTGCGCGTAGCCGACGTTGGTGCGGTCCAGGTAGTTCAGCACGTAACAGGCGCACAGCAGCGGCATCAGCCGCCAGGTGATCTTGCGGAAGAGCGCGGCGTCGCCGTGCGCATCGGCCGTGGCGGGCGTGTGCGCATCGGCGGCGGCGAGGGTGGCTGTGTTCATCGGTGTGTCTCCTTCTTTTTCAGGGGCGGGCCAGCGCGCCGAAGCTCGTCTCGCCCCAGAGGTGACTGGTCGGCGCCCCCGGAAAAAGCCAGTGCGGCGAACATTCGCTGGACGGCACGACGTTGCTGAACCCGTGCGACGACGAGGTGCCCGCGAGCGTCTTCTCCAGCACCATCGACAGGTACTGGTCGTTGCTGCTTTCCTGCGTGTTGCCGTTCAGGATCACCTCCGCGCCCGTCGCCTGCGCATAGCGGCGGATGCCGTTGTGGCGCGACTGCAGGGGCGCCCAGCTGTCGGCTGCGACACCGTTCTCGCTGCTCACGCGCAAGCCGTCGGCGGTGCGATAGACCAGCGAGTGGTTGCCTTCGGTGTGGCCCGGCGTGTGCACCAGCGCGAGGCCGCGGCCAAGCTGGATGCTGCCGTCGAACGGAACGATGCGTTCGGCCGGCACGCCGTCGAGGCCATGCGGGCAGTACCACTCGGCCTGCACCGGCAGCAGCCCCTGCACGTTCGCGAGTTCCTGCCGGTGCACGAGCAGCTTCGCGTTCGGCAGCAGGCCAGGCGCATCCGCGCTGCCGAGCCAGCGGCGCACGTCCTGCGTGTGCAGGTGGTCGTAGGTGATGTAGTCGATCTGTTCGGGCGCCAAGCCGCAGCTCGCCAGCGCCTGCGGCACGGTCTGGTAGACCGGCGCAATGGTCTTGTGCAGGAACTTCGGCGCCTGCTCGCTCAGCCGCTTGAAGTAGGGTGTTTCGTTGCCTGCCTCGAAGTCGGCCGGCGTGAAGAGCAGCGTGCGCAGGCGCCCTTCGAAGTCGTCGTACTGGATCAGCACGGTGCGCGCCAGCAGGTGGACCATGTGCGGCTTGAGCAACTGCTGCGAATAGACGCCGGTGAAGGCGAACCACGCGGGGTACGGAATGCGCAGCAGGTTGAAGCTGCGCGCGAAGCGCACCGGCGGCGCGTCGAGCAATTGCTCGCGCAGTGCTTCAGCGCCATGGCGGATGGCACGCAGGCGGTCTTGCGGCATGGCGGCGCTGCGAGCGCCGTCGAAGTGCGCCAGTTGTGCGAAGCCGGTGGGGGCGGGGTCTCGGATCATGGTCGTCTCCTGGAAATGAGGACTTGTTTTTCGATTCGACGAGCGGTCGCCGATCGGCCGGTGAACGCGCCCTGAAAGGTTCAGTACATGGAGCGCCCACCCGAGATGTCGAACACCGCGCCCGTGCTGAACGAGCAGTCGTCCGAAGCCAGCCACGCGGCCATCGCGGCCACTTCATCGACCTCGACGAAGCGCCCCATCGGCACCCGCGCGAGCAGCGCGGTGCGCAGTTGCTCGCGGTGTTCCGCCGGCACGCCCGCGAACACCGCCGTGTCGGCCGCCGACGGCGTGATGCAGTTCACCAGCACGCCCGACAACGCGAGCTCCTTGCCCAGCGACTTGGTCAGCGCAATCAGCCCCGCCTTGGAGGCCGAGTACGCCGCGTTGAATCCGTTGCCTTCCTTGCCCGCCACCGAGGCGATGTTGACGATGCGCCCGCGTTGCCTTGCCAGCATCAGCGGCACGATGGCGCGGCAGCACAGCCATGCGCCCGTGAGGTTGATGTCGAGCACGTTGCGCCATTGCGCGGGCGTGTGCTCCCACGCGGTGACGGTCGGGCCGAGCACGCCCGCGTTGTTGACGAGGATGTCGATGCCGCCGAAGCATTCCTGCGCCTCCGAGGCCGCGCGTGCGATCTGGTCTTCGTCGCGCACATCGACGAGGGCCGAGGTCGCGGCACCCAGCGGTGCGAGCTGCCGCATCGCGTCGGCCAGCGCCTCTGCTTCCACATCCCACAGCGCCACGCTCGCGCCGTCCGCCATGCAGCGCCGCGCAATGGCCAGGCCGATGCCGCGCGCGCCGCCCGTGATGACGGCGTGGCGGCTTCGAGCGGCCGCGCGGTGGTCATGCGACGGCGGCCTCAACCTTGGGCGTTGCGGCCGGCTGGCCGAGCAGCCCGCTCACCAGCGCGCCGACCATCTCCGGCGGCACGCCCACCAGCAACTGCCGCAGCATCGTCAGGGTGTCGAAGTACACGCGCTCGCAGACCAGCGTGTCGCCCTCGAAGATGAAGAAGGCGTTCATGCGGCAGCGGAAGGCGTTGCCCGTCGGCGGAATCCCCTTGAGCGGGCCGCGGTGCGTGCCCAGCAGCCAGAACTCGACGATCACCGAATCGTCGGCGTGCCGCAGCTGGATGATCTCGTGGCGCTGGTCGGGGAAGGCGCGGCGCGTTTCGGCGTAGTACAGGCGCACGTCGTCGGTGCCGTCGTGCACCTCGCCGCTCGGGATCAGCTCGTAGTGCGGATGCGGGAAGGTGCCGAGCACCGCGTCGAAGTCCTGCCGCGTCTCGTCGGCGAAATGGTCGAGCACGAGGCGCTCGCGGCGGGCTTGAAGTTCGCATCGTTCGGTCTGGGTGTTCATCGGGGGGTGCTCCATGTGACAGGTGACATCGGGTTGCTCCAATTGCGGTGACCCGGGCTCGCTGCGTACTATCGGCACCCCCATGCACCAAGACTGTCCGTTGTTGGCATTCGCCACCCCGGGCAAACCCGCGATGCCACGCACGCCCCCTTCATCCCGCGCCGCCAATGCCCAGGCGACACCGTCGACATCTGCGCCACGACAGGGCAACGACATGCGGCTCGCAGAGGACGTGCAGCAGCGCCTGCTCGCGGTGGCGCATCGGCGCACGCTGGCGCGTGGCGAGTCGCTGTTCCACAAGGGCTCGTCGCCCGATGCGCTGTTCGGCGTGGTGAGCGGATCGCTGCGCGTGAGCGTGGTCGCGCCGGGCGGGCGCGAGGCGGTGATCGCGATGCTCGAACCGGGGCACTGGTTCGGCGAGGTGTCGCTGCTGGTGGGGCGCGAGCGCGTCTACGACACCTTCGCGGTCGACGTCACCGAAATGGCCGTGGTGGCCGCGGCGGACTTCCACCGGCTGATCGCCGACCATCCCGATGTGCACATGGCCTTCACGCGGCTGGTGTGCCTGCGGCTGCGGCAGGCGCTCGCGTGGATCGACGACGTGATCCTGATGCCGCTGCCCGTGCGGCTCGCGCACCGGCTGCTGACGCTGGATGCGCGCGCCGCCGAGCCGGGCGACGAGCGCGGCAGCACGACGCTCGGCGTGTCGCAGGAAGACCTGTCGTTCATGCTCGGCGTGTCGCGCCAGAGCGTGAACCGGCAGCTGAAGCTCTGGGAGGAAGACGGCACGCTGCGCGTGCGCTACCGCAGCATCGAACTGCTGAGCCGCGAGCAACTCGAGCGGCACGCGGCCACGCCGCCCTGAGCGCCGCCGGGGCTCAATCCATCCGCGCGCCCGAGGCCTTCACCGCCTTGTCCAAACGCGGCGTTTCCGTCGCGAGGAAGCGTGCGAAGTCCTCGCTGCCCAGGTAGGCCGGGTCCGCGCCCTGGCTCACCATGCGCTCGCGCACCTCGGGGCTGGTCAGCACCTGCCTGAACGCGTCGCTGAGTTTGGCGACCACGTCCTTGGGCGTGTCCTTCGGCGCGAGGAAGCCGTAGAAGCCCACCACCTCGAATCCCTTGACGCCCGACTCGATGACGGTCGGCACGTCGGGCAGCGCGGGGTTGCGCTCGCGGCTGGTCACGGCCAGCGCGCGCACCTTGCCCTGCTTGTGATAGTTGGCGGCCTGCGGAATCGACTCGGCCATGAACTGCACCTGCCCGCCCATCAGGTCGGTGAAGGCCGGCGCGCTGCCGCGGTAGGGGATGTGGACCATGAAGATGCCGGTCGCGGTCTTGAACATCTCGGGCACGAGGTGGCTGATGCCGCCGTTGCCGGCCGAGCCGTAGTTGACCTGGCCCGGCCGCGCCTTGGCGTAGTCGATGAATTGCTTCAGGTTCTGCACCGGCAGCTTGGGCGTGACCAGCAGGGCCAGCGGCTGCATGGCGGTGCGCGCGATTGGCACGAAGTCGCGCTGCGTGTTGTAGGGCAGCTTGCTGTAGAGCGCGCCGTTGATCACGGCCACGCCGGTGTTGGCCAGCATCAGCGTGTAGCCGTCGGCCGGGCTCTTGGCGACTGCGTCCGCGCCGACCGAGCCACCCGCACCGGGCTTGTAGTCGACGATCAGCGGCTGGCCGAGCACGGCCTGCAGCTTGTCGGTGAGCAGGCGCGCATGCTGGTCGAGCGGGCCGCCGGCCGGGAAGCCGATGACGACCTTGATCGGCTTGTCGGGGTAGGCGGCCATCGCCGCCGTGGTGCCGAGCGTGCCGAGGGCGAAAGAAAGGGCCGCCAGTGCGGTCCGGGTGGGCTTGTTCATGATCCGTCTCCTTTTTGTGGAGACGATCATAAGCAGCGCCTTCAGCTCGCCAGCGTGGCCTTCAGCGTGATCTCGGGCACGCTCGCGAGCGCCTTCGACAGCGGGCAGCCGGCCTTGGCGGCGGCGGCGATTTCCTGGAACTTCGCTTCGTCGAGGTTGGGCACGGCCGCGTCCAGTTCGAGCTGGATGCGGTCGATCTTGAAGCCGGCGCCGTCCTTGGCCAGCCGTACGGCCGCCTTGGTGTCGATGCGCGTCGCGGCCAGGCCCGCCGCTTCCAGCGCGAAGGCAAAGGCCATCGTGAAGCAGGCCGCATGGGCCGCACCGACGATCTCCTCGGGGTTGGTGCCGCGCTTGTCGTCCTCGAAGCGGCTCGCGAAGCCGTAGGGGTAGTCCTTGAGGGCGCCGGTCTCGGTGCTGATCTGGCCCTTGCCGGTCTTGCCGGCGCCTTCCCAGTGAACGCTTGCGTGCTTGTCTGCTGCCATGGAGATTCCTTCGGTGGTGGATGGGTGAATGGGTTGCTTGGAGACAGAACCGCAGGTATCGCTCCGAAAGCCGCGCCTGTCTGTAGTCGCAGGCCGCATGGCGCATCCCCCATCGGGCATGGCGACGCGATGTCAGCCGCCGTGCACGCCGGCAGTGCTGCGCTTGAGCTGTCCCCGCACCTCGCCCGCCGGCCAGGCGCTGGTCGACACGCTGACGTACCAGAGGCCGGCCATGAGGTCGGCCACCTGTGCCTGCGTGAGCGTGCTGGTGCCGGTGAGTTCGTAGCCGGCGTCGGGGCCCGTGCCGTGCTGCACGCCTTGGCTCTGCGGCGGCAGCTCGATCACCAACGGGCCGTTGCGGCCCCTGGCGGCAGGGCCGTAGAAGCCTGCGAGCGTGGCCGGCCCGCTCAGGCGCGCGTAATTCACGCGCCATTTGAAGATGCCGGTGGCCAGCGTCAGTGTTCCGAACATGGAGCCGCCGGCCTTGCCGGCGTGGCGCGGCACCACGTCCTCGGTGCCGAGCCAGCAGTCGATCGGCACCCACTCCGGCGGGGTGTGCGGCAATGTCGTCGGGCTGTCCTGGGGGCCGAACCTGGAGACGAGGGCGCAGCCCGAGGCGGACAGCGCGGCGCCCAGGAGCAGGGCGCGTCGCCAGCGTGTTTTTCTTGCGAGTTCGAGCATGCGAGGCGGGACCGGTCTGCGGGCCCACGGCCCGGGGCTGCACGATAGCCGATGCCGGCGCGTACGAAAAAAGGGCGTCGCCAATGTGACGCCCCCGGGGGCTTCCCCGATGGGAGCCGCGGCCGGGGCGGCTTAGGCTGGCGTGCCTTTGCCCTTCCTGCCCCGCATTTTTTCTCCCGCCTGTTCTCACCATGCAACAACGCCCGCATTACAAGTTCTGGCCCAAACGCCTGCCGCATTCGCTCACCGTTCCCGCCACGTCGCTGTGGCACAACCTCGCGACCTCCGCCGCCCGCTACCCCGACAAGGCCGCCCTCGTGTTCTTCGGCCGCGTGATGAGCTACCGCGAGCTGGCCGAGCAGGTCGAGCGGCTGGCCGGCACGCTGCATGCGCTGGGCGTGCAGCGCGGCGACCGCGTGATCCTGAACATGCAGAACTGCCCGCAGCTCGTGGTGGCGCACTTCGCGATCCTGCGGGCCAATGCAGTGGTGGTGCCGGTCAATCCGATGAACCGGGCCGAGGAGCTCAAGCACTACATCGTCGACCCCGACGCCAAGGTGGCGCTCACCACCGGCGACCTCGCCGCCGAACTGGCCAAGGCCAGCGATGCGCTGCCGGCCGAGCAGCGGCTCGCGCACATCATCGTCACCCAGTTCACCGACGCCTTCGATGCCGACGTCACCGGCGACGACGCGCCCGCTCCCGCATGGACCGCCTGGCTCGGCACCCGCCACCCGCTGCCCGCGCTTGTCGGCGGCGAGGTGATGGCGTGGACCGATGCGCTCGAAGCCGGCCGCCCAGCCCCCGCGCATGTGGTGGGCGCCAACGACATGGCGCTGCTGCCCTACACCAGCGGCACCACCGGCCTGCCCAAGGGCTGCGTGCATCACCATTCGAGCCTGATGCACAACGCGGTGTCGGGCCAGCTCTGGGGCCATGCGACATCGGAAGCGGTGGTGCTGGCCGTGGTGCCCATGTTCCACATCACCGGCGTGGTGAGCATGATGCACACCTCGATCCTCGCGGCGGCCACGCTGGTCATCATGCCGCGCTGGGACCGCGACGTGGCCGGCCGGCTCATCTCGCGCTGGAAGGTGACGAGCTGGACCAACATCCCGACCATGGTCATCGACCTCATGGCCAGCCCCAACTTCGCGAGCTACGACCTCTCGAGCATCACCCACATCGGCGGCGGCGGCGCCGCGATGCCGCAGGCGGTGGCGCAGCGGCTGTTCGAGCAGTACGGCCTGAAGTACCAGGAAGGCTACGGCCTCACCGAGACGGCCGCGCCTTCGCACACCAACCCGTCGGAAAACCCCAAGCAGCAGTGCCTGGGCATTCCGTTCATGAGCACCGATGCGCGCGTGGTCGACCCCGACACGCTGGTGGAAATGCCCATCGGCGAATCGGGCGAGATCATCATCCACGGCCCCGAGGTGTTCCAGGGCTACTGGAAGCGCCCCGACGCGACGAAGGCCGCCTTCGTCGAGTTCGAGGGCAAGCGCTTCTTCCGCTCGGGCGACATGGGCCGCATGGACGAGGACGGCTACTTCTTCATGACCGATCGGCTCAAACGCATGATCAATGCGAGCGGCTTCAAGGTGTGGCCCGCCGAAGTCGAACTGCTGATGTTCCGCCACCCCGCGATCCAGGAGGCCTGCGTCATCTCGACCAAGGACGACTACCGCGGCGAATCGGTCAAGGCGGTGGTGGTGCTGCGCGCCACGCACAAGGACACGACCGAGCAGCAGATCATCGACTGGTGCCGCGAGAACATGGCGGTCTACAAGATCCCGCGCAAGGTGCAGTTCGTGGAGACGTTGCCCAAGAGCGGCAGCGGCAAGGTGATGTGGCGGTTGCTGCAGGAAGCCGAGCAGCCGGCGGCCTGAACGCGTGCAGGCGAGGCGGGCAGGGCCCGGGTGCGGCCTTTTTGCTTAAAATGAGAATAGTTCTTATTTGTAAGCGGAGCTTCCTCCGCCGTGCCGCCCGCCATGTCCGCTGCCGAAGCCGCCTTCCAGCAAGTCCACACCCTCTACAGCGACCACCACGGCTGGCTCCAGTCGTGGCTGCGCAAGAAGCTCGGCAACTCGTGTGACGCGGCCGACCTGGCGCAGGACACCTTCGCGCGGCTGCTGACGGCACGCAACCCGGAGGTCATTGCGCAGCCGCGCGCCTACCTCACGAGCGTGGCCAAGAACATCCTCGTGAACTGGTACCAGCGCCAGGCGCTGGAGCGTGCCTACCTCGAGGCGCTGGCCGTGATGCCCGAACCCGAGGCGCCGTCGCCCGAGCAGCGGCTGGTGATCCTGCAGACGCTGCACGAGATCGACGCCATGCTCGACGCCCTCAAGCCGCTCGCGCGCCGGGCCTTCCTGCTGTCGCAGCTCGACGGCATGAAGTACGAGGACATCGCGCGCGAGCTGGGCGTGTCGCTCGTCACGGTCAAGCGGTACATGCAGCAGGGCTTCCGCGGGTGCCTGGCGGTCATGGAATGAGCGCGCTCAAGTTCGAAACATCGGCGCTCGCCCCGCGCGTGCTCGACGAGGCCGCCGAATGGCTGATGCGGCTGCACGACAGCGCCGTCACCGACGAAGACCGCCGCGCCTGCGAGCGCTGGCGCCAGAGCCATCCCGATCACGCCCGTGCCTGGGCGCGCGCCGAGTTGCTGATGAACAAGCTCGGCGGCCTGCCGCCCGCGCTGGCGATGTCTTCGCTCGCGCGGCCCGCGCGCGGGAATGGGAACAACCGCCGCGCCACCCTCGGCCGGTTGGCCGCGCTGCTCGCGGTCGTGCCCGCCGGCTGGCTCGGCTGGCAGGCGGTCGAGATGGCGGGCGAGCGCGGCTGGATGGCCGGGCACCGCACCGGCACCGGCGAGCGCCGCGAACTGCGGCTGGCCGACGGCAGCCGCCTCACGCTCGACACCGCCAGCGCGGTCGATGTGCACTTCGACGGCATGCAGCGTCTCGTCGTGCTGCATGCGGGCGAGATCTTCATCGCCACCGCGCCCGACCCCGCCGGCGTGCACCGCCCGTTCCGCGTGGCCAGCGCCGGCGGCACGCTGGAGGCGCTGGGCACGCGCTTTGGCGTGCGCAAGGAAGCGGGCGGCGCGACCCGCATCGCCGTGCTCGAAGGCGCGGTGTGCATCACGCCCGACCGCGCCGCCGCGCGCGTGCTGCCGGCGGGGCAGCAGGCCCGCTTCACGGCCGACGGCATCGAAGACGTCAGCCCGGCGGACGCCTCCGTGCTGGCCTGGACGCAGGGCATGCTGCTCGCCGACGGCATGCGGCTGGCCGACTTTGCCGCCGAGCTGTCGCGCTACCGCCCCGGCGTGCTGCATTGCGACGCGGCCGTGGCCGACCTGCGCATCTCGGGCGCCTTTCCGCTGGCCGACACCGACGGCGTGCTGCGCATGCTGGTGTCGACCTATCCGGTGGACGCGGCGACGCGCCTGCGCGGCTACTGGGTCACGCTCGTGCCGCGTGCGGCAGCAGCACCAGAAGAAGCGACAGGCGCTTCGAAAAATATTTCGGTCCGGGGGTGAGACTTTTTTTCGTTTCGGCTGGCAAGGAGGGTGAAGAACTCACCGCTGCCCAACCGAAAGGCCTGTCTCCATGTCCGCATCCCGCCCGTCCGCCTTGCGCCCGTTCGCAGAGCGCCGCCTGAACACCGTCCTTCGCCATGCCCTGATGGCGCTTGCCCTCGGCGGCCTGGCCGGCGCGGGAGGGCCGGCCTTCGCGCAGGCGTCGCCATCGCCGTCATCGCTCGACGCCGCCGCATCCCGCGCCTACGACATTCCCGCCGGCCCGCTCGGCCGTACGCTCGCCACCTTCGCGGCCGGCAACGGCATCGCGCTGTCGTTCGACCCCGCGCTGACGCAGGGGCGCAGCAGCCCTGCGATTTCGGGCCGTTACACCGCGCGCGAAGCCATCGAGCGCCTGCTCGCGGGCAGCGGCCTGCAGGTGGTCGCGCGCACCGACGGCAGCTACACGCTGAACCGCCGCGAGGCCGGCGCTCCCGCCGCGGGAGCCGTCGGCACCGACACGCTCGCGCCTGTCACCGTCACGGCCGACGCCGATCGCAGCGGCACCACCGAAGGCACCGGCGCGTACACCACGCGCGCCACGGCGGCGGCCATGGGGCTCGCGCTCTCGCCGCGCGAGACGCCGCAGTCGGTCACCGTGATCACGCGCCAGCAGATGGACGACCAGAACCTGCTGTCGCTCGGCCAGGCCATGCAGAGCGTGCCCGGTGTGTTCTCGGTGAGCTCCGACAGCGACCGCACCGACCTGTACGCACGCGGCTTCTACATCGACAACTACCAGTACGACGGCGTGCCGACCACGGTCACCACCGACTTCTTCGGCGCCTCCACCAACGACCCGGTGCTGTACGACCGCATCGAGGTCGTGCGCGGCTCGACCGGGCTGCTCACCGGCGCGGGCAACCCGTCGGCCTCGGTCAACCTGGTGCGCAAGCACGCCGACAGCAAGGTGTTCGCCGGCAACGCGTCGCTCGCGCTGGGCTCGTGGAACCTGCGCCGCGGCACGGTCGACCTGCAGACGCCGGTCACCAAGGACGGTCGCGTGCGCGCCCGCATCATCGGCATGACGGAAGACCGCGACTCCTTCATCGACATGTACCACGGGCGCAAGCATGTGCTGTACGGCGTGGTCGATGCCGACCTCTCGCCGAGCACCACGCTGAGCGTGGGCATCGAGTCGCAGGCCACCCGGCCCACGTCGTCGACCTGGGGCGGCCTGCCGCTGACCTTCAGCGACGGCACGGCCACGCGCTGGGACCGCTCCAAGACCATCGGCACGCCGTGGACCCACTGGGACACGACCACCACCACCGCCTTCGCGAACCTCACGCACCAGTTCGACAACGGCTGGAAGCTCAAGGCCAACGCCTCGCACCGCGACAGCCAGCAGAACGCCAAGCTGCTGTACCTCTTCGGCGGCCTCGACCGCCTCACCGGTCGCGGCCTGGGCTCGCTGCCCGGCTACTTCGAGCATGAGTTCCGCCAGAACAGCCTCGACCTGCAGGCCACCGGCCCCTTCACGCTGCTGGGCCGCACGCACGAACTCGTGGTGGGCATCACCAACAGCCAGTCGCGCTACGTGGAGGCCAACCATCCGCGCACCAGCCCGTTGCCCAGCACCGGCAACTTCTACGACTGGAACGCTTCGTCGTACCCCGAGCCGGCCTGGGACCCGCTGAAGGTCTCGGGCATCACCAAGACGCGCCAGACCGGCTACTACGGTGCCGCGCGCCTGTCGCTGGCCGATTCGCTCAAGCTCATCGTGGGCGGCAGGCAGAACAGCTGGCGCTCCACGCGCCTGACCGCCGACGCCCCGACCACCCGCAAGCACGAGGTGTTCACGCCCTACGCGGGCCTGGTGTACGACCTGGGCGACACCTACTCGGTGTACGCGAGCTACACCGACATCTTCCAGCCGCAGAACTACCGCGACGCCACCGGTTCGTACCTCGACCCGGTGACCGGCAAGAGCTACGAGATCGGCCTCAAGGGCGAGCACCTGAACGGCAAGCTCAACACCTCCATCGCCGTGTTCCGTGCCGAGCAGGAAAACGTGGCGCAGCGCGACGGCACCAGGCTCGTGCCCAACTCGACCGAAGGCGCCTACTACGGCGCGCGCGGCGTGACCAGCAAGGGCATCGAGCTGCAGGTGTCGGGCGAGCTGGCCCCGGGCTGGCAGCTGAGCGCAGGCATCGCGCGCACGCTGGGCCGCGAAGGCAACGGCGACCGCATCAACACCACCATGCCGACCACGCAGGCCACGCTGTTCACCACCTACCGGCTGCCCGGCGAATGGCACCGGCTCACGCTGGGCGGCGGCGTCAACTGGCAGAACCGCACGTACTACGCGTACAGCGTGGGCGACGTCGACCTGCGCTACCAGCAGGGCTCGCGCGCGGTCGTGAGCCTGATGGCGCGCTACGCCTTCACGCCCAAGCTCGCGCTGCAGCTGAACATCGAGAACCTCTTCGACAAGAAGTACTACAGCAACATCGACGGGCAGGCCTACTTCGGCACGCCGCGCAACGCGGTGGCGACGCTGAGCTACGCGTTCTGACCGCGAACACGCGGCGAAAGGCGGGGTGCTGCGCCAGCGCCTTCAGCAAAGACGAAAACAAATGCATCCGCAGGGCTGGACGAGCACTTCGCGCCGAGAATCGGCGCCCCGTGTTCCGTTCCTTTTCCTTCCCGCATGCGCTTTCGTCCGGTCTTCCTGCTTCTTTTCCTCGGCCTTTCCATCCCGCCGCTGGCGCATGCCGCGTCGTCGCGCAACTGCCTCATCGTCGGCGTGACCGACGGCGACACGCTCACCGCGCGCTGTGGCCGCATCGGTGCCTACGAACAGGTCAAGGTGCGCATCGCCGCGATCGACGCCCCTGAAAAAAAGCAGCCGTACGGCCAGCGCAGCCGGCAGGCGTTGAGCCGCCTCTGCTACGCCGAGAAGGCGGTCATCACCGAACGCGACACCGACCGTTACGGCCGCACCGTGGCCGACGTGTCGTGCAACGGCGAGGACGCCGGCAGCCGCATGGTCTCCGACGGCTGGGCCTGGGTGTACGACTACAACAAGATCGCGACCAAACGCGGCGGCGGGCTCTTCAAACTGCAGGACAGCGCCCGCTCGCGGCACCTGGGGCTCTGGGCCGATGCGAAGCCGGTGCCGCCGTGGGACTGGCGCAAGAGCCAGCGCGAATCGCACTGGGGTGAAGGCTTCTTCTAAGGCCGGATACGGAGCCCGAATTTCGTCGCGGGCGATTTCCGGATTGAATTCGGATGTTCGACGAATTGCCTAAAACAGCTGGACGAAGAAATTCACGCTGCTCCCCACTTCGCAGGTCAATGCAATATTTCGCAATGGCTGGTAGGTGGGCAGCGAAAGCGTCGTGATCGTCAATTGAACCGAGCGGTCGGTGTTCACGCGGAAGCGGATGATCTCGTTCACTGGCTGGTTGCCCAGGCCGAGCGTGAAATGGGTGTTCGAGAACGCGATCGTTCCATTGGGCAGGATGTTGAACGGATCGATGACCAGGCCCCCGCTCACAGCCGGGCTCGGCTCGCCGGCATTGTCGTTCCTGCACTTGGACACATCGAAGCTCGTGCGCACCGCCTGCCCGCGCATGAGCGCCTTCGCGAGGGCCGGCACGTCGTCCAGCGGAATGGACTGGGCGTGGGCGAAAAATGGCGCGGCAATGCAGGCCGCCGCCACTACGTATTTACGTAGGAAATGGGGCATTGGAATTGTCCGGATCGGATTTGAAAAGGAATCGAAGAATTGCAAAAAAGCGATGCCTTTTCAATTCAGTCATTGGAATTAGATTCCGAAAATCTGTCACCCAAAAGCGTGCCCGTTGTCATGGGAGATTCACGGGCTCACGCCACGATCGAAAGTTCTCACAACCCCACACAAAGAGATCAGAGAAATGGCCAAAGACTTCGAGCAGATGGAGGACTCCAACCCTTCCGCCAACCCCACGATCCACGACGTGTCCGACCCGAAGCGCCGGGTGTTCGTGCGCGGCGGTCTCGCGGCGGCGGTGGCGGGGCTTTTCGGGCCGCTCGCGGCCGGCACGCTGGCCGGTTGCGCCACCACGGGCAGCAGCTCGTCGGTGAGCACGCTGGGCCGTGCCATCGGCTTCAAGAGCGTGCAGATGGCGGCCGTCGACCGCGTCGTCGTGCCCGAGGGCTACAGCGCACAGGTGATCTACCGCTGGGGCGACGCCACCGGCATCGCGGGCCGCATGCCCGCCTTCAAGACCGACGGCTCCAACACCGCCGACGAACAGGCCCTGCAGGCCGGCATGCACCACGACGGCATGGCCTTCTTTCCGCTCGACGGTTCGAACCGCGGCCTCCTGGTGCTGAACCATGAATACGTCGACGACGGCCTGCTGCACACCGACGGCATGAAGACCTGGACGCCCGAGAAGGTGCGCAAGTCGATGCACGCGCACGGCGTGTCGGTCATCGAACTGCAGCGCGAGGGCGCGAAGTGGTCGCAGGTGCTGCCGTCGCGTTTCGCGCGCCGCATCACCGCACTCACCCCGATGACGCTCACCGGCCCCGCCGCCGGCCACCCGATGCTGCGCACCGCGGGCGACCCGACCGGCACGCAGGTGCTGGGCACTTACAACAACTGCTCCAACGGCCAGACGCCGTGGGGCACCTACCTCACCTGCGAAGAGAACTTCGCCGATTACTTCGAAGGCACCGACACCCCCGACGCGCACCAGAAGCGCTGGGGCATTCGCAAGGGCAACGGCGCCAAGTACCGCTGGCACGAGCACGAAGAGCGCTTCGACGTGGCCAGGCACCCGAACGAATCGAACCGCTACGGCTGGGTGGTCGAGATCGATCCGCAGGACCCCGGCTCGACCCCGCGCAAGCGCACCGCCATGGGCCGCGCCGCGCACGAAGGCGCGGCCACCGCGCTCACCAACGACGGCCGCGCCGTCGTCTACATGGGCGAGGACTCGCGCTTCGAATACATCTACAAGTTCGTGAGCCGCGACAAGGTGCAGCCCGGCGGCGCGGCCGCCAACCGCGAGCTGCTCGACCACGGCACGCTGTACGTCGGCCGCTTCGACGTGGACGGCACCGGCGAATGGCTGCCGCTCGTGCAGGGCCAGAACGGGCTCGTGGCCGACAAGGGCTTCGCGAGCCAGGGCGACGTGCTCATCAAGGCGCGCCAGGCGAGCGACCTGCTGGGCGCCACGAAGATGGACCGCCCCGAGTGGACGACCGTCGATCCGCTGACGAAGGAGGTCTACTGCACGCTCACCAACAACAGCAACCGCGGCGCACCGGGCCAGCCCTTCATGGACGCGGCCAATCCACGCTCGAACAACACGATGGGCCAGATCATCCGCTGGAAGGAAAGCGGCGACCTCGACGCGACCAAGTTCGCGTGGAACCACCTCGTGCTCGCGGGCGACCCGAAGCAGTCGCGCTACGAAGCGCAGGGCAACATCAAGGGCGACACATTCGGCAGCCCCGACGGCCTGATGGTCGACGCGCGTGGCGTGCTGTGGATCGAGACCGACGTGTCGACCTCCACGCTCGGCAAGGGCGACTACAGCAACCTGCCGAACAACCAGATGCTGGCCTGCGACCCGACGAAGGGCGAGATCCGCCGCTTCCTGGTCGGCCCGGCCGGCTGCGAGATCACGGGCCTCACGGCCACGCCGGATTTGCGCACGCTCTTCATCAACATCCAGCACCCGGGCGAGCCGGCCAACGAGCGGAGCGACCCGGATCGTCCGCTCGCGGTGTCGAAATGGCCTGACGGCGCAGGGCGCCCGCGCTCGGCCACCGTGGTCATCACGAAGAACGACGGCGGCGTGATCGGGACCTGATGCCGGAAGCGGCGGCGCTCAACAGGCGCCGCTGCTCCAGCAACGCAGCGAGGGCATGAACAGGCCCACCACGAAGGTGATCGCGCAGAACACCAGCAGGATCAGCGCCGCCATGCGCAACCCCTCGGCGTTCCAGCGCGGCGCGAAGCCGCTGATGAAACCCGAGGCCCATGTGCCCTCGATCCGCTCCGCGCCGCCCCAGCGCAGCACCCAGAGAAGGAAGAGTGCTTCGACGGCATGAATGGCGATCCACCAGATCAGCGACAACATGGCCTCGGCTCCTGGTTCAGGATTCGCTCTTCCCTTGGACGTCGGCCACCACGCGTGCGTTGCGCTGGAAGCTCCAGTACGCGCCGGCCCAATCCATCATCACGACGATGCGGTTGCGAAAGCCGATGAGGAAGTACGCGTGCGCGAACAGCCAGAACAGCCACGCGAGCCGGCCGCTGAAGCGCAGCGGGCCGAAGGGCGTGCCCAGGTCCACCACCGCCGAGTTGCGGCCGATGGTCGCGAGGTTGCCGTAGTCCGCATAGCGGAACGGCGCGGTCGGCTGGCCGGCGATGCGGCGCAGGATGTTCGACGCCGCGGCGCGGCCCATCTGCTTGGCGCCGGGCGAAACGCCGGGCACCGGTTTCGGCGGCTTGCCGGGCGCATGGCTCATGGCGGCCGCGAGGTCGCCCACCACGCTGATTTCGGGATGGCCCGCGAGGCTCAGGTCGGGCTCGACCTTGATGCGGCCCGCGCGGTCGCATTCGACGCCGGTGGCAGTTCCGAGCATGCGGCCCAGCGGCGAAGCCGCGACGCCCGCGGCCCAGACCACGCAGCTGCTATCGATTCGGTAGCTCGCGACCGGTGCGCCGTCCGCACCGCCACCGGTCTGCACTTCGAGCCCGGTGCTGTCGATAGCGGTGACGCGCGCATTCAGCCGGACTTCGACGCCGAGCTTTTCCAACTGCTCAAGGGCCTTCTGGCTCAGCGACTCAGGCATGGCCTGCAGCACGCGCGGGCCGCCTTCGACCAGCAACACCTGCGAACTGCTGGGGTCGATGTGGCGGAACTCGCCCGAGAGCGTGTGCTTGGCGATTTCGGCCAGCGTGCCGGCCATCTCGACGCCGGTCGGGCCGGCGCCGATCACCACGAAGGTGAGCAGGGCGCGGCGAAGCGCGGGGTCGGTGGTGGTCTCGGCGGTCTCGAACGACAGCAGCACGCGGCGTCGGATCTCGAAGGCATCGGCCAGCGTCTTCAGGCCCGGCGCGACCGGCGCCCATTCGTCGTGGCCGAAGTAGCTGTGCGTGGCGCCGGCGGCGACGATCAGGTGGTCGTAGGGCACGCTGGTGCCGCTGGCCAGCTGCACCGTGCGGCCGGCGGGATCGATGGCGCTCACTTCGCCGAGCAGCGTGGTGATATTCGGTTGCTTGCGAAACAGCGCGCGCACCGGCGCCGCGATGGAAGGCGCTGCGAGCCCGGCGGTCGCCACCTGGTAGAGCAGGGGCTGGAACAGGTGGTGGTTGGTCTTGTCGATCACGGTGACATCGACGTCGGCGCGCTGCAGCTTGCGGGCGGCCTCGAGTCCGCCGAATCCGCAGCCGACGATGACGACTTTGGGCCTGCCCGGGGGAGTGTTCGTTTGCATCGAACGGATGATACGCAGCCGTCCTGCACGCCCCGTCATCTTGTGCCACAGTGGCTGCCCGTCGAATTCTTGGCGGCGGCCCAGCGGCGTTTTGTCCTACGGACTGCTCCGACTCGAATGGGCTAAAACTTGCGGCTGACCCGACTGGAGACCCCATGACGCTTTCCCGGCCGATCACACAGGCGGCGAGCACGTTGCGCGACAGGTTCCGCGAAGTGCGCGCCACGAGCCTGGCACTTGCCGCCCCGCTTTCCGCCGAAGACCAGTGCATCCAGTCGATGCCCGATGCGAGCCCGACGAAGTGGCATCTCGCGCACACGACGTGGTTCTTCGAGACCGTGCTGCTGCAGCCGCATGCACAGGGCTACCAGCCTTTCGACACGCGGTTCCATTACCTCTTCAATTCCTACTACGAGGCGCTCGGGCCGCGTCATCCGCGCCCGCAGCGCGGGCTGCTCACGCGGCCTTCGGTGGACGAGGTGCATGCGTACCGGCGGCATGTGGACGAGGCGGTGCTCGCGCTGCTTGAAGGTGGCGTCGACGAGCAGGACTGGGCCGCCATCGAGCCGATCGTCACGCTCGGGTTGAACCACGAGCAGCAGCACCAGGAGCTGCTGCTCACCGACATCCTGCATGCGCTCTCGTGCAACCCGCTGTTGCCTGCGTACAAGCCGGCGAGCGGGCCCGCGTTGCGGCTGGCCGCCGTGCCGCCCGCGGTGCGCTGGATATCGCAGCACGGCGGCATCGCAGAAGTGGGACATGCGGGGCAGGACTTCTCCTTCGACAACGAGACGCCGCGCCACAAGGCGCTGCTGCAGCCATATGCGATTGCCGACCGGCTGGTGAACTGCGGCGACTATGCGCAGTTCATTGCCGATGGCGGGTATCAGCGTGCGGAGCTGTGGCTGTCTGATGGATGGGCCGCGGTGCAGGCGAATGGCTGGCGCCATCCGGCGTACTGGCTCGCAGCCGACGATCCACGCCTGAATCTCGGAACGCAGCAGCAAGGCACTGCTGCCGAATGGCATGTGTTCGGGCTGCACGGCGTGCGGCCGATGGAGGCCGATGCGCCGGTGTCGCAGTTGAGTTTTTATGAAGCCGCTGCGTATGCCGAATGGGCCGGCGCCCGGCTGCCGACCGAGTTCGAATGGGAGGCCGCGTTCGACGCGCCCGGCATCACGCAGATGGCCGGCCATGTCTGGCAGTGGACGCGTTCGTCGTATGACCCGTATCCCGGCTTTCGCCCGATGCCCGGCATCGCGGCCGAATACAACGGTAAGTTCATGGTGGGGCAACTGGTGTTGCGTGGTGGCAGCGTGGCCACGCCAGCCGGGCACTCGCGGCCCAGCTATCGCAACTTCTTTCCGCCGGCCGCGCGCTGGCAGTTCTCGGGGCTGCGGCTCGCGAAAGACCTTTGATCATGCGCAATCCAACTTCTTCTTCGTCGCTCTCTTCGTTCGTTGCCTCGAAGACGTCCCGTTCGCCGGCGGCCGTCGTGCCGCTGTCCGAATTCGGGCGGGAGATGCAGGCGGGCCTGGCGCGTACGCCGCGCAGCATCTCGCCCAAGTTTTTTTACGACGCAGCGGGCTCGCAGTTGTTCGACCGCATCTGCGAGCTGCCCGAGTACTACCCGACGCGCACCGAGCTGCGCATCCTCGGCGAATGTGCGGGCGAGATCGCCGAGCAGATCGGGTCGAATGCGGAGATCGTGGAGTTCGGGGCGGGATCGCTCACGAAGGTGCGTTTGCTGCTCGATGCGCTCGAGACGCCCAAGCGCTATCTGCCGATCGACATCTCGGGGGAGCACCTCGAGGCGGCTGCGGAGAGGTTGAAGGCGGACTATCCGGCGCTTGTGGTGCAGCCCATTGCTGCGGATTACACGATGCCGCTGGTGCTGCCTGCACCTTTGGCTGGTTCCGGTCGCCGCGTCGGATTTTTCCCGGGGTCGACGATCGGCAATTTCGAGCCTGATGAGGCGCTGGCTTTTCTGCAGCTGGCGGCGCGGATGTTGCGGGGCGGGGGGCTCTTGATTGGCGTTGATCTGGTGAAGGCGCCGGAGCGGTTGCATGCGGCTTACAACGATGCGCAAGGGGTGACTGCGGAGTTCAATCTGAACTTGCTTCGTCGTGCGAATGCGGAGTTGGATGCTGATTTCGATCTGGATGGGTTTGCGCATGCGGCGTTCTATAACGCGCCTCGGCAGCGGATTGAGATGCACCTTGTTAGTCGGCGGGCTCAGAGCGTTTCTTTGAATGGGGAACGGTTTGGGTTTGAGGAAGGGGAGACCATTCATACGGAGTATTCGCACAAGTTCACTGTGGATGGGCTTCGTGCGTTGGCTGTTCGTGCCGGGTTTCGACCGGGGGCGGTTTGGACGGATCCGGAGAAGCTCTTTAGCGTTCACTGGCTGGCTGCCTAGATTGCTTTCCGAGGCCGGGTCTCGCCCCGGCGGGCGAGCTACTTTCTTTTGCTTCGCCAAAAGAAAGTAGCCAAAGAAAAGGCGACCCCACTGTCTGCGACCCTTCGCTGCGCTACGGGCAACCTGCGGTGCTCGCGTTTCGCGGGGTCTCGCAGAACTCGCTTCGCTCAAACAGCTGCGAGCCCTGATCCGCGAAACGCTGCGCTCCTCGGCGCAGCCAGAGGGGAGGGGGAGACGAACGGGCCATTGCTTTGCTCGGCCCGCAATCGGGCCTTTGCTTCGCTCGGTCTGGATTGGCTCCCTCTCCCTTTGGGAGAGGGCTGGGGTGAGGGCACCGTGGCCGAGCGAAGCAAAGGCCCGTAAAGCATTGGGCCGCCGAGCGCAGCGATGGCCTGCTGGTCCCCAAATCCCTTCTGTATGCGCCGAGGAGCGGAGCGTTTCGCGGATCAGGGCTCGCCCTTGTTTGAGCGAAGCGAGTTTGGGCGAGACCCCGCGAAACGTGAGCACCGCAGGTTGCCCGCAGCGAAGCGGAGGGACGCAGACAGCAGGGTCGCCTTTCTTTTGCCTACTTTTCTTTGGCGAAGCAAAGAAAAGTAGGTCGGCCGCCGGGCCGAGACCCGGCCTCGGAAAGCAAACATCCAAATAGGGTTCATACAGCCAACGCAAAAGCGGCCGTACCAAGCAACGGCACAATACCCAAGCCCCGTGCGGCAGCGCAACGGACAGCGCCCCCGCCACCCCTCCCTCTGGAGACCAAGACAAATGAAAGCAACCTGGAACGGCGTCACCATCGCCGAAAGCGACGACACCGTGCTCGTCGAAGGCAACCACTATTTCCCGATGAGTTCGCTCAACCGCGATCACGTCACCTTCAGCAACCACAAGACCACCTGCCCCTGGAAGGGCACCGCGAGCTACTACTCGCTGCTGGTCAACGGCGAGCTCAACACCGACGCCGCCTGGTACTACGCCGACCCAAAGCCCGAAGCCGAGGAAATTCGCGACCGCGTTGCGTTCTGGAAGGACGTGAAGGTCAGCGCGTGACCACGGCCGCCTTCACGCCCCCCTTCATCGACCCAGCTGAACTGCCCGCCGCCCTGCGCGAACAGGGCTACGCGGTGCTGAGCCCGAAGGGTGTCAGCGACTGGCTGGGCGCACCGCTCGCGCAACTGGAGGCCCTGCACGCGGACTGGAACGATCTTCCACCCGACGAGTACCTCAAGGACGGCGGTCGCTACCGCACGCGGCGCCACGCCTGCTTCACCGTCGAGGCCGATGACAACGCCACGCTGCAGCAGGTGCCGCACCGCGCGCACTGGCAGCCGGTCGAATACAACGCGCTGCACGGCGGCATGCAGCGCTGGTTCGCGCCGATGCTCGCCGAGACCATCGTGCAGCCGGTCTGGCAGCGCCTGCTGCAGCGTCTGGGCACTGCAGCGAGCGACATGCGCGGTGCGCCGCAGAAATGGTTTGTCGAGGCGCATCAGTTCCGCATCGACACCGCGGGCGGCATCGGCCGCCCGACCCCCGAAGGCGCGCACCGCGACGGCGTCGACCTGGTGGCCGTCGCGTTGGTCGGTCGTCAAGGCATCAAGGGCGGCGAGACGCGCGTGTTCGAGGCCAACGGCCGGCGCGGCGAGCGCTTCACCATGACCGAGCCGTGGACGCTGCTCGTGCTCGACGATGCACGCGTCATTCACGAATCCACGCCGATCCAGCCGCTCGAGGAGGGTGGCGCGGGCTGGCGCGATACGCTCGTGATCACTTGCCGATCGCAGGGTTTCCAAGGCGATTGACGCTCGCAGGCGGTACTTTGGGTGCCGCTGGCACGAGTCCTACAGCCACCTACCGGTGTAGCGGTTAAATTCGGGACCCGGCTCGACTTCGAGCCGTGTCTGTCTGCGAACGAAAGCGAGGTCCGCCATGTTCAATCACATCCTGGTTCCCATCGACGGTTCTGAAACTTCCATGCTCGCCGTCAGCAAGGCCAGTGGCCTCGCACTGGCTTTCGGGAGCCGCATCACGTTGATTCACGTGATCGACAACTACCCCTTCATCGGCGTGGGCGCGGACTATGCGCTCGGCCAGAACGAATACCTGGCCGCCGCCACCGCGAGCGCGAATGCGGCCTTGGCACGCGGCGTTGCGGCACTCGCGGCCGAAGGCCTGCACAGCGACCAGCGCGTGATCGACGGCCACGTGGTGCACGAAGGCATCGTCGACACGGCCATCGCCATCGCGGCCGACCTGATCGTGATGGGCTCGCATGGCCGCAGCGGCATCGAGAAACTGCTGCTGGGCAGCGTCACGCAGCGCGTGCTGCAGGACGCGACCATGCCGGTGCTCGTGGTCAAGGGCGGCTGAGCGAAAAACCCGATTTGCTTTCGAAGCGAAGGGCTTGCTGCGTCGCCGGGTGCACGAAGGCCAGTTCACTCGCATGCAGCATCAGGCGCGCTGCACGCGCCTGCACCACGGCATCGCCATACAGCGCATCGCCGAGGATCGGATGACCGATCGACAGCAGGTGCACGCGCAACTGGTGCGAGCGACCGGTCTCCGGCTCCAGCAGCACATGGGTCGCGCTGAAGCCTCCCTGCACCGATGACGCCAGCGCACGCCAGCGCGTGAGGCTGGGTTTGCCCGCGGGGTCGGTCTTCTGCAGGGGCCTGCGCGGCCAGTCGGCCATCAGCGGCGCATCGATGACCGACCAGTCTTCGCGCACGGGCATCGCGCCATCGACGATGGCTTCGTAGCGCTTGTGCACCTGCCGGTCGGCAAAGGCCGCGCTCAACGCGCGCTGCATCTCGAGGCTGCGCGCCATCACCACGAGGCCGCTGGTGGCCATGTCGAGCCGGTGCACGATCAGCGCATCGGGCCATTGGCGCATCGCGCGGGCGCTCAGGCAGTCCTGCTTGTCGTCGCCGCGGCCGGGCACGCAGAGCAGGCCCGGGGGCTTCTCGAGCACCAGCAGGTGGGCGTCTTCGTGGATGGGGTGCAGCAGCGGCGCGGTCATGAAGCAAGCGAGTGTAGAGAGAGCGCGCAAGGCAGGGCATTGCGCCTTGCTAACGGGCGGCTCACGGCGCCTCGGCTATCCTCGACGCACAATGTCCGGCCCCGCTCCCGCCTCCGCTTCCTCCCCCCAGCCCAGTTTTTCCGACCTGACGCGCGAGCGCCCCTTCATGCACATGTGGACGGCGCGGCTCTTCGGCACCGCGGCCTCGCAGATGCTGCTGGTGGCCATCGGCTGGCACATGTACGAGCTCACCAGCAGCGCCTGGGACCTGGGCCTCGTCGGGCTCTACCAGTTCGTTCCCGCACTCTTGCTGGCGCTGCTGGCCGGCCACATCGTCGACCGCCACCACCGCGGTCGCATCGTCGCGGCCTGTTTCGCGGTGCAGGGACTGGTGGGGCTGGTGCTGCTCTTGGCCGTGCTTGAGAAGCACGACACGCGCGGCCTGCTGCTGGGGCTTTCGCTGGTGCTGGGCGCGGTGCGCGCCTTCCAGATGCCGGCGCAGCAGGCGCTCACGCCCCTCTTGGTGCCACCCTCGATGCTCGCGCGGGCCATGGCGTTCAGTTCGGCCGGCATGCAGGGCGCGATCATCGGCGGCCCGGCCCTCGGCGGGCTGCTGTTCGTGGCGGGCATGTCGGTGGTGTACGGCGCGAGCGTGGCGTTCTTTGCCGTCGCCTGCGTGCTGGTGCTGCGGCTGCGCTATGCCTACACGCCGGCCGCGCGCGAGCCGGTCACGCTGTCCACGGTGTTCGCGGGCGTCGACTTCATCTGGAAGCGCAAGCCTGTGCTCGGTGCCGTTTCGCTCGATTTGTTCGCGGTGCTGCTGGGCGGTGCGGTGGCGCTGCTGCCGATCTATGCGAAGGACATCCTGCACACGGGTCCCTGGGGGCTCGGGCTGCTGCGCGGTGCGCCCGCTGTCGGGGCGCTGGTGATGTCGATCGCGCTCACGCGGCGTCCGGTCGAGCGGCACGTGGGGCGCACGCTGCTGCTGGCCATCGGGCTCTTTGGCCTTTGCATGGTGGTGTTCGGCATCTCCAAGAGCTTCGTCGTCTCGCTGATCGCGCTCGCGGTGTCGGGCGGGGCGGACATGGTCAACGTGGTGATCCGCCAGACGCTGGTGCAGCTGGAGACGCCCGATGCCATGCGCGGGCGGGTGAGCGCGGTCAATTCGATCTTCATCGGCGCGAGCAACCAGCTCGGCGAATTCGAATCGGGCGCCACGGCGGCGCTGCTCGGGCCCGTGGGGTCGGTGGTGGTGGGCGGCGTGGGAACGATGCTGGTGGCGCTGACGTGGTTCAAGCTGTTCCCGTCGCTGGCGCAACGTGATCGACTCGTGGTCGCGGTGCCTGCCGGCGCCAAGCCGGTCGGTCCGGCCTCCTAGTCCTGGAAAACCGAAAACGCTCTCGGCGCGTCGAGCGCAAGGTCGTCCAGCGCCTCCGCCACGCAGGGCAGGATCCAGCCTTCGTCCTTCTCGTCGATGCTCAGGCCGGGCCATTCGATGATGTGCCGCACATGGCCCGACACCAGCCGGCAGATGCAGGTGCGGCAGGTGCCGTTTCTGCAGGAACTCGGCAGTTCGATGCCGGCCGCCTCGGCGGCCTTCAGGAGCGTGGTGCCCGGTTCGGTCTCGAAGTCGAGGCCCGAGGGCTCGAGTCGGACCTTCATTCCCGGGGTGGCTGTTGTTGTTGCTGCTGCTCGCGGCGCTGTTCGCGCAGCATGAAGAGATAGAGGCTCTCGACCTTCTCGCGCGCCCAGGGCGTCTTGCGCAGGAACTTGAGGCTGGAGCCCACGCTCGGGTCGATCTGGAAACAGCGGATGGGAACGAGCTCGCCGAGGTGTTCCCAGCCGTACCAGTCGGCCAGCGAGGTGACGATGGCCTCCAGCGTGAGCCCGTGCAGCGGGTTGCGGGGCTGGGCCGGCTTTGCTGCAGGAGCCGGGGCTGGTGGAGCCCCGGCCGGTGCCTCGTCGGTCACTTGTTCTTGAGCTTGCCGCGCGGAATCACCGCGGTGGTGATCGTGCGGACCGGCTCGATGCCGCCGGTGCCTACGGGCTTGGGCGGCGAGGTGTCCTTCTTCGGTTTCTTGGCTTCCTTGGTGCTGCGTTGCTGACTCTTTGCCATGACTTTTCTCCAGTTGATGCTACGGATGCACCGGGCAGTTTAGCGGTGCGGCGACAATAGCCGGTTCCATTGATTTCCCTGCATTCATGTCCGATTACGAAGTTCGCCCCGCCACGATGCGCGACGCCAAGGCCGTCGCCGAAGTCCATGCCCTGGCCGCCAAGGCCGCCTACGAAGGCATCCTCCCCGAAGAAGAGCTGCGCACGCTGGCCCCGGCCACCCGCGAAGCCAAGTGGCGCGAAGCCATCGAATTCAGCGAGCCGCAGGTGCAGGTGGTCACGCTCGGCAACGAAATCGTCGGTTTCGTCGGCTTCGATCGCTCGCGCGACCCCAAGACGCCGTCCACCACGGGCGAGATCTGGGCCATCTACGTCAAGCCCGAGCACTGGGGCAAGGGCGTGGGCGTCGCCCTCTGGGACGCGGCGCGTGAAGGCCTCGAGGAAGAGGGCTGCACCACGGTCACCATCTGGGTGCCCATTCGCAACGACCGCGCCATGCGTTTCCACGAACTCGCCGGCTTCAAGCGCGAGATGAAGACGGCCAAGACCACGCTGCTGGGCACCGTCCGCATCGAGGAAATTCGCCTCAAGCGCAGCGTTTCCTGACCTCGTACGGTTATTGCGCGTGCGTGCAGCCGCTACGGATAAGCTCGCCGCTTCCTTTTTCAGACTGACCAACTTCCATGGCCACCAGCCTGCTCCTGCTGCTCGACGACATCGCGACCGTCCTCGATGACGTGTCGATCCTCACCAAAGTCGCCGCCAAGAAGACGGCCGGCGTGCTCGGCGACGACCTTGCGCTCAATGCGCAGCAGGTCTCCGGCGTCAGGGCCGAGCGCGAGATCCCTGTGGTCTGGGCGGTCTGCAAGGGCTCGTTCATCAACAAGGCGATCCTGGTGCCTGCGGCGCTGGCCATCGGCACCTGGCTGCCCTGGCTGGTGACGCCGCTCCTGATGATCGGCGGTGCGTTTCTCTGCTTCGAAGGCGCCGAGAAGCTCGCGCACAAGTTCCTGCACAAGAAGGAACACGAAGCCGACACCCAACGCCACGAGAAAGCCGTGGCCGACGAGGCGGTGGACGTGGTGGCGATCGAGAAGGACAAGATCAAGGGCGCGGTGCGCACCGACTTCATCCTCTCGGCCGAAATCATTGCGATCACGCTCGGCACCGTGCAGGGCCAGCCGTTCACGACGCAGCTGAGCGTGCTGGTCGGCATCGCGCTGATCATGACCATCGGCGTGTATGGCCTCGTGGCCGGCATCGTGAAGCTCGATGACGCGGGCCTTTACCTGAGCCAGCGCACGAGCGCCGCCGCGCGGGCTCTCGGCCGCGGCATCCTGGCCACGGCGCCCTGGCTCATGAAGGCGCTGTCGGTGGCCGGCACGGCCGCCATGTTCCTCGTGGGCGGCGGCATCCTGGTGCACGGCGTGCCCGCGTTCGGCCATGCGGTCGAAGACTGGGCCAAGGCCACGGGCGGCGTGTTCGGCACGCTGGGATCGATGGGCGTGAACGCCGTCGTGGGTCTTGTTGCCGGCGCGATCGTGCTGGCGGTGGTGGAGCTTGTCGGCAAGCTGCGCGGCAAGAAGGGCTGAGCCCGCCGCGGCAAGCGCACACCCTTCAGCTGAAACCCGCCGCGAGGCGGGTTTTTTCTTTCAGGGGCGCTGCTTGTTGCGCTGGAACAGGCCGACGCCGACCAGCGCGATGCCCAGCACCAGCGCGAACCAGCCGACCAGGTAGGCCCCCGCCACCATCTCGAACCAGCGCGTGCCCTGCAGGAAGCGCGGTGCCAGCAGCACGGCGGCGCCGATGACGAGGCAGAGGATGCCGCGTTCGAGCGTGCGGAGTTGTCGTTGGGGTCGGGCCATGGTTCTTTGTTCGGGTGAGAGGACTTGCGGTCAGTGCGTCATTGTCCCGCGCATCGCGGCGGGGTGACCTTGCAACGGGAACGATTTGCCTGTCGGCACCAGCGTGTCGCCATCGACGCGCAGGATCGTGATGTCCTGGTCGATGAAATTCCCCACATAGAGATACTTGCCGTCGGCGCTCCACACCGCGCCTTCGGGCAGGCCGCGCACCACCACCTCGTTGGCGCGGGTGACCTTCTTGCCATCGATCTTCAGCAGCACCACCGAGCCATTGCGGTTGTAGAAGTAGGCGTTCTTCGCCGAGTTGCTGCCGCGCAGGATCACCGCGACCGCATGCCTGCCGGTCGGGCTCACCGCCAGGCCTTCGGGGCCGTCGCCGACCACGACCTTGTCGATCACGCGCGGCGGCGCGGCTTCCATGTCGATCACGCTCACCGTGTCGACCTGCCCGTCCGATGCGCCCGAGTTGCCGTTGTCGGCCGTGAGCGCGAGCTTGCCGTCGGGCGTCACGTCCACGTTGTAGGGCCAGAGGCCGGCTGCGAGGTCGACCTTGTTGTAGCTGACCTTCTCGCCGTTCACTTCGAGCAGCGCGATCTTGTGGGTTGGAAACTTGGCGACCAGGGCGCGCTTGCCATCGGGCGTGAAGCGCACGTGCGCCACCGAATCGTTCATGGCCACGGTGTCGACGAGCGTCACCTTCTTGCCCGCGATGCGCAGCACGCTCACCGAGTTGTCGGCGCGGTTGGCCACCAGCGCGAGGTTGCCCGCGCGATTGATCGACAGGCCCGAAGGCTGCTTGCCCACGGTGAGCGTGTCGATCAGCCTGGGCGGCGTGGTGGTCAGGTCGACCACGAAGAGGCGGTTGTCGGGCACTTGCTTGCGCACGCCGTTTTCCTCGACCACGTTGAGCGAATTGGCGACCAGCGCGAGCGTCTCGCCGGGCGTGATCGCGAGGTTGGTCGGCGGGCCGGCGATGGTGTTGTCCAACTGCAGCGTGCCGACGACCTTGGGTGCGAGCGGATCGGTGCCGATGTCGAGCACCTGCACCGTGTCGCGTCCCATGGGGGCGAGGATGACGGCGCCTGCGTCGTTCCACGACTGCTTTTCGTCGTTGGCCACGATCATCAGCTGGCGCTGCGGCACGGTGGGGGTCAGGTTGGTGCAGCCGGAAATTGCTGCAGCGGCGGCGATGGCGGCCAGGGCAAGGGCAGCCGGTGCGGCTCGGTGGAACTTCATGGTGCGTGTCTCCGTTGTTGTGTGTCGTTGTTGCGCGGGCCTTGGGGCCGCTGCGCATCGTAGCGGCACAATCATTCGCCCCAACACCCCAGAGCAACCCGCATGACCATCGAGATATCCAAGGAAGCGCGCCAGCAGGCGATCACCTCGATCGAGCGCTACTTCAACGAGAACATGGAAGAGAAGATCGGCAACATCGCGGCCGGCGCGCTGCTCGGTTTCTTCCTCGAGGAAATCGGACCCATCGTCTACAACAAGGCCGTGGCCGAGGTGCAGGAACGCTTGCAGTCCCGTATCTCCGAAGTCGATCTCGAAGTGCACGAGGACGAGTTCCAGTACTGGCGCAAGTTCGAAAGGCAGAAGAAGGGCAAGTAGGCCCCGGCGTAGCGCGCACGCATCGCCCGCCATTCAAAGATGCTTCCAAACGTTGCAGAATCCCAAGCCATGCAACTCCACCGCCCGACCACCCGTTTTTCGCCTGTCTCGCTGCTGCGCCCGCTGATCGCCGTGTCGCTCGTGCTGGCCGCATCCCTCGTAGCCGCCCAGCAGGAGCCGCCCTCGGCATTCCCCCTGGACGCCACCGGCTACCTGAACGAGGAGCTGCCGCGCATGGAGGCTGCCATCGCCGCCCGGGACCGCAGCTTCTTCCACGGTGCGATGGTCCGCACGGTGCAGTTCACCGAGCGCTGGGGCTTCAAGGTGAAGGCCAACCCGGACCTCGCGGCCTACCCGATGTGCACCTCGGCGGTGATGGACTACGTGGTCGTCGGCATGTGCAAGCTGACGCCCGGCGACGAGGCCTGCGAGCCCGGCCTCGCGCCACGTTTCGATGCCAATGTGCAGCGCTGCCGCGAGCTGGCGGCGCAAAAATAGCCGTCCGATCCTTCAACGAAGAAAAAAGTCCTCGTCTTTCGGGCGCAGGGCGGAGACACCATGGACTACTCTCGCTACCAGACCCTCGCCATCACGCGCCGCGGCGCCAACGGCACCGTGCTCGACATCCAGATGCGCGCGGCCAACGGCAAGCTGCCGACCGCGGGCCATGACGGGCATCGCGAGCTCGCCGAGATCTGGCGCGACCTCTCGGCCGACGACACGGTGCGCTGCGCGGTGCTTCGGGGCGAAGGCCTCGGCTTCTCGGGCGGCGGCGATCTCGGGCTGGTGCAGGACATGGCCACCGACGACGCCATCCGCCAGCGCGTGTGGAAAGAGGCGCGCGACCTCGTCTACAACATCATCAACTGCGACAAGCCCATCGTGAGCGCGATGCACGGCCCGGCCGTGGGTGCAGGGCTGGTGGCCGGCCTGCTCGCCGACATTTCCATCGCCACGAAGAGCGCGAAGATCGTCGACGGCCACACGCGCCTGGGCGTGGCGGCGGGCGACCATGCGGCCATCGTCTGGCCGCTCCTGTGCGGCATGGCCAAGGCCAAGTACCACCTGCTGCTGTGCGAGCCGGTGAGCGGCGAGGAGGCCGAGCGCATCGGCCTGGTGTCGCTTGCGGTGGACGAGGCCGACCTGCTGCCGCGCGCCTACGAAGTGGCCGACCGGCTCGCGGCCGGCAGCCAGAGCGCGATCCGCTTCACCAAGTACGCGCTCAACAACTGGCTGCGCCAGGCCGGCCCGACCTTCGATGCTTCGCTGGCACTCGAATTCATGGGCTTCGCGGGCGCCGACGTGCGCGAGGGTGTGGCTTCGCTGCGCGAGAAGCGCGCGCCGAACTTCGGTTGAAGCCCGGCCGGTTGAATCAGGCCTTCTTGAGGCCTTGCAGCGTCTGCAGCAGCACGACGCGCGTCTGCCCCAGCACCATGCCTTTCCACTCGTCGTTGTCGCAGTAGAACGCGTCGCGCAGTCCCTGACGGATCTCGCGCTTCTGCGCTTCCGGCGCCTCGGGATGGCGGCGCAGCCAGGTGTCGGCGCGCAGGCGGGTCAGCACTTCCAGATCGGGCAGCGTGCCGAACTCCAGGCCCATCGGCGCGACGCGGGCGTTCGGGCATTCGTCGTACGCGGTCGAGATGACGGGGCCCGACACGTCGGCCGATGCCGAGTCGCCGGCAAAGGGCGCGAAGACGTCGGCGCCCCACCAGGCATGCGCCAGCGCAAGGTCTTCGGGCGTGTTGCGGCCCGGGTAGATCTTCTCGCCGTGGCCGTAGGGGCCGAGGCCGGTGTGCACGTCGATCCAGCCGAGGTGGGTGGCCGATGCCGCGTACTTGCGCAGGATCGCGCGAATGGTCCTGTTGCTCCAGGACGGCGCGGTGCCGCCGTAGAACAGGCCGTCGGGCGAGGTGTACTGGCCCTTGGTCACGGCCGCGCGGAAGGCGGTCATGCCGTGCTTGCCGATATAGGCGCCCACGGCCGCGTCGTCGGCGGCCGTCGGCGGCCAGGTGGCTGGCAGCACCAGCGCCTCGACCTCGGCATAGCCGGCGTTCACCGGCAGCGGCGCATTGAAGTCGATGTGGTTGCGGTTCAGGTCGATGTTGTCTTCGTTCGTGCGGTGCAGGTGCGAAAAGCCATGCGGGTTGACCGCATGCACCAGCAGCAGCGCCACGCCGGCCTGTTCGAGCCGCGAGAGCAGGTCGGCATCGTGGAGCGTCGCGACCTGCGCGCCCGAGCCGCAGAAGCCTTCGGGGCCGTGCGTGCCGGAGGTGACGAGCAGGACCTTCTTCGCGTCCTTTGCGCCGATCAGCGCCACATCGGTGGCGAGCTCTTCGCCGAGCGCGCCGCGGTGCGCGGGATGCACGAACGATTCGATGGCCGCGCCGCGCTGGGCGGCGGCGTCCAGGAACTTGGCGCGGGCTTCGACATACGTGCCGGAGAAATGGCGCGTGGCGGCGGTGGGTTGTGTCTGCATGGGTAGGGCTCCTGTGCGTGAACGGGGAAATGTTTTTCAGGCGGCTGCGTGCGCATCCGCGGCGTCGATGTCGCGGCCCGTGTGGTCGCGCAGCCAGATCAGGCCGAGCAGCGAGACCACAGTCATCGCCACGAGGTACCAGGCCGGCGCGAGCTTGCTGCCGGTGGCGTTGACCAGCCAGGTGCTGATGAAGGGCGCGAAGCCGCCGAACAGCGCCACACCGACGCTGTAGACCAGCGACATGCCGCTCGCGCGCACGCGCTTGGGGAACATCTCCGGCAGCATCGTGATGCCGGGCACGGTCTGCACCACCAGGCCGACGCTGAACACGCCGAGCACGACGAACAGCACCAGCGGCGTCGGCGAGGCATTGAGCCACAGGAAGCCGGGATAGATCAGGATCGCCATCGCGATGCGGCTCCAGAAGATGAGCGTCTTGCGCCCCACGATGTCCGAGAGCTTGCCCACGAACGGTGCGAACGCGAACGAGATCAGCCCCGTGAGCGCCGCGCCGAACAGCGCCACCGAGGGCGTGAGGCCGAGTTCGCGCACCGCATAGGTCGGCATGTAGAAGGTCACGACATACGCGGCCGTGGTGCCGCCGACGATCGCCAGGATCGCGGCCAGCACCGTCTTGCCGTGCTGCGTGCAGACGATCTTCAGGCTGCTTTCGCGCGGCGCGGCCGCTTGTTCGGGCGAGATGTGCAGCGATTCTTCGAGATGGCGGCGGATGTACATGCCCACCGGCGCAATCAGCATGCCGATGACGAAAGGCACGCGCCAGCCCCAGCTCTGCATCGCCTCGGGCGTGAGCGAGAAGGTGAGCGCGCCCACCACGATGGCGCCGAGCATCACGCCCAGGCCCTGGCTCGCGAACTGCCAGCTCGCCATGTAGCCGCGGTTGGCGGGCGTGGCGTGCTCCACCAGCAGCGTGGTCGAGGCACCCACTTCGCCGCCGGCCGAGAAGCCCTGGATGAGCCGCGCCAGCACGATCACGATCGGCGCCGCGACGCCGATGGCCGCGTAGGTGGGCGTGAAGGCGATGAGCGCGCAGCCCAGCGCCATCAAAAAGATGGTGAGCGTCATGGCCTTCTTGCGGCCCGCGCGGTCGGCGTACGCGCCGATCACGATACCGCCCAGCGGCCGCATGATGAAACCGACGCCAAAACTGGCCACCGTCAGCAGCAGCTGGCCGTACGAATTGAAGGTGGGAAAGAAGAGCTTGCCGATCACGAGCGCGAGGAAACCGTAGACCGTGAAGTCGAAGAACTCGAGCCCGTTGCCGATGGTGGTGGCGACGATGGTCTGGCGCCGGCGGGCGGACGAGGGCTGCGTGCTTGGGATGCTCATGTCTCTCCAGTTGTGCTTTTGTGGGATCTGGTTGGAAGGTCGATCGACCGCGGCGGATGCTAGAGACTTGGTGCTGTCATGAAAAGACAATAATTGGGCGATAACGATAACTTTTGGTTGTCATAACCCCGGTACCTTGAGCGATGAAGCCCAATCAGTTACACGCCTTCGTGGCGGTGGTCGAGCAGATGAGCATCCGCGCCGCCGCGCGCGTTCTGGGCCTCTCGCAGCCGGCCGTGACCAAGATCGTGCGCGAACTGGAGCGCGAGGTGGGCGCGCCGCTGGTGGAGCGCAGCGTCAAGGGCGTGCGGCTCACCGAGTTCGGCAAGGCCTTCGCGCCGCGCGCGCGGCTGCTGCTGGCCGACATGGCGCGAGCGCGCGACGAGATCGCGCAGATCCGCGACGGCGCGACCGGCACGGTGTCGATGGCGGTGAGCGCATCGTTCGCGCTCACCGTGCTGCCCGCGGCCTTCAAGGATTTCCACACGCGCCTGCCCGCGGTCGATGTGCAGTTCAGCGAGGCCGTGCTGCCCTGGATGCTCGCGCGGCTGCGCGATGGGTTCCTCGATTTCGCGGTGGCCCACGTGGTGCCCGGCACGCTCGATGCGCAGTTCGAGGCGCTGGAACTGTTCCCGGTGCAGCTGGTGGTGGGCCTGCGCGAGCGCCATCCGCTGCGGGGGGCGCGTTCGCTACAGGACCTGTACGGCGGCGAATGGATCCTGCCGGGCGACGACCATGGCGGGCGCGATGCGGTGTCGCCGCTCTTCACGCCGCTGGGCCTGCCGCCGCCGGCCCGCATCATCCAGGGGCAGTCGGTCACGGTGGCGCTGGGGCTCGTCGGTCACATGGACCTGATCGGCCTCTTCGTCGAGCCGCTGGTCAAGTTGACGTTCAAGCGGCACGGCATCCGCCGGGTCGATGTCGTCGAATCGCTGCCGACGTTGAACGTGTGCGTGATCCGGCGCCGCGGCCAGTTGCCGACGCCTGCGGCGCAGCACTTCATCGACTGCATCCAGCGCGCCTCGGCGGCTGCGATGGGTGGCTAGGCCGGCGGGAAGTCGATGCCGGCTTCGCCGGTCTTCCAGGGTGCGTACTTGGGCATGGCGCGGGCGAACAGTTCCGAGACGGTCCACGCGGACAGCCAGGCGTGCAGGCGCGGCCAGGGCTGCGCGTCGAACCATGCGGCATCGACCATCGCGAACTGGCGCACGAAGGGCATGACGGCCGCGTCGGCCAAGGTTGCGTGCGCACCCGCCAGATGGGGCGAGGCCGAGAGCCGCGCTTCGAGATCGAGGAGGAACGCCGCACCGCGCTCGCGGGCCGGATGTTCGATGTCATCGAACCGCCCGGGATACTTGTAGCGGTCGAGCTGCGGCTTGAAGTCGCCATCGCAGGCGGCCACCAGCGCGAGCAGCTCGTCGAGCGTGCCGGCATCGGGCTGCAGCCAGCGCTGCGGGTCGTTGCGCCGCAGGGCCCACAGCATGATGTCCAGGCTCTGTTCGAGCACCGCACCGTCGGCCATCACCAGCACGGGCACGGTGCCCTTGGGCGAAGCGGCCAGCATCTCGGCGGGCTTGTCGCGCAGCACGATTTCGCGCAGCTCGCAGTGCGTGTCGCTCGCGATCAACGCGAGCCGGGCGCGCATCGCATAGGGGCAGCGGCGGAACGAATAGAGAACGGGGAGGGCGGTGGCGGAAGGCATGCGAGCCGGCGATTTTCCGTCAGCATGGCCGGCTCGCGCCCGGCCGGGTTTTTCAACACAATGGGCCGATGGGTGAACGCCTCTTCCTCCGGCTCGACGACGACCCGCTGCACGGACCGGAATCGGGCGTGCCCGCCGGCACGCTGCGCGCAGTGCCGGTGAGTGCGGCGCTGCGCCCGCATGTCTCCCACATCCTGCTGTACCGCGAGACCTTCGCCGCGGGGCACGAGGTGCATGAACGCGTGCTGCCCGATGGCGCGGTGCGCCTGGTCTTCAACCTCGGCGATGCGCCTTCCGCGGGCGATGGTGCGGGGCTGCCGGTGGAGGCGATCGGCGCTTCCGCCGCGCCGGTCGTGGTGCGCATGCGCGACAAGGTGGAGGGCATGTCCGTCACGCTGCGGCCCGGGGCGGCGGCTGCGCTGCTGGGCTTGCCGGCCGGCGAGATTGCAGGCCAGGCCGTTCACCTGGACGAACTCTGGCAAGGCGGTGCGGCCGAGTTGCTCGAACGCATGGCCCAAGCGCCCGACGATGCGACGCGAGCGACGTTGCTCCAGGCCGCGCTGGAGCGCCGGCTGCGCGATGGTGGCGGCGCCGTTCATACCGCCGCGATGCACGCCGCCCGCCTCATCGCGGAATCAGGCGGTCGGAAGCCCTTGCGCGACGTGGCAGCGGCCGTCGGCGTCGGTGAGAGGCGGCTGCAGCAGCTTTTTCATGCGCACGTCGGGCTGTCGCCGCGCGCCTGGGCGCGATTGGCGCGGCTGCACGACTGCCTGCGCGCGCTGCGCCTGCAACCCGCGCCGGCTTGGGCCGATGTCGCGGTCGAGAGCGGCTTCTACGACCAGTCGCACCTGGTCAACGAATTCCGCGCGCTCTGCGGCGTCACGCCGACCGAGTTCATGGGGCACGCGATTTCGGGTTCTTCCAAGACGCCCGGCTGAACGCGAACTATCTTCGTCGGCGTTCAAACCAAGGAGCACCGGATGACGCAGAACGAGAACACGAGCCGCCCGCTGAAGGACTGCATTGCGGTGGTCACGGGGGCCAGCCGCGGCGCAGGGCGCGGCATTGCGATGGAGTTGGGCGCGGCCGGCGCGACGGTGTACGTCACCGGCCGCAGCACGCGCGCGCAACCCGCCGGCACCTACGGGCAGTTGCTGGCGCTGTCGGACATGCCGGCCGTGCCCGGCAGCATCGACGACACCGCCGACGAAGTCACGCGCATGGGCGGACGCGGCATCGCCGTGCGCTGCGACCACACCCGCGAAGAAGAAGTGAAGGCGCTCTTCGCGCAGGTGGAGCGCGAGGCCGGCCGCATCGACCTGCTGGTGAACAACGCGTGGGGCGGCCACGAGACATTCAACGGCGTGTTCGACGCGCCCTTCTGGGAGCATCCGCTCGCCAACTGGGACTCGATGTTCGACCGCGGCGTGCGCAATCACCTGGTGGCCAGCCGCTCGGCCGCGCCGCTGATGGTGCGCGCCAAGCGCGGCCTGATCGTGACCACCACCTTCTGGGACCGGGGCCACTACATGAAGGGCAATCTCTTCTACGACCTTGCGAAGGCCTCGATGACGCGGCTGGCCTTCGGCATGGCAGAGGAACTGAAGCCGCACGGCGTCGCATCGGTCGCCGTGTCGCCGGGCTGGATGCGCACCGAGTTCGTGCTGGCCGGCCACAAGACCGACGAGGCGCACTGGCAGGAGAAACCGGCGCTCGCGGGCACCGAATCGCCGCGCTACCTGGGCCGTGCGGTGGCTGCACTGGCGGGCGATCCGCAGGTGATGGAGAAGACCGGGGAGGTGCTGCGCGTGGCCGACCTGGCAAAGGCGTACGGCTTCACCGACATCGACGGAAGGCAGGTGAAGGCCTTCGAGATGTAGCGGCGAGGCAGGCCATGGGCCGGATCAAGTGCAACCTGGTTGCGGTTGATCCATATAATGCAATTCTGTTGCATATAAAGAGAGCGCCCCATGACTCACCGCCTCCCCGTCACCGTCCTGTCGGGTTTTCTCGGTGCCGGCAAGACCACCTTGCTCAACCACATCCTGCACAACCGCGAGGGGCGCCGCGTGGCGGTCATCGTCAACGACATGAGCGAGGTCAACATCGATGCGGCGCTGGTGCGCGACGGCGGCGCGCAGCTCTCGCGCACCGACGAGAAGCTGGTCGAGATGAGCAACGGCTGCATCTGCTGCACGCTGCGCGAAGACCTGCTGATCGAGGTGAACCGCCTCGCGAAGGAGGGGCGCTTCGACCAGCTGGTGATCGAGTCCACCGGCATCTCCGAGCCCTTGCCCGTGGCCGAGACTTTCACCTTCGCGGGCGAGGACGGCAAGAGCCTGGCCGACGTGGCGCGGCTGGACACCATGGTGACGGTGGTCGATGCCTTCAACTTCCTGCGCGACTACGGCTCGCCCGACAGCCTGGGTCAGCGCGGCCAGTCGCTCGGCGACGAGGACACCCGCACGGTGGTCGACCTCTTGATCGAGCAGATCGAGTTCTGCGATGTGCTGGTGGTCAACAAGACCGACCTCGTCACACCCGCGGAGCGCAAGCGGCTGATGGCGATCCTGCAGAGCCTGAACCCGCGTGCGCGCATCGAGGTGTCGGAGTTCGGCCGCGTGGCGCTCGACCGGGTGCTCGACACCGGCCTCTTCGATTTCGAGCAGGCGGAGCGGGCGCCCGGCTGGCTCGCCGAGCTCCGCGGCGAGCACGTACCCGAGAGCGAGGAATACGGCATCCGCAGTTTCGTCTACCGCTCGCGCCTGCCGTTTCATCCCAAGCGCTTCTGGGACCTGGTGCAGAGCGAGTGGGAAGGCGTGGTGCGCTCCAAGGGTTTTTTTTGGCTCGCGAGCCGTGCCACGCGCGCCGGCTCGTGGTCGCAGGCCGGCGGCGCCTGCCGTTACGGCGCGGCGGGTTTCTGGTGGGCGGCAGTGCCGCGCGAGCACTGGCCGACCGACCCCGATGCGCTGGAGATGATCCAGAAGAACTGGGACCCGGCGACCGGCGATGCGCGGCAGGAGCTGGTGCTGATCGGCATCGGCATGGACGAGGCCGCATTGCGTGCACGTCTGGATGCGTGCCTGCTCACGGAAAACGAAATGCGCTTCGGCCCCTCGTGGTGGCAGAACCTGCCCGATCCGTTCCCGTCCTGGAACGTCTGAAAAAGACTATCTGGCGCAGTCGCCGCAGGTGCCGTGCAGGGTGAGCGCGGTGTGGCGGGTGTCGATGCCCTGCTTGCGCAGCGCCTTCCCGAGGCGGCCCATCACCTTGGGCAGTTCGGGGTCCGACGGCAGCGCCAGCACCTTGTGGCATTGGTCGCATTCGAAGGTATTGCCCGAGGCGGCCTCGACGTGCCGCGCAAAGCGGTTGACGCGGTCGGCGCCCACGCGCCGATCGCACAGGCCCGCTTCGACGAGGCGGTCGAGCACGCGATAGATGGTCACGCGGTCGGGGGCTTCGCCGGTGGCGGTGGTATAGGCCGCGGCCACTTCCTCGTGCGTCAGGGGTTGGGAGGTGTGCCGGAGCAGTTCCAGCACCGTCTGGGCGGCGCGTGTCACGCGCAGGCCGCTTTCGCGCAACAGGGTTTCGCTGTCGAAGGCAGCGGCGGCGAGCGGGGGCTTCGGGTGCGGGGTCGGGGTCTTCATGGGAAACGCCATTGTGTTGCATCCCCGGGCGCATTGTGTAAAGCAACGAAAAATCGCCTGCAATCCGCCCGGTTGCCATGCCAGATAATCGCCGGCATTCCAGATCACCGGACGGCACGAACAGCATGGACACAGAGCGGGGCGGCGACGTACTCAGCCATGTGCTTGCGACGTACAAGTCCGAGCGGGCGGTCACGGCCCGCTTTTCGCTGACCTCTCCCTGGGCGCTGCATTCGACCGGCGTCGACGGCCCGTTGATCCGCATGTGCACCGGCGCGCCGTACTGGATTGCAGTCGACGGCGCCGAGCCGGTGGCTGTCGCGCCGCACGACATCGCAATGCTGCCGCAGGGCAGCGCGCACACCGTGTCGTCTGCGCCGGGACTCGAGGCCGAACCCTTTCGCGACCTGATCACCGCGCACTCGGTCGGCCGGCACGGCGACCACCCGATCGTGTTCTCGCACGGCGGCGGCGGTGCGGCAACCGCGTTGTTTTCATTGCACCTGTGGATGCCCGCGGAGGGCCTCGGCTCCATCATGGCGAGCCTCCCGCCGCTGATCGTGCTGCGGCAGGCGCAGATTCCCACCACCGCATCGCTCGCGCAGGCGATGGAATCGCTGGTGAACGAAACCATCGCGCAGCGGCCCGGCTGGCAGCTCTCGGCGGCGCGCATGGCCGACCTGCTGCTGGTGCACATCCTCTGCGAGCACCTGTACGCCCAGCCCCAGGCCGACCAGGCGCAGCAGGCCGGCCAGTTGCGCGGCCTCGACGACGAGAACATTGCCCGCGCGATGGCGCTGATGCACGAGCGGCCCGAGCACCCGTGGTCGGTGGCCACGCTGGCGCAGGCCAGTTATCTCTCGCGCACCATCTTCAGCGAGCGCTTCCGTGCGCTGGTGGGCGTGACACCGATGCACTACCTGGGTTCTTACCGCATGACGCTGGCGGCCGAGAAGCTCAAGAACCGGCAACTGAGCCTGCACCAGGTGGCCGAGGCGGTGGGCTATGCCTCGGAAAAGGCGTTCTCGCGCGCCTTCCAGCGCTGGACGGGCATGACGCCCAGCGCCTACGCGCGCGGGCATGGCGCACCCGACGCCAGCTGATCACCGCGCACCGGACGATCGGTGCCCAAATCCGGCGTGCCGGAGGTTGAGGCGACGGCATGCGCCCCGAACAATCGGCGCATGCCCATCCAACGCCACAGAGTCATTCCCGAAGTCCGCAATCCGGCGCTCGAGAATTCCCTCGTCAAATCGATCGCCACCGGCGACAACCAACAGCGCGAAGCCACGGTGAAGAACACCGACGGCGAGCCGCTGCTGCAGTTCGAAGGCCGCAGCAACCCTTACCTGGAGCACCAGCGCAACGACCTGCTGCTGAGCATCCAGCACATGCGCAGCGAAGGGCACGACGAGATGGTCTTCATGTGCATCACGCATTGCAAGGAGCTGACCTTCAAGGCCATTCACTACGAGCTGGTCAACATGCAGGCGCGCATCCGCGTCGACGATGTGGCCGGCGCGCTGCAGCTGGTGCCGCGGGTGCGCGCGCTGCTGGAGTTCCTGGGCAAGACCTGGGACGTGCTCTCCACCATCACGCCGCACGAGTTCAACCAGTTCCGCAACACGCTGGGCATCGCCTCGGGTCAGCAGTCGTACATGTACCGGCACGTGGAATTCATCCTCGGCAACAAGTCGGTGCCCTTGGCGCGCGCGCATGCGAACAACCCCGACGTGTGGCCCTACATGGAGCGCGCGCTGAATTCCCCCAGCCTCTACGACGATGTGCTCGCGCTGCTGCACCGCCGCGACATCGCGGTGCCGCCGGAGGCCCTGTCGCGCGACTGGTCGGCGCCCTACGTGGTGAACCCGGGCGTGGAGGCTGCCTGGCTCTGGGTCTACGGCGACCCGACGCCGGAGAACGATCTCTACCGGCTCGGCGAAGCGCTGATGGACATCGCCGATGTGTTCTCGCAGTACCGCTGGCGGCACTTCGTGTCGGTCGAGCGCATTCTCGGCTTCAAACCGGGCACGGGCGGTTCGGCTGGCGTGGGGTGGCTGCGCAGCGTGGTCGATCACCGGTTCTTTCCGGAGCTGTGGTCCGTGCGCACGCAACTCTGAGGCGGCCCGTTCATGACCGCAACACACAACAACAAGGTGCTGATCGTCGGCGCCGGCATCGCGGGCTGCTCGGCGGCCATTGCGCTGGCCGACAAGGGCATGCAGGTCACGCTGGTCGAGAAACAGGTCGCATGGCGCTTCCAGAGCTCGGGCATCTTCATCTACAGCAACGGGCTGGAGGCGCTGCGCAGCGTCGGCGTGCTGCCGCAGATCCTCGATGCGGGCTTCGGCATCGCGGACGGGCGCAATGTCTATCTCGACCATCACGGCACACCGATCGTCGATGTGTTCTATCCGCGCTCGCACGGCGGCGCGGTGCCGATCCTGGGCATCAAGCGCGCGGAGATGCACCGCATCCTTGCGGGCCGGCTCGATGCGCTCGGCGTCGACATCCGGCTGGCGACGACGGTGGTGGATATCCATTCGTCCAGCGGCGACGTGGCCTTCTCCGATGGGACGAGCGAGCGCTTCGACCTCGTCATCGGTGCCGACGGCATCCGCTCGCAGGTTCGCGAGGCCGTGAGCGGACCGGTAGCGCCGCGCTACACCGGCTTCGGCGTCTGGCGCAGCGTGCACGAGCGCCCGCGCACGCTCGACGCGAAGACCATGATGATGGGCATCGGCAAGCGCCTGGGCATCATGCCGATCAGCGACGACAGGCTCTACCTCTTCGGCACGGTGAGCGAGCCTGCGGACCGCTGGTATCCGCGAGAGCAATGGCCTGACCTGATGCGCGAGCGGTTCGCGGAATTCGGTGGCCCGGCGCGGCAGTTTCTCGACCAGCTCTCGGCGGATTCTGAAGTGCTTTACACCGCCGTCGAGGAAGTGCAGGCCCCGCTCCCTTGGCACGCGGGCCGCGTGCTGCTGATCGGCGATGCGGCGCATGCCTCGACGCCGTTCATGGGGCAGGGCGGCGCAATGGCCGTGGAAGACGCCGTGGTGCTCGCTGAAATGCTTGGCGGGGATGGCATCAACGAGCACACCCTGAAAGCCTTCGGCGAGCGCCGCTTTCCCATGTGCCGGTTCGTGCAGGACGCCTCGCGCAAGGTGGGCGAGGCGGGCGCGGTGGAAGACGCTGCAAGCTGCGCGCGCCGCAACGCGGCGATGCAGCAGACGGCCCAGCAACAGGTCGATGCCTTCTACCGGGAACTCGATGTGCTGAGTGCGGTGCCGGCCTAGAGAAACTGCTTATGCCCGGATGCAGCTAAGCATCTGACGAATGGGTCGTTCGCGCGAAGGCGGGCGCGCGACAGAATCGCGCGCTTTGTCTTTTGAAACGAAAGTCTTCCATGCGCGCCCATCCCTGGCTGAAAAAACCGTTCCTCGCACTGTGGGCAGGTGCGTTGTTCTCGCTGGGCGCGCAGGCGCAGCAGGCACCGGCCGCCTACCCGTCGAAGCCCGTGCACATCACGGTCGCCAACACGCCCGGCAGTTCGCCCGACGTGCTCGCGCGCTACCTGTCGCAGCGCCTGTCCGAGCAGTGGAAGCAGCCCGTGGTGGTCGAAAATCGCGCCGGCGCGGCGGGCATCCTCGCGGCGGACGGCCTGGCCAAGGCGCCGGCCGACGGGTATTCGCTGCTGGTGGGCGCCGACGGGCCGATCACCATCCTTCCCAACCTCCAGGCCGGCCTGCCCTACGACGCGCGCCGCGACCTCGTGCCGGTGGTGTCGCTCGGGCAGATCGACTTCGTGCTGGTCGCGAACCCGAAGACGGGCTTTCGCACCGTGGCCGATTTCGTGCGCGCCGCGAAGGCGCAACCGGGGCGCATCAACTACGCCTCGGCCGGCAACGGCAGTCCGCAGCAGCTCAGCATGGAACTGCTCAAGCAGAAGACCGGCATCTACGTCACCCACATTCCGTACCGCGGCGGCCCGCTGGGCATGCAGGACGTGATCGCGGGGCAGGTCGACGTGATGTTCATCGCGGTCGGCCCGGCACTGCAGCACATCCGCACCGGCAAGCTCGTCGCGCTCGGCACCAGCGGCGAGAAGCGCCATGCGCTGCTGCCCGAGGTGCCGACCGTTGCCGAGACCTATGCGGGCTACCGCTCGGGCACCTGGTTCGGTCTGTTCGCGCCGGCCCGCACGCCGCAGCCGGTGCTCGATGCCATCGCTGCCGATGCGGGACGCATCGTGCAGACGCCCGCGGCCCGTGCCGACCTCGCGGCGCAAGGCATCGAGGCCACGGGATTTGCGCAACGGCAGTTCCAGCAGCAGGTGTCTGCCGAGTACGAGCGCTATGCGCAGATCGTGAAGGCCACCGGCATCAAGGCCGAATAGCCCTGGCTAGCGGATCGACCGGGACAGCGCCTTGGCGAAATCCGCGACATCGTCGTCGCGGCACACCTCGGCGGCGATCGGCGCATGGCCGCCCGCCACCGCGACCAGCGCCATCGCCTTCTTCGGGCACAGGCCGAGGCAGGTCGACTGCACGACGCGCAAGCGCCCCGGCACATGCACCAGGTCGCGCCTGAGTTCCTTGCGGACCTGCTTCGCCTTGAGTTTCGTGGGACCGTCGCTGCGCTCTTCGCAATCGCCGCAGACCAGCACGACGCCGGAGAGCTTGGTTTCGACCAGGGGATGAGAGGAATGGCTCACGCGCTTCTTTCCTTTTGTTTCAGCCCATCTTGGGCGCCAAGGCGCGCCGCGCAAGTCAGCCGACCGCCCGAATGCGCTAAGGTGCGGCCATCCGAATCCTTGAATACCTTTGCCCGACCATGTCCCGCTCCCCCATCGAAATCGAAACCGCCCCGAACCCCACCGCCTCCGTGATCCTGATGCACGGCCTGGGCGCCGACGGCAACGACTTCGTGCCGATCGCCGGCGAGCTCGACCTGTCCAGCGTGGGGCCGGTGCGCTTCGTGTTTCCCAATGCGCCGGTGATCCCGGTCACGCTGAACAACGGCTACCAGATGCCGGCCTGGTTCGACATCGCCGGTCCCGATTTCAACGTGCAGGAAGACGCCACCGGCCTGCGCCGCTCGCAGGCCACCATCGAGGCGCTGATCGCCAACGAAAAGGCCCGCGGCATCCCTGCCAACCGCATCGTGGTGGCCGGCTTCTCGCAGGGCTGCGCGATGGCGCTGCTGACCGGGCTGCGCCACACCGAGCGCCTGGCCGGCATCGTCGGCCTCTCGGGCTGGCTGCCGCTGGCGGCCAGCACCGCGGCCGAGCGCCATGCGGCCAACCACGACACGCCGGTGTTCCTCGGCCATGGCCGGCAGGACCCAATGGTGCCCCTTGCACGGGCCACGCAATCGCGCGACGCGCTCGCCACCCTGGGCTACACCGTCGAATGGCACGAATACGCGATGGCGCACTCGGTCTGCATGGAGGAGGTGGCCGACCTGAACGATTTCCTGCTGCGCGTGCTGGGCTGAAGAACGAGCGAGCGAACGGGCCGGCGCGGCAACCCACGAGACAGACACACAGACGAAGAAGGAGACTGCCCATGATCCTCGTCATCGGACACGCCCTCGCCAAGCCCGACACCCTGCAGGCGATGCTGGCCATCAGCGTGGAGCACGTGCTGCGCTCGCGCGCCGAGCCCGGCTGCATCTCGCACGAAGTCACGACCGACGTGCAGGACCCGCTGCGGCTGACTTTCGTGGAGCGCTGGAGCGATATGCCCGCACTGCAGGTCCACTTTCGCGTCGATGCCTCGCGCGCCTTCGGCAAGGCGCTTGCGGCCATGGCCGACGGCACGCCCGAGATCCACGTCTACCAGTCGGACGAGATCGATCTGCGGGCGGGCCGCGCCTAGGCCGAATTTTTCGCTACAGAAAAGGCCTTTGGCCCCCACCGTGCCTATGCAGGGAGCTATCAAAAAAATAGCGGGCGAGAGCCTAGCCGGAAACGGGATTCCCTGCGCAAGCAGTGCCCGCGCGCCCGTGCTACCTTCCAGCCCCTCAGAAGATTGATGGGTCATAACAATATGAGCAACAGATTGCAGGAGAGGTTGGGTGCACTTTCAGCCGCACGACTGAATGGCATGCGACGTGGCATCGAGAAGGAAAGCCTGCGTGCGCTGCCCGACGGCAAGCTCGCGCTGACGCCGCACCCGGTGGCGCTGGGCTCGGCGCTCACGCATCCGCACATCACGACCGACTTCAGCGAATCGCAGCTCGAACTCATCACGGGCGTGCACGCCGGCGTCGAATCGGCGCTCGAGGAATTGACCCGGGTCCACCAGTTCACCTACCGCGTGCTCGACCAGCTGGGCGACGAGCGCCTCTGGGTCTCCAGCATGCCCTGCGGCCTGCCGACCGACGAGACCATTCCGATCGGCCGCTACGGCTCCTCGAACGTGGGCCGCGCCAAGAGCGTCTACCGCATGGGCCTGAGCCACCGCTACGGCCGCCGCATGCAGACCATCTCGGGCATCCACTACAACTGGTCGCTGCCCGATGTGTCGAGCGAACAGTACTTCGCGCTGATCCGCAATTTCCGCCGCCACGCCTTTTTGCTGCTGTACCTGTTCGGCGCCTCGCCGGCCCTGTGTTCGAGCTTCGTCGCGGGCCGCCCGCACGAGCTGCAGCCGCTGGGCGACGGCAGCATGTTCATGCCGCACGGCACCTCGCTGCGCATGGGGCGCCTGGGCTACCAGAGCGACGCGCAGGCCTCGCTGGCCGTGAGCTACAACAGCCTCGACGGCTACGGCGCCTCGCTGCAGGATGCGCTCACCCGTCCCTGGCCGGCGTACGAATCCATCGGCATCCGCAACCTGGGCGGCGACTACAACCAGCTGGGCACCAGCCTGCTGCAGATCGAGAACGAGTTCTACGGCACCATCCGCCCCAAGCGGGTGATCAACCCCGGCGAGCGCCCGCTGCATGCGCTGCGCGAGCGCGGCGTCGAATATGTCGAGGTGCGCCTCATGGACCTCGACCCCTTCGAGACCGTCGGCATCAACGCGCAGACCATGCGCTTCATCGACGTGTTCCTCTTGCACTGCCTCGTCCGCGACAGCCCCGACGACACCCCCGAGGAAATCGCCGACCTGGCGCGCAACCAGCACCTGACCGCCGCGCGCGGCCGCGAGCCGGGCCTGCGCCTCGCGCGCGGCGGCAGCGAAGTGACGCTGACCGACTGGGGCATCGAACTGGTCGAGGAGTGCCTGCCCATCGCCGCCGCGCTCGACGCGGCGCAGGGCGGCACGCAGCACACCGACGCGGTGAAAGCCGCCAGGGCCGCGCTGCGGAACCCCGACAGCCTGCCCTCGGCCCGCGTGCTCGCAGCCATCGAGCAGCAGCACGGCAACTCGTTCATCGGCTTCGTGCGCGCCCAGTCCGAACAGACCCGCGCCGCGTTGCTGGCCCTGCCGTTCTCGGCCGAGCAGCAGGCCGAATTCGAGCGCATGACCGCCGAGTCGATCCAGGAGCAAAAGCGCATCGAGGCGGCCGACACCATGCCCTTCGAGATCTACCGCGAGCAGTACGTCTCGCCGGCGCGGCTGGGTATTGCGCGCGGCCGCATGGCGGTCGCGGCCTAGTCAGAAGATCGCCACCGGGTTGATGTTCACCTGCGTCGAGCCGGTGTACAGCGGCTGGCCCAGCACGAACAGGAACTCGCGAACGCCCTCGCGCAGCAGCGCCCGCGTGTCGATCAGCTCGAGGTTGTAGATGCCGTGCTTGGCCAGCATGAACTGGTTGACGGGAAATTCTTCCCCGCTCTTGCCGGGGTAGATCTCGGACGCCCAGGTGTCGCCGCCGAAGGCCACGATCTGCCGCTCGGCCAGCCAGCGCGCGGCTTCCATGCCGATGCCGGGCTCGGCTTCGAGGAAGCGCTTGTCGTCCTTGCCGATCAATTCCAGCCAGCCGGTGTTGAACAGGACGACATCGCCCTTTCTCAAGGTCAGGCCGGCTTTCTGCAGCACGGCCTCGATGTCCGCCACGCTGAACTCGGTGGTTTCCGACACGATGGGCTGCTTGTAGTGCGCGGCCATGTCCAGCACCACGCCCCGCGTGACCATGGGCGGCACCTTCTCGATGCCCAGCTTCTTCACGCCCTCGATGGTCACGAAATCGGCCGCCTTGTTGCCGTTGTAGTAGACGTTGTCGATGCCGATGTGGCCGATGCCGTTGAGCTGCGTTCCGACGCCCGTCCAGCCCTCCACCAACTCGTCGTTGAAGGTGAACTTGTTGGGCCCGGTCGACAGGCCCGCCTGCTGGCCCGGCTGCACATTGAACAGCTTGAAGCTGCGATGGCGGAACGCCGGCGTTTCCCGGTTGACCTCGACCGCGAGCGGCAGGGCCTTTCCTTTCCTGACCAGCCCGACGGCCTGCAACAGGACATCGGGCGTCAGCAGGTTCGCGGCCCCGATCTCGTCGTCCTTGCCGTACACGGACGGATACCAGTCCGCGTCTTGTTCGATCTTCTTCATGGTGAGCTTTCCAGGTTGTTCCCGGGACGGATGCCGGGCGGTTGAATCCCACCGTACCGAAGCTCCTGTTCCGAGCCTGTAGGACGGTGGCAGGAGGCGGGCTTCTTACTTTCCCTTGCGGTCTGCCGGCGTCGGCGCATCGGCTGCGATGAGCTTCTGCGCGCGCATCTCGTCCCAGAACGCCGCGGGAATCACCGCGGCCAGCGCCGCCTGGTCTTCGGCGATGCGCTCGGGACGGCTCGCTCCGGGAATCACGGCCGCCACCGCCGGATTGGCCAGTGAGAACTGCAGCGCGGCGGCCTTGATGCCGACCCGATGGCGCTCGGCCACCGCCTTGATGCGCTCGACCTTGGCGATGATTTCCGGCGATGCCTTCTGGTACTCGAAGTGCGTGCCGCCGGCCAGGATGCCCGAGCTGTACGGGCCGCCCACGACGATGTCCACGTTCTGCTTCGCGGCGGCGGGCATCAGGCGCTGCAGGGCGCGTTCGTGGTCCAGCAGCGTGTAGCGGCCGGCCAGCAGGAAGCCGTCGGGCTTGGCCTCGCTCAGGTCCAGCGTCAGCTCGCACGGCTCCACGCGGTTGACCCCGAGGCCCCAGGCCTTGATCACGCCTTCCTCGCGCAGGCGGGTCAGCACGCGGAAGGCCCCCTTGCGGGCGATTTCGAACTGCGCGAGCCATTCGTCGCCGTAGAAGTCCTGGGCGATGTCGTGTACCCAGACGATGTCCAGCCGGTCGGTGTTCAGGCGCTTCAAGCTGTCCTCGATCGAGCGCAGGGTCGCTTCCGCCGAATAGTCGTTGACCAGCTTGTTCGGCCGGCCGAATTCGAAAAGCCCGCCCTTTTCGCCGAGGTCGCGCGTGGTCGTCTCTTCGGTTTCGTCCAGCACGAGGCGGCCGACCTTGGTGCTGAGCACGTAGTCGTCGCGCCGGTGCTTCGCCAGTGCCGCGCCGAGGCGGATCTCGGCCAGGCCCGCGCCGTAGAAAGGCGCCGTGTCGAAATAGCGGATGCCGTGGTCCCAGGCCGCATCGACCGTGGCCAGGGCTTCGGCCTCGGGGATGTTGCGGAACATGTTGCCCAGCGGGGCGGTTCCGAAGCCCAGGAGGCCGGGGAGTTTGTCCTTGATGCTCATGAAAGAAAGTCCTTGTTGGTTGTCGGATGGGTTCACTGTAGGTTTCGGTGTTGAGTCTGTCCAAGACATAATTCGTCCAACTTGAGTCTTCACGGGTCTTAAATGCTGGACATCCGCCAACTCCACTACTTCGTCGCCGTCGCGGAAGACGAGCACGTCGGCCGTGCCGCCGAGCGGCTGCACATCTCCCAGTCCCCGCTGAGCCGCCAGATCGCGCAACTGGAAGAGCGGCTCGGCCTCGTGCTGTTCGAGCGCAGCCAGCAGCGCATCCGCCTCACGGCCGACGGCCGCACCTTCCTCGCGGAGGCGCGGGCGCTGCTGACGCATGCCAACCGCCTGGAGTCACTGGCGCGCCGGCTGGGGCGCGGCGACGAGGGCGGCCTGTGCATCGGCTACATCGAGAACGCCATGCACTCCGGCGTGCTGTCCGATGCGCTGCGCACCCTGCGCGCCACGCGGCCCGCGGTGCACATCGCGCTCTACAACCAGCAGTCGGCGGACCAGCTCGAGGGGTTGCGGCAGCGCAGCCTGGACATCGCGCTGGTGTGCGAGCCGCCGCTGGCGAACGACCCCGACCTGAAGGGTGCGTTGCTGTCGAGCGATCCGATGCTGCTGGCACTGCCCGAATCGCATCCGCTCGCATCGGCCACAAAGCTGACGCCGGCCGCGCTCGGAAAGCTGGAGTGGATCGCGGTGCAGCAAAAGGAGAGCGCGCTCACGCACGACGGCTTCGTCGCCGCATGCGCCAAGGCCGGGTTCACGCCGAACATCTCGATGGAGGCCGCCGAGCCGCTCACCGCGCTGGGGCTGGTGGCCGCGGGCCTTGGCGTGGCGATGGTGCAGCGCAGCCTGCGCCACCATGCGCCGGCCGGCGTGGTGCTGCGCGAGCTGCCATGGTTCACCTACAGGACGCCGCTGTGGGCGGCCTGGCACAACGTCAACCTGCGGCCGCTGGTCGAGATCTTCCGCATGACCTTGCTGGACGGCGTTCGGCAGGAGGGCGAGACCCCGTAGCGCTTGCTGTCTCCTGTCGTCATGCGTCGCCGGCCTTGAACCCCTTCCACACCGCGTCGTAGTTCGGCTGCAGGTTCGCCGCGACCAGCGCCTGCGCCGTGGGCCGGAACACATGGCGGCTCTCGAACATGAAGGCCAGCGTGTCGGCCAGGCGGTGCGGCGCGAGTTCGGCGGTGCTCGCGCGCTCGAAGGTGGCGGCGTCGGGGCCGTGCGGCAGCATGCAGTTGTGCAGGCTCACGCCGCCGGGCACGAAGCCCTCGGCCTTCGCGTCGTAGACGCCGCGCACGAGGCCCATCAGCTCGCTCATCACGTTGCGATGGAACCAGGGTGGGCGGAAGGTGTCTTCCGCCACCAGCCAGCGCGGCGGGAAGATCACGAAATCGCAGTTGGCGACGCCGGGCGTGTCGCTGCCCGAGGTCAGCACCGTGTAGATCGACGGATCGGGATGGTCGAAGCTGATCGTGCCGATGGCCATGAACCGCGCGAGGTCGTACTTGCAGGGCACGAGGTTGCCGTGCCACGCGACCACGTCCAGCGGCGTGCTCGCCTGCCCGCCTTCCCAGAGGTGGCCCATGAACTTGTTGACGATGCGCACGGGCCCGGCGTCTTCCTCGAACGCCGCGACGGGCGCCAGGAAGTCGCGTGCGTTCGCGAGCCCGTTCGATCCGATCGGCCCCAGCTCCGGCAGGCGGAAGGGCGTGCCGTAGTTCTCGCAGACATAGCCGCGCGCCTCGCCGTCCGGCAGCGCAACCCGAAAGCGCATGCCGCGCGGCACCAGCGCGATCTCGCCGGGTGCGACGTGGAGCCGACCCAGTTCGGTGTGGATCAGCAGCGCACCGGACTGCGGCACGATCAGCAGTTCGCCGTCCGAATTCACGAGATAGCGTCCCTCCATCGAGCGGTTCGCGCGGTAGACGTGCACCGCCGAGCCCGTCTGCGCATGCGGCTCGCCGTTGCCGGCGACGGTCAGCATGCCGCCGACGAAGTCCGTGCCCGCGGCCGGCATCGGCCAGGGGTTCCAGCGCAGCCGGTTGGCCGGCGTTTCCGCTTCGGTGAACGGGCCGCTGCGCCAGCCGCCGTCGTCGATGCGCGCGAAGGCTTCGTGCATGGCGCTGGGGCGCCGCCGGTACATCCAGGTGCGCAGGTTGCGGTCGCGCGGTGCGGTGAAGGCCGTGCCGGACAGCAGCTCGGCATACAGGCCCAGCGGCGCCTGCTGCGGCGAATTGCGGCCGACGGGCAAGGCGCCCGGAAGCGCCTCGCTGGCGAACTGGTTGCCGAATCCGCTCTGGTACTCGGGCGCCGCATCGGCCTGGTCCGTTTGTGTTGCCATGGTCGTCAGTCCTGCTGCCACTGCGGCGTGAAGAAGGACGCCGGCAGCAGGATCTTCGATTCCTGGCTCTGCAGCAGCGGCAGCATCTCCACCACGTAGGCCTTCCACCCCGGGTCGGCCATCAGCAGTTCGCGTCGCTCGGCGCGCTCGTTCATGTCCAGGTAGGCCCACATGTGGATCACCTGGTTGAGCGGGCCGGTCTCGGTGCGGTAGTAGCCGACCATCCGCCCGAGGATGCGGCGCTGGATGGCCAGCCCCTTGGCCTCGTACAGCGACAGGTAGGCGCGCCACTGGCCGGGATGGGTGGTGTAGGTGCGTTGTTCGACAAGCATGGTTGCAGCGGCTGCGCCCTTCACAGGCTGTGCCCTCCGTCGATGACGATCCGCGTGCCCGTGGCCGTGCGCAGGTGCATCACGCACGCGAGCACGGCGAGCGCCACGTCCTCCGGCGTGACGATGCGCCCGAGCGGCGTGGCGGCCGCCTTCTTCAGCAGGTCGTCGCGGTTGCGGCCCTGCACGAAGTCGGTGTCGACCGCCGCGGGAGAGACGCTCACGAAGCGCACGGGACCGAAGGCCCTGGCCATCGACACCGTCATCGTGTCGAGCGCCGCCTTGGCTGCGCAATAGGCGATGTTGCTGCCCAGGCCCGTGAAGGCCGACACGGA